>NZ_JBHWUW010000028.1:0-103431 GCF_042737245.1 Streptomyces sp. NPDC060002
CCCGGGGGCGCCCTCGACGCGTCGGCAGGCTCGTCAGTTGGGCTGCCCGATCGGCCGTACGACGACGGTGTTGATGTCGACGCCCGCCGGCTGCCCGATGGCCCACACGACGGAGTCGGCGATCTGGTCGGCGGTCAGCAGCTGCCCGGGCGGCAGGCTGCCGTAGCTGTCCCAGAAGGGGGTCTCCACCCGGCCGGGCGCGATCAGCGTCACGCCGACACCCCACTCGGTGACCTGGCGGCGGGTGTTCTCCGCGAGGCCGGTCACCGCCCACTTCGTCGCCCCGTAGATATTGCCCGGGGTGGGCACGAAGCCGGCGACACTGCCGACCAGCACGATCCGCCCCCGGGTCTCCTTGAGCGCGTCGATCGACGCCCGGATGAGGAGGGCGGGGCCGAGTACGTTCGTCAGGACCATGTCGGTCCACCCGGCCGGGTCGCCCTCGGCGACCGAGTCGTGGGTGGCGGTCCCCGCGTTGGCGACGACTGTGTCCAGTCGCCCGTATTCCTCAAGCGTACGGTCGACCGCCGACTGTACACAGTCGTAGTCGGCGGCGTTCCCGGCCAGCGTCAGCAGCCCCTTCGGCTCACCGAGTTCCGCGGCGAAGGCGCGCAGCCGCTCCTGGCCGCGCCCGGTGACCGTGACCCGGTACCCGGCGTCCAGCAGTTGCCGCGCGACGGCGGCGCCGATGCCGCTGCCGCCGCCGGTGATCAGTGCGACCCGAGACTCCGAAGTGCCCGGTACGTTGCTCATGGTGTGCCCCCCATTGCGTCGGCCGCGCGTGTTGGCCGCGTATGCCGGCTGCTGCGTCGCGCAGCTCATTGCCAGTGACTCCCGCGCGAAGTTCGTAGCTCGACGTTCGTCGCGCGGCACGCAGTCCATCACTTGGAGCGCTCTCCAAGTCAAGTTCCGCCAGGCCGACTTGACCCACCGGGCCGTCTACTGGACCGGCTTCACCGCCGTGTGCACGGTATGCGCCGCGAGCACGAACACGTCGGCCCTGCGGTGCACGCCCGCCTCGTCCTGCGGGTCGACCAGCCGGTCCAGCGTGGCGCGGTCGTCGGGGCCGAGGGTGTCCCCGAAGACGTCCCGCAACCGCGACAGGGACGCGGCGATGTAGGCGCGGGCCCGGCCGGAGGCGGGCGCCGGCAGATCGAGCAGGAAGCTGCGGGCACGGGTGTGCTTCAGGCCGGCCGCGCCGAGCAGCGCCGCCCAGTCCTCCGCCTCCTCGACCGAACCGGGCAGCTCGGCCCTCATCCGCGCGAACCACTCCTCCTGCAGGGCGTCGAGCCGTGCCTCCAGGCCGGGCCGCCCGAAGCCGAGGTCGCGTGGCAGGAACCGGGCCGACAGGCCGCCCTCCATGATCGCCAACGTGCCGCCGGGCGCGAGGCGCTCCGCGAAGGCGGCCAGGGCGGCGCGCTGGTCGCCCAGGTGGTGCAGACTGCGGCCGGCCCACAGCAGATCGGCCGGATAGTCCAACTCGACCAGTACATCGGGAAGTTCGCCGGCCAGGGCGTCGAAACGGTCGCCGTACCCGAGGCGGTCGGCTCGCTGCTGCGCCCGCTCCAGCAGCGGTACGGAACCGTCGACGGCCGTGATACGCGCACCGGAGAACGTCTCGGCGAACAGACAGGAGACGACCCCGGGGCCACTGCCCACATCCACGATCAGCCCCGGCTCGGTCACCTCCTTCCCGAGCCAGGCCAATGCCCGCTCGTACAGGGGCGTGAACAGTTCGGCCTGGGCTTCGAGGTGCGGGGCCATCTCGGCCCAGTCGATGTCGGTGCCGTGACCCTGGCCCTGACCCTGGCCGTGGCCGTGGCCGTGGCCGTGGCCGTGGCCGTGGCCGTGGCCGTGGCCGTGCGTATGCCCGGGGGCGTGGCCTTGGCCCGAGGTGTGCTGGTCGCCGTGGGACTCGTGCGGGTGGTGCGCCATGGTGTCAGCCTCTCGTCCGGTGTGCCGTCAGCGTGCGCCGACGCTCCGGACCAGGGCCACCTTTGTTGCCGGTGCGGCAAAAATCGGGATGCCTACGGCAAGCCGGATCGCGCATGTCCGGCCGCTCCCGAGGAACGGGAACGGCCGGACAGGAACTGCTCGCCGGTGGAGTTCACGACCGGCGACCGCCGGGGTCGGTCCGGCCCGGGAGTGCTGACCACCGGCCCCGACGGATCACCGTCGTCCCACCTCACTGCCGTGCGGATCGATTCGCCTGTCGATCCGCCTGTCGATCCGCCCAGCTACTGCCGCGCAGCCCTACAGCGGCGGGTACGCGTTCCGCATCAGCTGCTGGAACTGGGCCGAGAACCAGTGCCCGGACAGCGGCGCGTTCGCCAGGGCGCCCGACAGGCTGTTGCCGTTGCGCGGGTTGCCCGTGTACGTCGGGTCGCACATCTGGTCGAAGCCCTTGCCCTCGTCGTTCGGGATGGCCGAGCTGGAGCCGTCGGACTCGCCCGGCGGCTTCATCCACACATACGCGTCGATCCCGGCGGCCGGTGCCGCCTGCGGGCGCTCGCCGAGACCGGCGCCGGACTGGTTGCACCAGTTGCCGATGTGGATCCGACGGTCGTAGCGGCCGCCGTCGACGTAGGTGTCCACGCTGGTTGTGGCGCCCGGTCCGGTGGGCCGGGCGGTGCCGCCCCAGCCGTTGCGGGAGGTGTCGATCAGCATGCCGATGTTCGACCTGAAGCCCGCGGTGACCAGCTGGTTACGGAAAGCCTGGGCGTACGACTGCTCGTCGACGTACCGGTTCCAGTCCACCCACTTGGACTCGCGCACCGACTTGCCGGCCACGGAGTCGTTGATGGTGAAGTTGTTCTCCTTCAGGGCGCTGTAGTTCGCCGTGTTGGTGATGAAGCCGTGCACGTCGTCGACGGTCGCGCCCTCGGCGGTGGCCGCCTGGTAGAAGAGCTGGGCGGACGGGGCGAAGTTGTCGTCCCAGCCG
The DNA here is from genome assembly GCF_042737245.1 of Streptomyces sp. NPDC060002. Classification (NCBI taxonomy): domain Bacteria; kingdom Bacillati; phylum Actinomycetota; class Actinomycetes; order Kitasatosporales; family Streptomycetaceae; genus Streptomyces; species Streptomyces sp. NPDC060002. The sequence continues at coordinate 2,942 of NZ_JBHWUW010000028.1, forward strand.
AGCCAGCCGTGGTGACCGGCGTCGATGTAGTTGTAGACGTTGGGGATCGCGCCGAGCTTGTCCAGCGCGTAGCCGACGCCCTTCACGTAGTTGCCGTTGGCCTTCATGGTGTCGCAGGCGGCGGTGGCGGTGGGCCGGCTGCCGGTGTTGGTGACGAGGTTGGGCAGCGAGTCGATCTCGATGGTGGTGACGATCCGCAGGCCGGCGTACTTGCTGTCCGCGAGGATCGTCGCGATCGGGTCGATGAACTGCGTCTTGTACTTGTCGATCTCCGTCGGGCCGAGCTCGCCGTTGGAGGCGAGGGCGGCGCAGTCACGTCCGGGAAGGTCGTAGACGACCAGCTGGACGACTTCCTCGCCGCTGCCCTTCTGGGCGAGGGCCGCGTCCAGGTGGGCGCGCAGCCCCATGCCGCCGTTCACTCCGCTGATGGCGGCGATACGGTCCAGCCACACTCCCGTCGGCTGGCTGGAGATGCGGCTGCCGCCCGTCTCGGCGGCGGCCTTCGCCGACCATTCGGGGTTCACGTACACCTTGGCGCCCACGTAGGGGTTGTCGACCTTGGTGGACGGGGTTCCGGGGCCCGTCGGGGTGCCGGGGTCGGTCGGGGTGCCGGTGCCGCTGTCGACGTTGCAGGTCACTCCGTCGAGCGTGAACGCGGTCGGGATCGCGTTGGTGCCGGTGTAGGTGCCCTGGAATCCGAAGCTGACCGAACCCCCGGTCGCGAGCGTCCCGTTGTAGGTCTCGTTGTTGGCGGTGACGGCCGTACCGGACTGGGTGACCTTCGCGTTCCACGCGTTGGTCACCTTCTGGGTGCCGGCGTACGCCCACTTCACCGACCAACTCGACTTCGCGGCCGAGTTGTTGGTCACGGTGACGGCGGTGGTGAAGCCGGTGCCCCAGTCGTTCTGCACTTTGTAGTCGACGCTGCACGGGATGGCGGCGATGCCCGGATCGCCGGGGACCACCGCGAGCGCCGTCCCGGAGGCGCCGGCGACCAGCGCCAGCGCGGCGAGTACCGCTGTTCTGCTACGGCTCATGAGTGCGGGTTTCCTTCTCGGTTGCGGGTGTTGTCCGTTTCGTTCCTTCGGTATCTCTGATGACCGTCAGTTGAGGTTGGACCGGCTCGGGTTCAGGCCCGGTCGATCAACCCGGCTGATCGGTCCGATGGCGCCTATCCGTCGAGTGCGCGCAGGTGGTCGCGCAGGCCGGCGCCGTACGCCGTGGGCGTGCCGTCGTAGCCGGAGATCAGGGACGGACCGGTGGAGCAGTCCCAGGCGTTCCAGGTCCAGCCCAGGTACGACAGACCGCGGTCGTCGAACCACTTCATGACCTGATCGACGAAACCGTGCGAGCAGGTGTTCTCCCCGATCTCCCCTGCCACGAGCGGCACTTGGGCGGCGACAGGGGCGAGGGTGGAGTTCCAGCAGCTCTCGTTCGCGCAGGTGTTGAAGTTGTAGACGTGGTACGCGGCGCCGAGATTGCCGGTCGGGTCGGAGGGCTTGTACGTCAGCCACTGACTCAGGTCGTTGGAGTACGCGAGCCCGCCGGCCAGGATCACGTTCCTGGCGCCGGTCGCCCGTACGGAGTCGACGAGATCCTGCATACCGGCGACCTCGTATCCGATGCCGGGACAGGTGCCGCCGTCCCGCCAGCACTGCCACGCCTGGGTGGTCGTGGAGGTGGCGCGGTCCGGGTAGGGCTCGTTGAACAGGTCGAACACGACGGCCTGGTCGTTCTTGAAGGTGTTGGCCACCGAGGTCCAGAACGACGGGGTGTACTGCATGTCGGGCATCGGCTTCTGGCAGCTGGCGTGCACATCCGAGCAGCCGGCCGAGTTGCCCGTGTACTGGCCGTAGTTCCAGTGCAGTTCGACGACAGGCGTCATGCCGTGCGCCTCGACGCGGGTCACCAGGTCCTTGACCGCGTTGACGTAGTTGGTGCCGCCGTAGGCGGAGTTGATGTTCGAGAGGCCCAGCCAGCACTCCTCGTTGAGTGGGATGCGCACGGTGTCGACGTTCCAGTCGGCGATCGCCTCGACGGCGGCGTCGTCGACCGGTCCGTCCCAGATGCCGCGCCCCTGTACGCACATGAACTCGCCGCCGGAACGGTTCACGCCGAGCAGACGACGGGTGTTTCCGTCGGCGTCCACGAGCTTGTTTCCAAGGACGCGCAGTGCGGGCGGCTCGTCACCGGTGTCCGGCGGGTCCGTCGTGGGTGGCGTGGTGGGGGTGGGCGTGGGGGTCGGTGCGGTGTCGGCGTTGCAGGTCGTGCCGTTGAGCTTGAACGTCGTCGGCACGGCGTTCGCCTTCGAGGTGGAGGCGATGAAGCCCGCGCTGACGCTGGCGCCGGTGCCCAGGGAGCCGTTCCAGCTCTCGTTCGCGGCGGTGACGGTGGTGCCGGACTGGGACCACTTGGCGCTCCAGCCCTGGGTGACCTTCTGGCCGTCCGCGAAGTCGAAGGTGAGGGTCCAACTACTCAAGGCCGTCGCGTTGTTGGTTATCCCCACGGCGCCCTGGAAGCCGGCGTCCCACTGACTGGTGACCGAGTACTCCACCGTGCACGCGGGCACGGCTCCCTGTGCCGTGACGACCGGTAACAGCGCGCCCGCGACGAGGGCGACCGCCCCGGAGACGGCTAAAAGTACTGAACGCGGGGGGTGTCGCATGAGCGACTCCTTGCAGCTCAGGCGCGTCGTGAACGGACGCGTCGACTGATGGAACCGCTCCCACTGGTGTCTCGAAGCTAGCGCCAAGTGCTGGCAAAGAACAGAGGCGTCACTGACTTTTCCTCAACATCCCTCGTCGAATCTTTTCGACTCTTCAAGCACCTTGACCGCTCCGACCCCCATCCCCACTATGGGAGCGCTCCCACTGGTTCAAGGCTTGTTGCTCCTCCCCCCACTTCTCCGAGCCGCAAGGAGGAACCAGCACCATGGATCCCTCACGCAGACGCCGCGGGGCGCGGCGCCTGTGGACCGCCGCTCTGGCGGCCCTCGCGCTCCCCCTCGCCATGCTGAGTACGAGCACGACTCCGGCCCAGGCAGCCGCACTTCAGTGCAGCGTGGACTACAAGACCAATGACTGGGGTTCAGGGTTCACCGCAGACCTGACCCTCACCAACCGGGGCACCGACCCGATCAGCGGCTGGGCCCTGACGTACTCCTACGCGGGCAACCAGAAGCTGACGAACGGATGGAACGGCAGCTGGTCGCAGTCCGGTCAGCAGATCACGGTGAACAACGCCTCGTACAACGGGACGATCGCCGCCGGTGCCGCGGTCGGCACGGGCGCGCAGTTCACCTACAGCGGGACGAACGCCGCTCCCGCGAGCTTCGCGGTCAACGGCACCACCTGCGTCGGCGCTCACCAGCCGCCGGTCGCCGTGCTGACCAGCCCGGCCGCGGGCGCCGTCTACACCCAGGGGAACGCGGTGCCGCTCGCGGCGACCGCCGCGGCCGCCGACAACGCGACCATCAGCAAGATCGAGTTCTATGACGACACGACCCTGCTGGGTACGGACACGAGCGCGCCGTACACCCTGTCCGCCACCGGATTGTCCGTGGGCAGCCACTCCCTGGTCGCCAAGGCGTACGACAGCCTGGGCGCTTCGGCGTCGTCGACCCCGGTCGGCATCATGGTCGTCTCGGGACCGGCCGTGGTCGCCTCCACCAGCCAGCTCGCCGTGCAGCAGGGCAAGACGGGCACCTACTCGTTGAAGCTGTCGACCCAGCCGTCGGCCAATGTGACCGTCGCGACCGCCCGCACCACCGGCAACACGGGCCTGACGGTGACGGGCGGTGCGAGCCTGACCTTCACGCCGTCGAACTGGAGCACCGCCCAGAACGTGACCATCACGGCCAACGCCTCCGGCACGGGCGCCGCGACGTTCGAGTCGACGGCCACCGGGCACGCGAAGGCCTCGGTCACGGCCACCGAGATCGCGGGCACCAAGGCGTACGACGCCAGGTTCCTGGAGCTCTACGGCAAGATCACCAACCCGGCAAGCGGTTACTTCTCCCCCGAGGGCATCCCGTACCACTCGGTCGAGACACTGATCGTCGAGGCCCCGGACCAGGGGCACGAGACGACCTCCGAGGCCTACAGCTACCTTCTGTGGCTTCAGGCGATGTACGGGAAGATCACCGGCGACTGGACCAAGTTCAACGGCGCCTGGGACATCATGGAGAAGTACATGATCCCCACCCACGCCGACCAGCCGACCAACTCGTTCTACAACGCCTCCAAGCCGGCGACGTACGCGCCGGAGCTGGACACTCCGAACGAGTATCCGGCGAAGCTGGACACCGGTGTGTCCGTGGGATCGGATCCCATAGCCGGTGAACTGAAGACCGCATACGGTACGGACGACGTCTACGGTATGCACTGGCTCCAGGACGTCGACAACACCTACGGCTACGGCAACGCGCCCGGCAAGTGCGAGGCCGGCCCGACCGACACCGGCCCGTCGTACATCAACACCTTCCAGCGCGGCGCGCAGGAGTCGGTGTGGGAGACGGTGCCGCAGCCGACCTGCGATGCCTTCAAGTACGGCGGCACGAACGGGTACCTGGACCTGTTCACCGGCGACGCCTCCTACGCGAAGCAGTGGAAGTTCACCAACGCCCCGGACGCCGACGCGCGGGCCGTGCAGGCCGCGTACTGGGCGGACGTCTGGGCCGGAGCGCAGGGCAAGGGCAGTGACGTCTCCGCGACCGTCGGCAAGGCCGCGAAGATGGGCGACTACCTGCGCTACTCGATGTACGACAAGTACTTCAAGAAGATCGGCAACTGCGTCGGACCGACGGCCTGCGCGGCCGGCACCGGCAAGGACGCCTCGCACTACCTGATGTCCTGGTACTACGCCTGGGGCGGCGCCACGGACACCAGCGCCGGCTGGGCCTGGCGCATCGGCTCCAGTCACACCCACGGCGGTTACCAGAACCCGCTGGCCGCCTACGCGCTCAGCAGTTACGCCGACCTGAAGCCCAAGTCGGCGACGGGCCAGGCGGACTGGGCGAAGTCGCTGACCCGGCAGCTGGAGTTCTACCGCTGGCTGCAGTCCAGCGAAGGCGCCATCGCGGGCGGGGCGACAAACAGTTGGGCGGGCCGTTACGCGACTCCCCCGACCGGCACGTCGACCTTCTACGGCATGTACTACGACCAGCAGCCCGTCTACCACGACCCGCCGTCCAACCAGTGGTTCGGCTTCCAGGCGTGGTCGATGGAGCGGGTCGCCGAGTACTACCAGCAGACGGGGAACGCGAGCGCCAAGGCGGTCCTCGACAAGTGGGTCGACTGGGCGCTGTCCAAGACCACGATCAACCCGGACGGCACCTTCCTGATCCCCTCCACGCTCCAGTGGTCGGGCCAGCCCGACACCTGGAACGCGTCAAGTCCCCCTGCGAACACGGGGCTTCATGTCACCGTCGCCGACTACACCAACGACGTCGGCGTGGCCGCCGCGTACGCCAAGACCCTGACGTACTACGCCGCCAGGTCCGGTGACACGGACGCCAAGACGACCGCGAAGGCGCTCCTGGACGGTATGTGGGCCAACAACCAGGACGCCCTCGGCATCGCGGTCCCGGAGACCCGCGCCGACTACAACCGCTTCGACGACGGTGTGTACGTCCCGAGCACCTTCAGCGGCAAGATGCCGAACGGCGACACGGTCAACTCCTCCTCGACCTTCGCCTCGCTGCGGTCCTTCTACAAGAACGACCCGGCCTGGTCGAAGATCGAGAGCTATCTCGCGGGCGGCGCCGCGCCCGTGTTCACGTACCACCGCTTCTGGGCCCAGGCGGACATCGCCCTGGCCATGGGCTCGTACGCGGAGCTTCTCGAATAAGCCCCCGCTGAGCGCTCCGCGGGTATGGCGGGGTTCGTCTGCGGGCCGGACGTGGCTGGTCGCGCAGTTCCCCGCGCCCCCGGTCGTCCCTTCGGGGCTCGGGGGCGCGGGGTTGGAGCCCGCCCCTCGCCGGAGTGGCTCGAAGGTTCCGCGTACGTGGCCCCGTCACCTGACGGCGGGGCCCAGGCCGGGCGGCCCCCACCCGCACAGGGGGCCGCCCGGCAGTCGCACGTCCCGTATCCCCCCGCACACATGGCTTCGCGAGGAAGGACCCCCACCGTGCGAAGAACCCGTATTCTCACCGCCGTTCTGGCGCTCGCCGCCGGCCTGATCGCGGGCAGTCCGCCCGTACTGGCCGCGGACGGCAGCCCGCAGACGACGCTCGCCGCAGAGTCGTACACCTGGAAGAACGCCCGGATCGACGGCGGCGGCTTCGTGCCCGGCATCGTCTTCAACCGCAAGGAGAAGAACCTCGCCTACGCGCGCACCGACATCGGCGGCGCGTACCGCTGGCAGGAGTCGAGCAAGACCTGGACGCCCCTGCTGGACTCGGTCGGCTGGGCGGACTGGGGACACACGGGCGTGGTGAGCCTGGCCTCCGACTCCGTCGACCCGAACAAGGTGTACGCGGCGGTCGGCACGTACACCAACAGCTGGGATCCGGGCAACGGGGCCGTGCTGCGCTCCGCCGACCGGGGCGCGAGCTGGCAGAAGACGGACCTGCCCTACAAGCTCGGCGGCAACATGCCCGGCCGCGGCATGGGCGAGCGCCTGGCGGTCGACCCGAACAGGAACAGCGTGCTGTATCTGGGCGCGCCGAGCGGCAAGGGCCTGTGGCGGTCGACGGACTCGGGAGTCACCTGGTCGCAGGTGACGAACTTCCCCAACGTCGGCAACTACCAGCAGGATCCGACCGACACCAGCGGGTACGCCTCCGACAACCAGGGCATCGTCTGGGTCACCTTCGACGAGTCCACCGCGACGTCCGGCACCGCGACGAAGACGATCTACGTCGGCGTGGCGGACAAGGACAACGCGGTGTACCGGTCGACGGACGCGGGCGCGACCTGGACCCGGCTGGCCGGACAGCCGACGGGATACCTGGCGCACAAGGGGGTACTGGATGCCGTCAACGGCTATCTGTATATCGCGTACAGCGACAAGGGCGGACCGTACGACGGCGGCAAGGGCCGGCTGTGGCGGTACGCGACGGCGACCGGGACCTGGACGGACATCAGCCCGGTGGCGGAGGCCGACACGTACTACGGCTTCAGCGGACTGACGATCGACCGGCAGAAGCCCGGCACCGTCATGGCCACCGCCTACAGTTCCTGGTGGCCGGACACCCAGATCTTCCGCTCGACGGACAGCGGTGGCACCTGGACGAAGGCGTGGGACTACACGTCGTATCCCAACCGTGCGAACCGGTACACGATGGACGTCTCGTCGTCGCCGTGGCTGACCTGGGGCGCGAACCCGTCGCCGCCGGAGCAGTCGCCCAAACTCGGCTGGATGACCGAGGCGTTGGAGATCGATCCGTTCAACTCCAGCCGCATGATGTACGGCACCGGCGCGACGGTCTACGGCACGGAGAACCTGGCCAACTGGGACAGCGGGGGCCAGTTCACCATCAAGCCGATGGTGCAGGGACTGGAGGAGACCGCGGTGCTGGACCTCGCCTCTCCGCCGTCCGGTGCTCCGCTGCTCAGCGCGCTGGGTGACATCGGCGGCTTCCGCCACACGGACCTGACGAAGGTGCCGTCGATGATGTTCACCTCCCCGAACTTCACGTCGACGACGAGCCTGGACTACGCCGAGACGAACCCGAACACCGTGGTGCGCGTCGGCAACCTGGACTCAGGTCCGCATGTGGCGTTCTCGACGGACAACGGCGCCAACTGGTTCGCCGGGACGGACCCTTCAGGGGTGAGCGGGGGCGGGACGGTCGCCGCGGCGGCGGACGGCAGCCGCTTCGTGTGGAGCCCGGCGGGCGCCGGTGTGCAGTACACCACCGGTTTCGGCACGTCGTGGCAGGCGTCGAGCGGGATCCCGTCCGGCGCGATCGTCGAGTCCGACCGGGTCGACCCCAAGACCTTCTACGGCTTCAAGTCGGGCAAGTTCTATGTGAGTTCGGACGGCGGAGCGACCTTCACCGGGTCCGCTGCGACCGGTCTGCCCAGTGGGGACAGCGTGCGCTTCAAGGCGCTGCCGGGCACGAAGGGCGATGTCTGGCTGGCGGGCGGGGCGAGCGACGGGCCGTACGGGCTGTGGCACTCCACCGATTCCGGCGCGACCTTCGCCAAGCTGGCGGGGGTCGAGCAGGCCGACACGATCGGGTTCGGCAAGGCGGCGGCGGGCGCGTCGTACCAGACCCTGTACACCAGCGCGAAGATCGCCGGCGTCCGGGGCATCTTCCGCTCGACGGACAAGGGCGTGACCTGGACCCGCGTCAACGACGATGCCCACCAGTGGGGTTGGACAGGCGGGGCGATCACGGGTGACCCGAGGGTGTACGGACGGGTCTACGTCTCGACGAACGGCCGGGGTGTCGTCTACGGCGACACCTCCGACACCAGCGGCGGAGGCGGGGGTACGGATCCCACGGACCCGACGGACCCCACGCCGACCGGTGCCTGCGCGGTGACGTACACCATCACCAACCAGTGGTCGGGGGGCTTCCAGGCGGACGTCAAGCTCGCCAACACGGGCACGAGCGCCTGGTCCGGCTGGAATCTCAACTGGGCCTTCCCGAACGGCCAGACCGTCTCGCAACTGTGGAACGCCGACTACACCCAGTCGGGTTCGACGGTGACGGCGAAGAACACCGGCTGGAACGCCAACGTGGCGGCCGGCTCGTCCGTCGGTTTCGGCTTCACGGGCAGTTGGTCGGGGTCGAACACGAAACCGGCGGCGTTCAGGCTGGGTGACCAGAGCTGCACCGTGAGCTGACGACCGTGGGTGCGCGCCCGGGAGACCGGTGCGCGCACCCCTCGATCGCTCAGGGCGTGTAGACCGTCGGGCGGGGTGCCGTCTGCATACCGTTGCCGAGGAAGTAGCTCGGGTGCGGCGGTTGGTTGTACGCGGTGTTCTGCCAGGCCAGGCCTGTGCGGTACATCGTGTCGTGGAGCAGGGTCGTGATGCGTGTCGTCGTCTCGTACGGCGTCGAGTAGATGCGCAGGGCCGTGTTGTCGCTGGTCGGCCAGACGACCTCTTCACGCCAGTCGCCGAGGATGTCGCCGGACAGCGACGGGGTGGCCTTGGTGCTGTTGTTGGAGTGGACGCCCGATCCGGTCAGGAGGCGGGTGTCCGAGGACGTGCCGTACTTGTCGATGTGGGTGCCGTCGAGGAGTTCGCGGACGGGGTCGCCGTCCCACCAGGAGAGGAAGTTGACGGAGGACGGTTCACGCCCCTTCGTCGCGCCCGCCTCGTCGCGGATCGAGGTGTCGGAGGCCGACCAGACCTCGGCGCCGTCGTTGCCCGCCCAGATGTCGCCGGCGACTCCGCGGCCGTTGTCGCAGCAGGCGGCGAGCTGCCAGTCGACCGTGCCGTTCGCCGGGTCGATGTACAGCTCGGCGGGCTGGCCGGTCCCCTCCGAGACCTTGAAGTACTCGAGTCCGGCGTGCGACGGGTCGAGGTCGCCGAGGTGCTGGGCGTCCCCGTGTCCCGTCTTCGTCGTCCACAGGCCGTTTCCGTTGTCGTCGACCGCCATCGCGCCGTAGACGATCTCGTCCTTGCCGTCGCCGTCCACGTCCCCGACGGAGAGGCTGTGCGAGCCCTGGCCGTCGTAGCCCTTGCCGGTGTTGGTGGAGGAGCTGGTGTCGAAGGTCCAGCGGCGGGTGAAGGCGCCGTTCCGCCAGTCCCAGGCGGCGATCACGGTACGCGTGTAGTAACCGCGTGCCATGATCAGCGAGGGGCGGGAACCGTCCAGGTAAGCGGTTCCCGCGAGGAAGCGGTCGACGCGGTTGCCGTACGAGTCGCCCCAGGACGAGACAGTGCCGCGGGCCGGGACGTAGTCGACGGAACTCATCGCCTTGCCGCTCAGGCCGTTGAACATGGTCAGGTACTCGGGTCCGGACAGCACATAGCCGCTGGAGTTGCGGTAGTCGGCGGAGGAACTGCCGATGACCGTGCCCGCGCCGTCCACCGTGCCGTCGGCGGTCTTCATGGCGACCTCGGCCTTGCCGTCGCCGTCGTAGTCATACACCTGGAACTGTGTGTAGTGGGCGCCGGAGCGGATGTTGCGGCCGAGGTCGACGCGCCACAGGCGGGTGCCGTCGAGCTTGACGCCGTCGACGACCGTGTTGCCGGTGTAGCCCGACTGGGAGTTGTCCTTGGCGTTGGTCGGCTGCCACTTCAGGACGATGTCCAGGGCGCCGTCGCCGTCCAGGTCGCCGATGGAGGCGTCGTTGGCCTCGTAGGTGTAGGCGACGCCGTCGGGGGTCGTGCCGCCGGCCGGCGGGGTGATGGGGACGTCCTTGTAGCCGGTGCGGAACTGGATCGCGTGGACGGAGTCGGCCTGTTCGACGCCGTTCACGATCGCGCGGACGGTGTAGTCGGCCTGGGCCGGGGCGCCGGAGTGGAAGTAGTTCGTGGAGCCGGTGACCGGGGCCGGGTTGACCTTGGCGCCGGCCCGGTAGACGTTGAAGGAGACGCTGTCGGGGTCGGTGCCGAGCCAGCGCCAGCCGACCAGGTTGCCGCTGTCGGTGTGCACGCTGACGACGCCCCGGTCGAGGGCCTCCACCTGGCGGGCGGTGGCGGCCTCGGCAGTGCCGGCGCCGAGCGTGGTCAGTCCGGCGCCGACCAGGGCCGTGACGGCGGACAGCGCGGAGAGGACGGCCCTTCGCCTGCGGCGCTTGCGCGAAGGGGGATCCGCGTGCGGATGAGGCTCCGGGTGCGGACGGGTATGCGGGTGCGGTTGCGGGTGCTGCACGGGACGTACCTCCTGGGAGGGACGGATGGGTTCCGCCCCTCAGTTGCCGCCGGGGACAGGCGAGTTGCCGTACAGCGCGGCCAGTTGTGTCACCGTCCGGGCGATCCGCTCACGCAGTTCCGGTGGCTGGAGCACCTCGATGTCCGCGCCCAGGCGCAGGAATTCGGCGTGGGCGTGCTCGACGGACTCGATGGGGACCCTGGCCACCGTCCAGCCGTCGGGCCCGGCGGGTCCGTCTTGTCGCACCGCGCGGGCGAGGGCCACCCCCGGCGCCAGTCGCACCACCGCCTCCGCCCTGTCCTGGTACAACCGCTGGTGGAAACCCCGTTGGTACGCCGTCCAGTGGGCGGCCAGGTCGAAGTCGTCGGGCCGGGTGAACCCCTCGTCGGAAGAGGCGAGTTCGAGGATCTGGTCGACGCGGAAGGTACGCGGGCCGGGGCCGGCGACGACGTACCAGCGTCCTGCCTTCAGGACCAGGCCGTAGGGCTCGAGCCGGCGTTCGACGTCGGTGGGCTCCCGCCAGCGGCGGTATCCGATGTGCAGGATCTTGTTGTTCCACACCGCGTCGGCGACCGCCGGCAGATACGGCACCTCGTCAGCCCCCGCGTCCGTGTACCAGCCGGGCGCGTCCAGGTGGAAGCGGCCGCTGATCCGGTCCGCGTGCACCCGGAGTTCCGGCGGCAACGCGGCACGCACCTTGAGCTGCGCGGCGGCCAGGACCGGACCGAGGCCCAGTTGGGCGGCGGGACCGGGGACCCCGGCGAGGAACAGGGCCTCCGCCTCGTCGGCGGTCAGGCCCGTCAGGCGGGTGCGGTAACCGTCGAGCAGGCGGTAGCCGCCGGCATGACCGGCGTCGCCGTACAGCGGGACGCCCGCCGCGCCCAGTGCCTCCACATCCCGGTAGACGGTACGCACCGACACCTCCAGCTCCTCCGCGAGCTGGGCGGCGGTCATCCGGCCCCGGGTCTGGAGCAGCAGCAGGATCGACACGAGTCGGCTGGACTTCACTGACACAGGATGTCAGTGAAGTCGGCCTAGCGTCCTGCCCATGACCTCTGTTTCCCACGATCCTCGTCGTCCCCCCGCCCTCTCCTCCGCCTCCTCCTCCATGCCCCCGTTCGCGGAGAAGCTGCTGACGGTGCACCCGCCGATCGAGGTGGCGGGACGGTGGATCAAGCGCTACCACGTCACCTCCGACCCGGCGGGCATCGCACCAGAGGTGCAGCGGGCGGCGTACGCGATCCTTCCCGAGCTGCTGCCGGCGCCGGACGGGACGCCGCCCGCCACCTTCGTCGTGCTGCACCGGGGTGGCGACGACGGCGCCTACCTCAACGCCTACAGCTGGGTGTGGGACAACGTCCTGCACTTCCGGGGCGCGGCCGCGGGCCAGCCGGTGCTCGACTGCCCGGACGGCGACCCGAGCCACTTCGTCACGATCGACCGGCCCTGGATCGGCTGCGTCTGGGAGCTGCCGCCGATCCTGCACGAACGAGACGCGTGGGTACGGCACGTACTGGCCCGCCCCGCCCCCGAAGTCCCCGATTTCGATGCCTACTTGACTGATTCCCTGGCCGAGGGAACGACGGGAGACCGCTCATGAGCAGCGCGCACGACTTCGACTTCCTCCACGGTGCGTGGGAGGTCCGCCACCGTCGGCGCACCGAGTTCCTCGACCCCGACAGCGACTGGGAGGAGTTCCCGTCCACGGCCCGCTGCCGGCCGCTGTTCGACGGGGCCGCGAACATCGACGAGATCGACATGCCGCACCTCGGCACGAAGGGGCTGACGCTGAGGCTCTTCGACCCGGAGAGCGGTCAGTGGTCGCTGAACTGGTCGTCCAGCCGGAGCGGAAGGCTGTTCCCACCGGTGATCGGCAGTTTCGGCGACGCCGACGAACAGCACGGCGGCCGACGCGACCGCGGTGAGTTCTACGGCGACGACACGCACGACGGCAAGGACGTGCGGGCCCGGTTCGTCTGGTCGGGGGTGTGCGACACCTCCGCCCGCTGGGAGCAGGCCTTCTCGCTGGACGGCGGGGAGACCTGGCTGACCAACTGGGTCATGGACTTCACTCGCCCGGAAGCGGACCGGGAACCGGTTTCCGAAACGCCCTCAGGGTGAACGCGGGGTCCGGGCGGGGCCGGTCCTGGTCGGGCAGGGCCGCGAGGCGGTCGGCGAACTCGTCGGCCTGGGGGTGACCCGGCGGCAGGGTGACGAACCAGCCGCGTCGCAGGTCCGCGATGGCCCGGCGCGGACTGCGGCCCTGCCCCCGCCCGGCGAAACGGGCCTGCCCGGCCGGGACCAGGCCGGCTTCGACGGCGTACGCCGCCACCAGGGCCGCGGTGTCGGAGGCCGGCCGTCGCGGGCGCGAGGACAGCACGACATCGATGTCGCTGCCCACGTTGTGCGAGGCGCCCTTGTCGACGGTGGTGACGTACACCCCGCCGGGCCGTAACACCCGGGCGCACTCGGCGACGATGCGCCGCGCGTCCGCGGCGTCCTCGACGAGGTGCAACAGCCACACGCTGCTCACTGCGTCGAACTCCCCTTCCCGGAAGGGGAGGCGGCGGCCGTCGGCGAGGACGACCGCTCCGGGCAACCGGTCGGCGGCGTGCCTGACCATGGCGGGCGCGCGGTCGAGCCCCGTCACCCGCAGGCCGGGCCGCCCGGCCGCGAGGCGCCGGGTGACGATGCCGGTGCCGCAGGCCACATCCAGCAGGCCGCGTGCCCGGTCCGGCACGAGACCGAGGACGCCCTCCGCGGCGGCCGCCGCCCTGGGCTCGCCGCCGCGCCAGGCGTCGTAGCGTTCGGCTTCCTCGTCGTAGTCCAGCACCCGCGCTCCCCGTTCCTCGACCGCCGCACCCCTGCCCGTACAGTTCCGCGTCGCCCGTGCGGTCCGCGTCGCCACCCCCCTCCCCCTCCCCCTCCCCCTCCGTCCGACGAGTAGGCGCTGGTCGGCGCGGGTCAGCTCGCTCCGTGCGCGGGGGCCACGGCCTCCACCCGGCGGGCGAGTTCGACGTCGAGGCCGGTGACGGAGCCGCCCGCGCTGTGGGTGTGCACGGCGAGGGACACGGTGTGGTAGCCGAGAGTGAGCTCGGAGTGGTGATCGAGCTCGTCCTGGATCCGCGCGACATGGACGACCAGACAGGCCGCGGCGAAATGGGAGCCGAGCCGGTAGGCGCGGGTGAGGCGGTCGCCGTCCAGGGACCAGCCGGGCAGGTCGGACAGACGGTCCTCGATCTCCTTCTGCGACAGCGCTTCGACGGCCATGGCACGGCTCCCTTCCTGATGGCGCGTACCTGTCCAGCGTGCCACAGGAAAGCCGCGACGGCCCTGGTCAGAAGGGCGGCTCCCGGTTCAGTCGCGGAGGCACTCGGCCGCCAGGTCGTCCGCCAGCGCGGCGATCACGGCGCGGCCCTCCACCTGCTCCAGCCACTCGTGCGGCAGCCCGCCGTCGCCGTGCCGCGCGCCCAGGATGTTGCCGCAGACGGAACCCGTGGAGTCGCTGTCGCCGGAGTGGTTCACGGACAGGAGCAGGGCGTCCTCCACCCGGTGCGTGGCCAGCGCCGCGTAGACCCCGATGGCGAGGGCCTCCTCGGCGACCCAGCCGGCGCCCAGCCGCTCCACCTTCTCGGGGCTCGGATCGCGCCCGGCGGCCAGATCGAGGGCCTGGTTCAGGGCGGCGGAGGTCTCCTCGTGGCCCGGGTGGCGGCCGAGCAGCCGCAGGGCGCGCAGAGTGGCGCCCTCCACGGACTCCCCCCGCGTCAGGTACGCCACGATCGCGGCCAGCGCTCCGGCCGCGTAGTAGCCGGTCGGGTGGCCGTGGGTCGTCTGGGCGCAGCGGGCGGCCATGCCGAAGGCGACGTCGGCGCAGGGGTGGGCGAGGCCGAAGGGCGCCGAGCGCATCACGGTGCCGCAGCCCTTGGAGGCGGGGTTGACCGGCCCGGGGGCCCCGCTCAGTTCGGCCCACGGGTCGGGAACGTAGTTCTGGGCGAGCCCGGACAGGCAGGCGTTGCCGGGGGCGCGGCGGGCGTACAGCCAGCGCTCGGCGAGGAGACCGCCCTCGACCCCGTCGGCCGGTCCCGGCCGCTGCTGGGTCTCGAGCCAGCGCCCGTAAGCCTGGCGCACCAGGGCGGTCTCCGCCCCGGTGATCCCCTTGAGCCGGGCCCTCCTGGCCGCCGTACGGAGGCCCTCGACGGTGAACAGGGTCATCTGGGTGTCGTCGCTGACGCGGCCGGCCACACCCTCGCCGTCGGGCACGAGCCGGGTCAGGCCCCTCGGTCCGTGGGCGGCGCGGATCTGGTCGAGGGAGGAGAACTCGACCGCGTAGCCGAGGGCGTCACCGAGCGCCCCGCCGAGGAGGCAGCCCCGCACCCGGGCGCGGTACACCGCCGTCGACTCCAGGGAGGACTTCCGCCAGTCGTTCATCCAAGCTCTCCTCAACTACGGTCGTACGTATGACCATTGTCCCGACCGGTACGAACGCCGCTTCCGCCGCCCCTGCCGGCCAGGGCGTCGGCCCGTTGCTGCGGGTCTGGCGGGAGCGGCGGCGGATGAGTCAGCTGGAGCTGGCACTGCGCGCCGACTCCTCGGCCCGGCACATCAGCTTCGTCGAGACGGGCCGGTCCCGGCCCAGCGAGGACATGGTGCTGCGGCTCGCCGAGCACCTGGAGGTGCCGGTGCGTGAGCGCAACGCGCTGCTCCTGGCGGCCGGTTACGCCCCGCGCTACCCGCAGACCCCGCTGGACGACCCGGCGCTGGACGCGCTGCGCGCGGGTCTGGAGCGGCTGCTCCAGGGCTACGAGCCGTATCCGGCGCTGGTGATGGACGCGCGGTACGACGTGGTGGCGGCCAACCGGGGGATCACGATGCTGCTCGACGGCGTCCCCGAATCGTTGCTCGCGCCCCCGCTCAACGCGATGCGTCTCACCCTCCATCCGCAGGGCCTGGCACCGCGTATCCGCAACCTGCGTGAGTGGCGCGGTCACCTGCTCGCGCAGATGGAGCGGCAGATCGCGCTGTACCGCTCGGCGCCGCTGCGCGAGTTGTACGAGGAGGTCGCCGCGTACCCGGTGGCGGAAGGCGGGCGGGCGGCGGAGGGCGGGGCGGCGGACGAACCCCACGAGCCTGTGCCGCACTTCGCGCTGCCGATGCTGATCGAGCACGAGGGGCGGGTGCTCTCCTTCATCTCGTCCGTCTCCACGTTCAACACCCCCATGGACGTGACGGTCGCCGAGCTGGCCGTCGAAACGTTCCTCCCGGCGGACCCGGCCACGGTCAAGTACCTGCACTCGCTGATCGGATGATGGCCGGTCAGCCGAAGTTTTCAGATGAACGTTCGACTCCGTTCCTGTGGCAACGAGGCCTGAACGTGGCACACTGACCCGCGTGCCTCGAAGCGTAGGGGAGACGTGGGGTGAGTGAGCGACGGCCCGCACCCACGGTGGGCCAGGTGGTACTGGGCAGACGGCTGCAGGAGTTGCGTGAGGCGGCGGGCCTCGGACGCGAGGAGGCGGCCCGCGCCCTGCGCGTGGCCCCGGCGACCGTGCGGCGCATGGAGACGGCCGACGTCGCGCTGAAGGTTCCCTACGTACAGGTGCTGCTGGAGACCTACGGCGTCGGCGACGAGGAGGCCGAGGCGTTCGTCTCGCTCACCGAGGAGGCGAACCGGCCCGGCTGGTGGCAGCGCTACCACGACGTGCTGCCCGAGTGGTTCAGCCTGTACGTGAGCCTGGAGGGCGCGGCCCGGCTGATCCGCTCGTACGAGCCGCACTTCGTGCCCGGGCTGCTCCAGACGGAGGCCTATGCGCGCGCCGTGCTGGAGGCCGGGACGGTCGGGCAGACGACCCCGGAGTCGATCGAGCGGCATGTGGCGCTGCGCCTGGCTCGCCAGCGGCTGCTGGAGGCCGGCGACCCGCCCCATCTGTGGGTGGTGATGGACGAGACGGTGCTGCGCCGTCCGGTGAGCGTGGACGCCGCCGTCATGTCCGAACAGCTCGACAGGCTGATGGAGTTCGCCGAGCGCGACCGGATCACCCTGCAGGTCTGCGAGTTCGCGGCCGGCCCGCATCCGGGCACGTCCGCGCCCTTCTCCCTGTTCCGCTTCGCCGAGCCCGAACTGCCCGACATGGTCGTCACGGAGTACCTGACCGGCGCTCTGTACCTCGACGACCGCAAGGAGGTCTCCGCGCACCTGGAGGTCCTCGACCACATGACGACGCACGCCGCGGGCGCACAGCACACGAAGAAGATCCTGCGGGACGCCCGCGCGAGCCTCTGAGCACGCCCCCGTCGCCCCGAGCACCCTTCCGAGACCAAAGAGGAGCAGACCCGCATGACCGGATCCGAGGCCGAGCAGGCACCCGCCCGCATCGACACCAGCAGGCCGCATCCGGCCCGCGTCTACGACTGGTGGCTGGGCGGCAAGGACAACTACCCCGTGGACGAGGAACTGGCCCGCAGGATCCTCGCCGTGGACGGCACGGTGCTGCGCGGGGCGCGGGCCAACCGCCGGTTCATGCAGCGCGCCGTCCGCACGGCCGCCGAGGCCGGGATACGCCAGTTCCTCGACATCGGCACCGGCATCCCCACCCAGCCCAACCTGCACCAGGTGGCGCAGGGCGTGGCCCCGGAGTCCAAGGTCGTGTACGCGGACAACGACCCGATCGTGCTGCGGCACGCGGAGGCCCTGCTGCACGGTTCGGCGGAGGGCACCACCCGGTATGCGCACGCCGACGTCCGCGACCTCGACACGCTGCTGCACCGGGCCGCCGACTCCCTGGACCTCACGCGACCGGTCGCGCTGTCGCTGGTGGCGCTCACGCACTACCTGAGCGACGACCCGGCGGGCGACGACGTGCACGGCCTGCTGAAGAAGTACGTCGCCGCGCTCGCGCCGGGCAGCTGGCTGATCCTCTCCCAGGTCA
The DNA here is from genome assembly GCF_042737245.1 of Streptomyces sp. NPDC060002. Classification (NCBI taxonomy): domain Bacteria; kingdom Bacillati; phylum Actinomycetota; class Actinomycetes; order Kitasatosporales; family Streptomycetaceae; genus Streptomyces; species Streptomyces sp. NPDC060002. The sequence goes on from NZ_JBHWUW010000028.1 coordinate 20,645, forward strand.
CCCCCGACCTGAACCCTGCCGCCATCGAGAAGGCCGCGGAGAGCTTCCGGCGCAGTGGAACCCCTTTCTACCCGCGTTCCCTGGCGGAGTTCGCCCGCTTCTTCGAGGGCCTGGAGCTGCTCGGACCGGGTGTGATCCCGGTGTCCGGCTGGCGTCCGGAGCCGGAGGACGTGGCGGTCCAGGCGGAGGGCATCGTGCCGGTGTACGCGGGAGTCGCCCGCAAGCCCTGAGCCGGTACCGGGGCGCGTCCCCGGCCGGTGGGAGACCGGTGCAGGCCACTGCCCGCACCCCTGACGCCGCTGCCCCCTCCGGTAGCATCGGTGACCGGGAGTCGACGGTTCGTCACGGGCGGGCGCTGCGGGGGAAGCAGGCATGGTCAAGAGGTACGTGGTCGCGCCGCACGGGGGTCGTGGCACCCACCCCGACATCGGGTCCGCGCTGCGCGCCGCGACCGCGCGGGGCCGGGCCGCCCGGGTGGAGATCACTCCCGGCCGCTACGAGGAACGGCTCACCGTCCGGGGCGAGATCGAGCTGGCCGCGCTCGGTGAACCCGGCTCCGTGGTGGTGAGCGTTCCCCGGGGCACCGTGCTCGACGTCACGGGGTCGGTCGTGATCCGCGGCCTGGCGCTGGTCGGCCGCGACGCCGACGCCGGCGTCGTCGACTGCCACGCGGGGACCCTCACCCTCGACCGGGTGGCGATCCGGGCGCACAACGGGGTCTGCGCGCACGCCCGGCCGGGCACCTCCATGACGGTGACGGACAGTGAGTTCCATTACGGCCGGACCGTGTTCGCCGGTGCCGCCGGGCATGTCGAGCGGTGCCGGTTCACCGACGCCGCCGACAACGCGGTCGCGGTGATCGAGAACGCCCGGGTGCTGGTCCGGGACAGCCGGTTCGACGGCAGCCGGATCCACGGCGTACGCGTCAGCGACGCCTGGGCCCACCTCGTCGGATGCGAGGTCACCGGCACCGAGAAGGCGGCCGTCATGGCGGACACCCGGGCGGAGCTGATCGTCGAGGCGTGCACGGTCGTCGCCACGCACATGGCGGGCCTGGCCTTCATCGAGCAGTCCCGGGGCTCCGTGCGGGGCACCCGCGTCACCGACGCCGAGAACGGGATCCTGGTGGCGAGCGGCGCCGACCCCTCGGTGCGCGGCTGTGTGTTCGCCGACTGCCGCGACACCGGCATCCACGTCCAGGACTCGGGCCGTGGCACGTTCGAGGACTGCGAGATCACCGGCGCGGGAAACGTCGGGGTGCTGTCGACTCGGGGCGGCGCCCCGCGGGTGACCGGCTGCCGCGTCTCGGCGGGCAATGTCGGCATCGCCGTCACCGACAAGGCCAGAGGCCACTTCACCCGCGTCGACGTGCACGATCTGACCGGCGTCGCGCTGCGGGTCTGGGACGAGAGCAAGGCCGAGTTCGCACAGGTCACCGTCGAGCGCTGCCCGTTCGGTCTGGAGACCAGGGGCAACGGCGGTACGACGGCCGAGCTCACCGACGCGAGGATCCGCGACTTCGACATGGCGGCCGTGGCCGCCATCGGCCAGTCCCGGGTGAGGCTGACAGGCGTGTCGGCGCAGCGCGGGCTGCTGGGGTTCGGCGCCGGCGAGGAGGCGCAGCTGCACGTGCACGACAGCGAGGTCTCGGCCGTCGGCACCGGCGGGGCCCTGGCGTTCGGCACGGCGCGACTCGTCGCGAGGAACCTCACCGTCACCGGTGCGCAGTCGTACGGCCTGTGCGGGACGGGCTCCGCGTATCTGGACGTCGCCGACAGCCGGTTCGAGGACTGCGCGGCCACGGGCGTGCGCTGCGACGACGCGTGCGGCGGCCGGCTGGCGGGCTGTGCCGTGACCGGGACGACGGCGGTGGCCGTGCAGCACAACGGCCGCGTCAGCCTGGTCTCGCTCCGCACCTCGCTGCCGGTCAGGGAGATCACGGAGCCGCCCCCGCCGCCGACGATCGTCAACCACTACCACGGCCCGGTCTTCGTCGAGGCGGTCCACAGCGCCCAGTTGGCGTGGAACAACACCAACGTCATCCAACAGCAGAGCAACCAGAGCGACCAGGACGGAGCCGGCCGATGAACGAGCCGCAGCAGGAGCACCACTACGAGGGGCCGGTGTTCCAAGGGGCCGTGTCGGGCTCCCAGTTCGCCTGGAACAACGAGACGGCCACCCAGAACCAGCAGCTCAACAGCGCGGTCGCCCCGGAGCACGAGGCGCTGGCGACGCTGGTGACCGAGCTGCTCCGGCAGCTGCCCGCGGCCGGCCTCGGCGACCGGGAACGCGAGGACGCCGAGAGTGCCGCCCAGGAGGTCCTCGCGGAGATCACCGGTCCGGAGTCGCCCGAGCCGGGCAGGCTCCGCCGCTCGGTGACCATGCTCAAGGGAGCCCTGGCGCCCGTCGCGACCGGCCTCGCGGCCGGGACGGCGGTCGGGGCGCAGGAGTGGGCGCAGTCCGCGATCAGGGGGCTGACGGGACTCGTCTGAGGTCCGAGCCGGAGCTGCCCTGCCCGCGAGGGCCGGGCGGCACGACGGGGCGCGGGGGCCTCGGACGGCTCCCGCGCCCCGGACCCGACGCGGCGGACTCAGGCGAGCTTGGCCGACAGGGTGATGGTCGTGCCGGTGAGCGCCTGGCTGACCGGGCAGTTCTTCTTGGCGTCCTCGGCGGCGGCGGCGAACGCGTCGTCGTCGAGGCCGGGCACGGTGCCCTCCACGGTCAGGTGGATGCCGGTGATGCCCTCTCCCGGCTGGAAGGTGACGTCCGCGGAGGTGACGAGCTTGGTGGGCGGGGTACCGGCGCCGGCCAGGCCGTGCGACAGCGCCATGGAGAAGCAGCTGGAGTGGGCGGCTGCGATCAGCTCCTCCGGGCTGGTCTTGCCGTTCGCCTGTTCGGCGCGCGACGGCCACGACACCGGCTGCTGACCGATGCCGGAGGAGTCGAAGGTCACGACCCCGTTGCCCTCGAGCAGGTTGCCTTCCCAGACCGTGTGTGCGGAGCGCGTGGTAGCCACGGTTCTTCCTTTCGCATGGGGTTCTGCAGGGGGTTCCCGTTGCACGGGTTTTCCGTTGCCCGGGTTTCCGTGCCCCATCCGATCACACTCCGCGTCACCGCACCCGGAACACCGGCCCCCGCGCGGTGAACGGCAGTCGACGACCCTGCGGTATCAGGTACGCGTGCTCGCGCCGTACCCGCAGCACGTCGCACCAGCCGTCGGTGATCACGAGCAGCGGCGCGCCCGGCGGGAAGTCGTCGGCGCGGTGCAGCAGGTCGATGCCGGGCTGCAGGACCGTACCGCCGCGGCCGTGCACCCGGACCCGGCCGGCGATCTCGGTGACCGGCAGATAGCCCGCGTCGTGCGCGGCCGCGTCGCAGAACACGACCCGGGCGGCCGGCACGTCGCGGGCCTCGGCGTACGAGGCGATGGCGCCGAGCGCCTTGCCGAGCAGGGTGCGGTCCATGGAGCCGGAGGTGTCCAGGACGACGCCGAAGGTGGGGGAGGGCGATCTCCCGGGCGGGAACCAGCGGCCGGCGCGCGGGATGTCGGGAGTGGAGGCCTGTCGGCGCGCGGGAGGGGCGTAGGTCCGCACGGGCTCGGGGCGTGGCACGAACTCGTCGAACCAGCGGGCCAGTTGGGCGTCCCAGGGCAGCGGCGGGTGGCCGAGCGCACGGATCTCCTCCACCAACCCGCCGGGCAGCAGGCCGCGTTCCTGCCGCTGGTGCAGGTCGAGGCGGTTGACGAGCGCGGAGGCGATGGGCCGGGCGAGCGCGTTGTCCGTGGCCCGGTTCCCGGCGCCGATGACGATCGAGCCCCTGGGGAGCTCGTAGTTGCCGATCCGCCGGTCGAGGATGAGGGAGTAGAACGCCTTCTGGACGTCGGGCGTCGCCGCGTTGAGCTCGTCCAGGAACAGACAGTACGGCTCGTCACGCGCGATGGCCTCCGGCGGGCAGAACACCGACCGTCCGTCCCGGATCTGGGGTACGCCGATCAGGTCCTTGGGCGCGAGCTGGGTACCGAGCAGGCTCACGCACTCCAGCCCCAGCGACTCGGCGAAGTCCCTGACCAGGGAGGACTTTCCGATACCGGGGGCGCCCCAGAGGAACACCGGCCGCACGGTGGCGAGGCCGAGGAGCAGTTCGGGGATACGGGAGGGCGTGACCGTGACGGCAGCCTGCAAAGGAAGGCTCCTCGGGAGAATGCGGGAAGGGCGCCCGAGTGCGCGGGATCCGGACGAACGGATCAGTACGGACAGTGTGTGCGTACGGTCCCCGCGGCGCAGCCGATTTTCAGGCGGCGCGCTCCTCCGGTGCCGTCTCCAGTGGTACCTGGGGCCCGTCGGACTCGCGCAGCCAGCGGCGCAGGACGCGGTGCACCTGCTCCGCGCCGGTCAGCTCCTCGTCGCCCTCGGCGGGTGCGGACAGCGCGAGCGGGGACAGCAGGAACGGTCTGGCCTGGGCCCCGCCGAGACCGCCGTGGGAGCCGATCTGCTCCTCGAAGGCGAGGACCTCGCCGTCGGCCGGGTCGTGGAAGGAGTTGACCATGATGTCGGCGGTGTGCGGGAAGGAGTGGGTGCGGCGCACGGCGTCGGCGGCGCCGGGGCCGAAGGCGGCCAGCGGGCCGGGCGTCCGGTCGAGTCGGTCCAGCGGGATCTCCGCGCCGTACGCGCCGAGGACGACCCCGCCGTGCTCCTCGCTGCGGACGAGGAGGAAGCCGATGCCGGGGTGGTTGGCGAGGGTGGTCAGCAGGGCGGGGTGGCGGGCGTCGATCTCCTCCTTGCTCATCCGGTGCGGTACGTCCGGGAAGGAGATCAGGCCGAGGTTGCCCGAGGCCAGCACGATCGGTTCCGAGCGGCGGCCGGACGGGCGGTGGCGTTCGCCGCCCTCCTCGACGGGCCGGCGCAGGGCCGCGCGGACGGCGGCCCTGGCCTCGGCGCCGCTGTGGGTGCGTTCGGCCCTGCGCGGCACGGGCAGCCCGCAGCCGGCCCGCACCAGATCGCCGAGGGTGAGGCCGTAGCGGGCGCGAAACGTTTCGCCGGGGCTCTGGCCGTGGTCGGACAGCACGACGATCCGGTAGGGACGGGGTGCGTGCTCGGCGACGTTCTCGAGCAGCGCGAGCGCCCGGTCGAGGCGGCCGAGGACCTGCTCGGTGTCCCGGCCGAGCGGCCCGGAGTGGTGCGCGACCTCGTCGTACGCCACCAGGTCGGCGTAGACGGCGGTGCGGCCGGCGAGCATGTCGCCCGTCACGGCGGCCACCACGACATCGCGTTCGACGACCGTCGCGAAGGCGCGGACCAGCGGGTAGAGACCGCCGCGTCCGACGTGTGGACGTTCCCTGCGCAGCCGGGCGCGGGTGGACTGGACCGTCTCGCGCACGACCTCGGCGACGAACGACAGGGCCGTGCGCACGGCGTTGGCCGGGTCGCAGAAGTAGGCGAAGTAGCCGGCCCTGGACCGCGTCTCCCGGCTGCGCCGACGGGTGGCGATGGACAGCACGAGGGCCTGCTCGTCGGCGCCGCCGCTGAAGAGGTTGCCGCGGCTCGCGCCGTCGGCGCAGAGCAGACCGCCGTCACCGGTGCGTTCGACCGCGCGGCGCTGGAGTTCGGCGGCGCTGGTGGGGCGGTTGCAGACCATCACCTCCCCGGTGTCCTTCTCGTACCAGCGGAAGGCGGGCACGTCGTGGTTGCTGCCGTGCAGGATGCCGAGCTGGCTGGCGCCGGTCTGGCTGGACCAGTCGGTATGCCACGGGGTGAGCCGGTGGCTGGGGCGGGGGGCGCCGCTTCCCGCGAGGCTCCGCGCCCGGCCCTGGTGCGGGGCGCTGCCCAGCCATCCGGCGACGGTCGGCATCAGCCCCTTGCGCGCCGCCGCGGCCAGCACGTCGTGGCCGACGCCGTCGAGCTGGAGGAAGACGGTGCCCGGCGTGGAGGGGCAGGCGGCGCCGCCTCTTCGACGGCGGTCGGCGAGCCGGTACAGGCGGCGGCGGTAGGCGTCGTCGTCGCGTACGGCCAGGGCGCCGCCCGTCGCGGAGGCGACGGCGGACATCACGGCGGCGACGATCACGGCGGTCTCGGGGGCCGCCTCGCTCTGCCCGGAGGGGTTCAGGCGCAGGGCGAGCAGCAGCAGCGAGCCGTTGAGGAAGAACACCAGCAGGCCGAGGACCAGCGCCGGTACGAGCAGCAGCAGGCGCACCAGCAGGGGCCAGGCCAGGGCCGACAGCACGCCGAACGCCCCGGCGCCGACGGCGGCGGTCCTGGCGATGGTGGTGGCGCTGTCCCCGTCGGCGGACTGGAGCCGGAAGTCGGGCAGGATCCCCGCGAGCACCAGCATCGTGAGCGTGCAGACAGCCCACACCGCGACGCTCCGCCCGATCTGACTGGCGGCCCGCCGCCAACGCACCCCACGCACGCCCCGTACACCTCACGTTCCGGCCCCTACGCCCGCAGGGGCCGCCCTCCACCCTGTCACACCCCGGTGGCGGCCATCCCGCGGCTGGCTATCGCCCGTCGTAGCCGGCCGTCGGCATCGACAGCCTCCGGTGCACCCGGGCCTTCATCTGGGCGTCGTAGGCGGGCTCGGCGCTGCCGACCGTCTCCACCCGCACGCCGCGCCGGGCGCACTCCGCGGAGAACTCCTCGACGGAGGACAGCGCGCTCTCGAGGACCCGACGGCTCGGCGCGACGAACAGGTCGACGCCGGCCCGGATCCCGTCCCACAGCACGCAGTGGTCGGCGCGCAGCCCACGCACCAGCAGTTCCCGGCCGACGACGTAACCGCGCTCCGCGGCCCACCGCGCGCACATCGCGTGCTGGCTGCGGGAATCCACCAGGAAGGGATCGGCGTCCAGTTCCTCGAGCGGCGTCAGACTCGCGATCGCCGTGACCCGCATGACCCGCACCGGTCCCATGGCGTCCCCCTCACCTCCGGGTTTCGCCGCCGACCCTACTCCTGCCCGTAGGCTTCGGGGGAGTCGCGCGAAGGAGGCAAAGAGGTGGCGGTGGAGATCACGTGGTGGGGGCACGCCACCTGCACGGTCGAGGATTCGGACGTACGTGTGCTCACCGATCCCCTGTTCGCGCGCCGCCTCGCGCATCTGCGCCGCCGCCGGGGCGCGCCGCCCCCGCCCGGCGCCTGGCGCGCGGACGTGGCGCTCGTCTCCCACCTGCACGCCGACCATCTGCATGTGCCCTCGCTGGCGCGCCTTGCGCCGGGCACGCGCCTGTTGGTGCCCCGGGGCGCGCCGCGCGCCGTCCCCGGGCTGCGCCGCCTGCGGCATCTGCGGCTGAGCGAGATGGCGCCGGGGGACGAGATCACCGTCGGCGACGTGCGGATACGGGCCGTCCCCGCGCGTCACGACGGGCGGCGGCTGCCGGTCGGACGGCACCACTCCCCCGCGCTCGGATACGTCGTCGAGGGCGAGGCCCGGACGTACTTCGCCGGGGACACCGGCCTGTTCGACGGCATGGCCGAGGAGGTCGGGCCGGTCGACGTGGCGCTGCTGCCGGTGGGCGGCTGGGGGCCGTATCTCGGCGAGGGGCACCTGGACGCGGGGCGCGCGGCCGAGGCGCTGGTCCGGCTGGCGCCGCGCACCGCGGTGCCGGTGCACTACGGCACCTACTGGCCGATCGGCATGGACGCCGTGCGCCCCCATGAATTCCATGCTCCCGGCGAGGAGTTCGTACGGCTCGCGGCGCAACGCGCGCCGGGCGTGGCGGTGCACCGGCTGGGGCACGGGGAGAGCGTGCGCCCGGAGGTCTCCCGGTGAAGTGGTGGCTCGCCGCGACCGTGACGGTCGTGCCGACCGAGGCCACCCAGCAGGCCCTCGGCTATCCGTCGTTGTTCCTGCTGGTGCTGATCGGGGCGCTGGTGCCGGTGGTGCCCACGGGGGCGCTGGTGAGTACGGCGGCGGCGGTCGCCGTCCATCAGACGGTGCCGTTCGCGCTGGCGATGGTGTTCCTGACGGCGTCCCTCGCGGCCTTCTGCGGGGACGCGACGCTGTACTGGCTGGGGCGGCGCGGGATGCGGTCCAAGAACGGCTCGCGCTGGCTGGAGGCGATCCGCTCGCGGGCGCCCGAGGAGCGGCTGGCGCAGGCGCAGGACAAGCTCGCCCACCACGGCACGGCCGTACTGGTGCTGTCCCGGCTGGTGCCGGCGGGCCGGATACCGGTGATGCTGGCCTGTCTGATGGCGAAGTGGCCGCTGCGCCGCTTCGTGCGGGGCAATCTCCCGGCCTGTCTGGCCTGGACGCTGACCTACCAGCTGATCGGGATCCTCGGCGGCTCGCTGTTCCCCGAGCCCTGGGAGGGCGTGGTCGCCGCGGTCGTGCTGACCGTGGTGATCGGCGCGGCCCCGAGCCTGTGGCGCCGGTCCCGGGGAACCGGGGCCGCCTAGCCCGGTGGCCTTGCCGGACCGGGACACCACGCCGGACCGGGGCACCCTTGCCGGTCCGGCGACCGTGGTGCGCGGATCCGTGCTGCTCCAGTACCCGTACTGCTCCGGTACCCGTGACCCGTGCGGCTCCGGTATCCGTGACCCGTGCCACTCCACTACCCGTGCGGCTCCGGTACCCGTGCTGCTCCGGACCGTGCCACTGCAGTACCCGTACTACTCCAGTACCCGTGCGCCTCCCACCGGCAGGTCCCACAGGTCGTCCCGCTCCAGCCCCGCCTTGTCCCAGGCCGCGCGCACGCGGGTGAGGGGCTCGAGGACCGGCTCGGCGGACAGCACGAACGTGCCCCAGTGCATCGGGGCCATCCGCCGCGCCCCGAGGTCGAGGGTGGCGCGGACCGCCTCCTCCGGGTCGCAGTGGACGTCGCTGAGCCACCAGCGGGGGTCGTAGGCGCCGATGGGCAGCAGGGCGAGGTCGATGCCGGGGTGGCGCCGGCCGATGCGCGAGAACCAGTGGCCGTAGCCGGTGTCCCCGGCGAAGTAGACGCGCTGTCCGTCGGGGGCGGTGAGCACCCAGCCGCCCCAGAGGGAGTGACAGGTGTCGGTGAGGGAGCGCTTTGACCAGTGATGGGACGGTACGAAGTCGAAGCGGACGCCGTGGAGTTCGGCCGCTTCCCACCAGTCCAGCTCGGTGACCCGGGTGAACCGGCGGCGCAGGAACCAGCGTCCGAGCCCGGCCGGCACGAACACGGGCGTGTCGCGCGGGAGCCGGCGCAGCGTGGGGGCGTCGAGGTGGTCGTAGTGGTTGTGGCTGATGACGACGGCGTCGACGCGCGGGAGCGCCTCCCAGGGGACGCCGACGGGGGTGATCCGGGCCGGGGTGCCGAGGATACGGCGGGACCAGACCGGGTCGGTCAGGACGGTGAGCCCGCCGACGCTCACCACCCAACTGGCGTGGCCCGCCCAGGAGACGGCGACGGTACGGGCGTCCACCCGGGGCAGCGGGGCGGGCGCGAAGGGCAGCCGGGGAATGTCGGCGAGGCCTTCCCTGCCGGGCCGCACGGAACCCTCGCGGGCGAACCGGGCGAGGGCCTTGAGGCCGGGCAGCGGTGAGGTCAGCCGGTCGTGGAAGGTCCGCGGCCACACCCGCCGCTCCCCCGGTGGGCGGGGCTCGGCGAGTGGCGGGGCGAGGGGTGCGAGCGGGGACAGGGGGGCCGGGGCGTCGGCGTCCGCTGTGGTCAGCGTGCTGGTGGTGGTCGACTCGGACTGGTGCGTCATCGAGGAGGCTCCCATCGCTGAGCGTCGTCACGGAGATCGTCGAAGACCGACCTCAAGAGCATCAACGCGTGTTGCACCTGCGGCAGTTCCAGCGGCGCGGGGGACATGAGGCATTCCACGCGCTGTGCGTCCTTACCGTCCAGCAGCATGCCGGTGGACAGCCGGACGCGCAGTGCGCCGAGCTCGTCCCCGAAGCGGTGTCCGCCCGGCGCGGGCATCCCGAGCCGGGCGGAGAGGAAGTCCTCCAGGTCCTGTGCGTCGCCGACGCCGTGCGCGGTGAGCGCGGTGCGCAGCGGTCCGAGATCGACGTACAGATGACGGCCGGCCCGGGGCGGCAGGGCGAGACCGCCCGCGGCGACCACGGTGGCGTGCACGGCGTCCGCCACGCGCGCGTGCAAGCGTACGGCGGCGGCGACACGCGCGGTGACCGGCTCGGGCTCGGCGAGGGCGTACCCGGCCGCGGCGGCGACCGGAGCGGCCACGCGTGCGCCGAGCGCGGTGAGGACGTCGAGCACGCGCGCGTGCAGGTCGTCACCGGTGGCCGAGGCGGGGAACCGGGCGACGGCCGCCGGCCAGCCGGTGGGCAGCAGCGCGCCGGCGAGGTCGCTGACCACGGTGACGTGCTCCGGGAGCATCTCGGCGGGGCTGACCAGCACGGTGTCGTGCGGCGTGTGCAGCGTGTCGCGCCAGGTCTCGTCGCTGACCAGGTGCAGGCCCTCGCCCGCGGCGGCCTCCACCGCCTCGTGCAGCACCTCGGGCGGCGCGACGGTCGCGGTGGGGTCGTCGGCGACGGACAGCACCAGCAGCCTCGGGTCGCCGCCCTCGGCGCGCACCCGGCGCACGGTCTCCAGCAGGGCGTAGGGGTCCGGGACGCCGCCGCACTCGGCGGGCGTCGCCACATGGAAGACGGGTCTTCCCAACAGTCGTGCGTACGGCGCCCACCAGGCGGCGCAGGGCCGGGGCACCAGGACGTCGCCGCCCAGGGCGGCGGTCAGCGCGAGCAGCAGGGCGGGGGCGCCGGGCCCGGCCACGATGCGTGCCGGCTCGGCGGGGGTGCCGCGGCGCTCCCAGTAGCCGCGGGCGGCGTCGAGCAGGGCGGGGCCGCCGCCGACCGGCTCGGCGTCGGCGCGGCCGGCGGCCTCGGCGAGCACCGAGGCGAGTTCCGGCAGCACCGGCAGGCCGTCCGCGGGCAGCGGCGGGCCGTAGCGGACGGGCCCGTGGTCCTCGGCTTCCGTCCGCCGCATGTCGTCCTCCGCGCAGTCCGTCCCTGGTGCCCTGCCTGGTCCTGGTGCCCGTGTCCGGCGTGTCTGGTGTGTGCCCGCGGCGCCGTGCCGTACCCGGCCGTCGGACGTCGTCGTGGGCCGGGCGGGGCGGCGCGTCCCGGGCGGGGCCCGGCGGCCCCGCGGGGCCGGACGCCCGCTACGAGGCCGATCGTGCCCCTGCGCTCCGAGTACCCCGTGGGACCACGCCCCATGGCCGTCCCCGCACGTTGCGCCGGTCACAGCGGCCGGGCCGGCCCTCCGGCGGGTCAGACGCCGCCCTCGGGGTCCCGGCGGCGCAGCCGGTGCACGGCGGCGCCGAGCGCGCCGGCGATCAGGAGGCCACCGGCGGCGAGCGCGGGAACGGAGCCGGTGAAGGCACCGCCCTCACCGGCCTGGACGCCGTGCCCGACGGTGGCGGGGGCGCAGTCGGCCTCGTGGGACGGGGCGGCGCGGGGCTGGGGCTCGGGCGGGGCGCACGGCTGGACGGGGCGGCAGGTGTCGGTGTGCGCCGTGGAGGTGCCCTGGACCTGCGGACACGGCCGGCCGGTGTCGCAGGACGCGGTGGCCGCCGGCCCGCACGGCTGCGGTGCGCCACGCGCGACGTCCAGGGTCGCGCTCCATGGCTTGCCCTGTCCGCCGGGCGCCGCCGGGCAGGTGCCGTCGACGGTCCAGGCGGCGTCGGGTCCGACCGCCTCCGGGCTCACCTCGAGGTCGGCGGCGGGCGCGATATGGGCGGTGCCCCGGTAGGCGGACCCGGACTGCGCGCCGTCGGCGCCGGGGACCTTGCTCAGTTTGACGGTGCCCTCGGCGAAGGCCTGCGAGGTGGCGTCGAGGCTCTCGGGCGCGGTGGTGCCGAGGGGACCGCAGGAGACGGAGACGGAGACGCTGCCGCCCGGGGCGACGCTGCCCGGGCTGACCTCCGCCGCCGGGTCCGCGAACGCCGCCGGACCTACGGCGACCAGAACGGCGCCGGCCACGGCGAGGGCGGAGAGGAGGTGGGCGGTGCGACGCATGGCACGGTTCCTTCGGCCGACGGCTGCGGGCGGGGCGTTCGCGCCCCACAGCCATCAGAGCCCGAGGGCCCGCCGGCCGCGCGCGGCCGGACGCCATTGGCGGGACACAGGCCGCCGACCGGGTGACCGCCGGCGCCTCCGCGGGCCGCCGGGCTCCTGCTACGCAGCGTCGTCCAGGACCTGTTCCCGCAACCGATTGCAGCAGCGGTTGATCAGCCGGGACACATGCATCTGCGAGATGCCCAGCCGCTCCGCGATCCGGCTCTGCGTCATGTCCTCGAAGAACCTCATGTACAAGATCGCCCGTTCCCGCTCGGGCAGCGCGGCGAGCCGGTCCCTGACGGCCTCCCGGTCGACGACCGTGCCCAGCGCCGGGTCCGCCGCCCCCAGCACGTCGCTCAGTGAGTAGCCGTCCTCGCTGCCCGGCAGCTCCGCGTCCAGCGACAGCGCGGTGAAGCTCTCCAGCGCCTCCATCCCGGTGCGGACGTCCTCCTCGCTCAGCTGCGCGCGCTCGGCGATCTCGGCGACGGTGGGCCGCCGCCCGGAGACGGTCTGGGCCAGGTCCTGGCCGGCGAAGCGCACCCGGTTGCGCAGTTCCTGGACCCGGCGCGGCACGTGCAGGGTCCACATGTGGTCGCGGAAGTGCCGCTTGATCTCACCGGTGACGGTGGGGACGGCGTAGCTCTCGAAAGCGTTCCCGAGTTCGGGGTCGTAGCGGTCGACGGCCTTGACCAGGCCGAGAGCGGCGACCTGACGCAGGTCGTCGAAGGCCTCGCCGCGGTTGCGGAAGCGGCCGGCGAGACGGTCGGCCATGGGCAGCCAGGCCTCCACGATCTGGGAGCGGAGCGTGTCACGCTGGGGCCCCGGGGGCAGGGTGGCGAGCCTGCGGAAGGCGTCGGCGGTGTCGGGGGCGTCGTCGTGCGGATGGCGCTTCGCGTTCGCTCGGTTCGGCATGGGTGGGGCAACTCCCTTGGCAGTGCTTTGGATTGGCCGGTCACCGGGGAAGCGCGACAGCGGCCCGACCGGGCCGCCGGGGGCCGCGAATTCGCGCCCTCCCACGGACGTGCCTCCGGTCCGAAGCACTGTGGCGCGCCTGCCCCGGACTCCCCCCGCCAAACGCCCGCCCAGGTTTTCCGGCGGCTCCGGGGGTCACCCGGGACGGGGCACGGCCTTCACACCGTGTCCATGTCCCCTGCCCAGGAGGTCACTTCCATGAGCGTCAAGGTCTCCGACCACGTCCTTCAGCGGCTGCGGGAGTGGGGGGTGGAGCAGGTCTTCGGCTATCCCGGCGACGGCATCAACGGCCTGCTCGCCGCCTGGGGCCGGGCCGGGGACGAGCCGCGTTTCGTGCAGTCGCGGCACGAGGAGATGTCCGCGTTCCAGGCGGTCGGCTACGCCAAGTTCAGCGGCCGTCTCGGGGTGTGCGTGGCGACCTCGGGGCCGGGCGCGATCCACCTGCTCAACGGCCTGTACGACGCGAAGCTCGACCGTGTGCCGGTCCTCGCGATCGTCGGCCAGACGCATCGCTCGGCGATGGGCGGCTCGTACCAGCAGGAGGTGGACCTGCACACGCTGTTCAAGGACGTCGCCTCGGAGTTCGTGGAGACGGTGACGGTCCCCGAGCAGTTGCCGAACGTCCTGGACCGGGCGATCCGCACCGCGTACGCCCGCCGCTGCCCGACCGCGGTCATCATCCCCGGGGACGTGCAGGAGCTCGCCTACGCGGCGCCCACCCACGAGTTCAAGATGGTGCCGTCCAGTCTCGGCCTGAGCGATGGGACGACGATCCCGTCGGAAGAGCCCCTGCGGCGGGCCGCCGACATCCTCAACTCCGGTGACAAGGTGGCGATCCTGGTCGGCCAGGGTGCCGCCGGGGCCCGGACCGAGGTCGAGCGGATCGCCGGGCTGCTCGGCGCCGGCGTCGCGAAGGCGCTGCTCGGCAAGGACGTCCTGAGCGACGACCTCCCCTATGTCACCGGCTCGATCGGCCTGCTCGGCACCCGGCCGTCCTACGAGCTGATGCGCGACTGCGACACCCTGCTGACGATCGGCTCGTCCTTCCCGTACACGCAGTTCCTGCCCGAGTTCGGCAAGGCGCGGGGTGTGCAGATCGACCTCGATCCGCACATGATCGGGATGCGCTACCCGTACGAGGTGAACCTCGTCGGCGACGCGCGGGAGACCCTGCGCCGGCTGATCCCGATGATCAGGGGCGAGGAACGCGGCCGGGAGTGGTTCGAAACCGTTTGTGACAACGTACGGCGCTGGGACGACGTGCTGGACCGGCGGGCGGGGCTGTCGGCCGACCCGATCAACCCGGAGTACGTGGCCCGCGCACTGTCCCCGCTGCTCCCGCCCGACGCGATCGTCACCTCGGACTCGGGCTCGGTGGCCAACTGGTACGCCCGCCACGTCGCGCTGCGCCCCGGCATGCGCGGCTCCCTCTCCGGCACGCTGGCGACCATGGGCTGCGGCGTGCCGTACGCGATCGGCGCGAAGTTCGCCCACCCGGACCGGCCGGTGATCGCGCTGGTCGGGGACGGGGCGATGCAGATGAACGGGCTCGCGGAGCTGATCACGGCCGCCAAGTACAAGGACCGCTGGTCGGACCCGCGGCTGGTCGTCGCCGTGTGGAACAACCGCGATCTGAACCAGGTGACGTGGGAGATGCGCGGCATGGGCGGCGCCCCGTCGTTCCTGCCCTCGCAGGAGCTGCCGGACGTGCCGTACGCGGAGTTCGCCCGCTCCCTGGGGCTGACCGGAGTGCGGGTGGAGACGCCGCAGGACGTGGAACCGGCCTGGCGTACGGCCCTGGAGGCGGACGGCCCCGCGGTCGTCGAGTTCCTCACCGACCCGGCCGTGCCTCCGGTGCCGCCGCACGCCACCTGGGAGCAGATCGAGGCCACGCTCGCCTCGGCCCTCAAGGGCGACGCCGGCCGGGGCTCCATGATCAAACAGGGCTTCAGGGCGAAGCTGCAGGAGTTCCTGCCGGGGCGGCAGGAGAAGTAGTCCGACGACCCTGTGTCGGCTCCCTGTCCTCGGGTACGCGGTGGCCACCGACGCCGAGAAAGGATCTGGAGGAAGAGACATGCAGCGAGGCAGCGACCGGCTGAGCGTGCACCGGGACGACGAGATGAAGCACGAATTGCAGGGTCTGCTGAGGTCCGGACACCCCACGCGGGTGGAGGAGTGGCACGACCCCGAGCCGTCCGCCGAGGACGACCCCGAGATCTGGGGCGGGCCGGTGGTGCCCGGGAGCGCCCGGGCGACGCTGGAGACCGTTCGGCTGGAGCTGGCGCGGACCCTGGGACGGACTTCCTTCCCCGCGGGCGCGGACGCGCTGGCCGTGGGCCTGCGCCGCAAGAACGCGCCGGACGCGCTGGTGGAGGCGGTACGGCAACTGCCGGGCAAGGACCGCTACGCCACTGTCCAGGAGCTGGCCGAGGCACTGGTCGGGAGCAGCCGGTGACGGCGCGGGACCCGGTCGTCGAGATCGGGCCCGCCGGCACGAGGGCCGCAAGGACACGGAAAGGACGTTGAACCCGTATGCGCATCGCGTTTCTGACGGCGCCCGAAGGCGTCGAGCAGGTCGAGCTCACCGA
Organism: Streptomyces sp. NPDC060002; assembly: GCF_042737245.1. Classification (NCBI taxonomy): domain Bacteria; kingdom Bacillati; phylum Actinomycetota; class Actinomycetes; order Kitasatosporales; family Streptomycetaceae; genus Streptomyces; species Streptomyces sp. NPDC060002. The sequence continues at coordinate 36,185 of NZ_JBHWUW010000028.1, forward strand.
CCCCTGGCAGGCGGCGGTGGACGCGGGCCACGAGCCCGTCCTGGTGTCGACCGAGTCCGGCGAGGTCCAGGCGTTCAACCATCTCGACAAGGCGGACACGTTCCGGGTGGACGAGGTCGTCGGTGAGGCGTCCGCGGAGTCCTTCGGCGGGCTGGTCCTGCCGGGCGGCGTCGCGAACCCCGACTTCCTGCGCGCCGACGACAAGGCCGTGGCGTTCGTCAAGGACTTCTTCGAGCAGGGCCGCCCGGTCGCCGCGATCTGCCACGCCCCGTGGACCCTCGTCGAGGCGGACGTCGTACGGGGCCGTGTCCTGACCTCGTGGCCCAGCCTCGAGACGGATCTGCGCAACGCGGGCGCCACCTGGGTCGACGAGCAGGTGAAGATCTGCGACCACGGCCCCAACAAGCTGGTCACCAGCCGCAAGCCGGACGACCTGAAGGCGTTCTGCGAGACGTTTCTGGACGTGTTCGCACAGGAAGCGGGCTGACCACCGGTCGGTGACCATCGGTCGGCGGTCGACGGCCAACCGTCGTCGGTCGGCCGTAGGCGGTCGGTGGTCGTCGGTCGGCCGTAGGCGGTCGGCGGTCGTCGGTCGGCCGTAGGCGGTCGGCGGTCGTCGGTCGGCCGTAGGCGGTCGGTGGTCGTCGGTCGGCCGTAGGCGGTCGGCGGTCGTCGGTCGGCCGTAGGCGGTCGTCGGTCGGCCGTAGGCGGTCGGCGGTCGTCGGTCGGCCGTAGGCGGTCGGCGGTCGTCGGTCGGCCGTAGGCGGTCGGCAGGACACCGTAGACAGTCTGCGATCGACCGGCCACACGCAGACAGTCCCGCCAGACAGGCAGACAGGCAGACAGGCAGACAGCAGCAGCGCAGAACATCGCACGGGACGGCGCCAGACGGCTCCGGTGGGCTCAGGCCGCGCCGGGGCCGCTCGTCGTTCCCCGGCCCCACTTGCCGACCGGAGTGCCCGCCGAGCCGCCCTCCCCGGCCGCCCGGCTCCCGGCCGGGGCCTGGCGCGAGTGGACCTCGTCCGCTCCGACGGCCCGTTCCCGCGCCCCGTCCCGGGTGCGGCCCGGCGAGACGAAGCGGCGCGGGTTACGGCGCAGGTACTCGCCCTCCAGCTGGGCCATGCGCCCGTTGTGGGCGCGCAGTGCGTCGTTCGAGCCGTACAGCAGGGTGTCGTGGCGCGTGCGGTGGATCGTCTCCAGCTCTTTCATGAGCTGCTGGTCGTCCAGCCGGTCCGGGTCGACTCCGGTCATGGTCATGCCCCGCTCGTCGTGTTCGTCCATGCGGTTCGGGTACCCCACCCGGGAGCACGTCTCCGCATCCACTGTACGAACATTTGGGCCCCCGGGCCTCCGTGCGGACCGGCTCCCTACCGGGCCCGCTCCACGCGCCGCTCGTCCCACACGGGCTCCGCGGTCTCCCGGACCCGGCCGTCGCTGCCGAAGACCAGATAGCGGTCGAAGGAGCGGGCGAACCAGCGGTCGTGGGTGACGGCGAGGACGGTGCCGTCGAACGCCTCGAGGCCCTCCTGGAGGGCTTCGGCGGACTCCAGGTCGAGGTTGTCGGTCGGCTCGTCGAGGAGCAGGGCCGTGACGCCCTGCAGTTCCAGCAGCAGGATCTGGAATCGGGCCTGCTGGCCGCCGGAGAGCCGGTCGAAGGTCTGTTCGGCCTGCTGGGTCAGCTCGTAGCGGCGCAGCCGGGACATGGCCGCTCCCCGGTCCTGGGAGTGTTCGCTCCACAGGATGTCCAGGAGGGTGCGGCCCAGCAGTTCGGGGTGGGCGTGGGTCTGGGCGAAGTGCCCGGGCACCACACGCGCGCCGAGCTTCCATTCGCCCGTGTGCGTCACGGTGTCGCCGGCCAGCAGCCGCAGGAAGTGCGACTTGCCCGAGCCGTTGGAACCGAGGACGGCGACCCGCTCGCCGTAGAAGACCTCCAGGTCGAAGGGCTTCATCAGACCGGTGAGCTCGAGGCCCTTGCAGGTGACCGCCCTGACGCCCGTGCGGCCGCCCTTGAGGCGCATCGTGATGTCCTGCTCGCGGGGCGGCTCCGGCGGCGGGCCGGCCTCCTCGAACTTGCGCAGCCGCGTCTGGGCGGCTGCGTAGCGGGAGGCCAGCTCATGGCTGATGGAGGCGGCCTGACGGAGGTTCAGGACCAGTTTCTTCAGCTGGGCGTGCTTCTCGTCCCAGCGGCGGCGCAGCTCCTCGAAACGGGCGAAGCGTTCCCGGCGGGCCTCGTGGTAGGTGGCGAAGCCGCCGCCGTGCACCCAGGCGTCGGCCCCGGCCGGGCCGGGCTCGACGGAGACGATCTTCTCGGCGGCACGGGAGAGGAGTTCGCGGTCGTGGGAGACGAAGAGGACCGTCTTGCGGGTCTCCTTCAGCCGTTCCTCCAGCCACCGCTTGCCGGGCACGTCGAGGTAGTTGTCCGGCTCGTCGAGCAGCAGCACCTCGTCGGTGCCGCGCAGCAGCGCCTCCAGCACGAGCCGCTTCTGCTCACCGCCGGAGAGGGTGCGCACGAGGCGGAACTGCGCCTTGTCGTAGGGGACACCGAGCGCGGCCATCGTGCACATGTCCCACAGCGTCTCGGCCTCGTACCCGCGCACCTCGGCCCAGTCGGCGAGGGCCTGCGCGTACTGGAGCTGCGCGGCCTCGTCGTCGACGGTCATGAGCGCGTGCTCGGCCTTGTCGACGGCCTGCGCGACCTCACGGATGCGGGGCGGGGACACGGACACCAGCAGGTCGCGGACGGTCGTCTCGTCCCGCACGGAGCCCACGAACTGGCGCATCACGCCGAGACCGCCGGACACGGTGACGGTCCCGCCGTGCGGTTTGAGCTCGGCCGAGATCAGCCGCAGCAGGGTCGTCTTGCCGGCGCCGTTGGGTCCGACCAGCGCCACCACGGCCCCTTCGCCCACCCGGAAGGACACGTCGCCGAGCAACGCCCTCCCGTCGGGGAGGTAGTACTCGAGGTGCGCGGCTTCCAGGTGTCCCATGAGGACGCATTCTGCGGTCCGCCCACGGGATGCGGCAAACCGTTATGCGCCGCGGGCCGGGGAAGGCACGCCGTCGCCCGTCAGCCGCCGGCCCCTGTCACCGGCTGTCCCGCCGGGCCGCCCTCCCCTGCGGGCACGACCGTCGCGCCCGCCCAGGACAGGGCCTTCCAGCCGTCGGCCGGGGAGCCGTCGAGGACGACGGTGCCGGTGTTGGCGAGGCGGTGGACGGCGGCGTAGGGGACGTCGACGTTGACGGCGCGGGTGGCCGCCCAGGCGCGGATCGCGGCGCCGTGGCTGACCATCGCGACGGTTCCCGCGCCGCTCGCCGCGGCCTCGGCGACCACGGCGTCGTACCGCGCCAGGAACTCGGTGCCGCTCTCCCCGCCCGGCATGCGCAGCTCGACGTCGCCCGCCGCCCAGGCGAAGACCGTGCGCAGGTAGAGCTCGCCGCGCTCGGAGTCGCCGGGCACCATCTCCAGGTCGCCCGCGGAGATCTCCCGGATGCCGTCGCGGACGAGGACGTCGAGGCCGCGGGCGGCGGCCAGCGGGGCGGCGGTGAGCCGGGTGCGCACGAGGGTGGAGGCGTAGAGGGTCTCGATGTCCTCGTCGGCGAGGGCCTGCGGCAGGGCGGCGGCCTGCTGTGACCCGAGTTCGGTGAGGCCGGGTCCGGGGACGGCGGTGTCGAGCAGGTAGTCCACGTTCGTGGGGGTCTGGCCGTGGCGGACGAGCAGCAGTCGCATGCAGTGACCCTCCGGTGTCGAATGCCGCCCCCGCACAAGAAACGGCCACTTCAGGGTACCCGCAGCGCATGATGTCCGACGTCGATCTCACCGTCCTGAAGCCCGGCCGGCACGGCCTGCGCGATCTGTTTCTCACCCTCGACGACCGGGTGTTCGCGTTCGCCGCCGAGCGGCACTGGCCGGCCGCCGAGCCGGTCCTGCCGCGGCTGAGCCGCAGCGCGAACCACGGCGTGCTCTGGTTCGCGACGGCGGCGGCCCTCGCGGTGTCCGGCACGCCCCGGGCCCGCCGCGCCGCCGTGCGCGGGCTGACCTCCCTCGGCCTTGCCTCCCTCACCATCAACACCCTCGGCAAGCGCTCGGTGCACCGGTCCCGGCCCGTGCTGGACGCGGTGCCCCGGGGACGGCGGCTGAAGCGGCAGCCGATCACCACCTCCTTCCCGTCAGGTCACTCCGCGTCGGCGGCGGCCTTCGCGGCCGGGGTCGCCCTGGAGTCGCCGGTGTGGGGGGCGGTGGTGGCGCCGGTCGCGTTCTCGGTGGCGATGTCCCGGGTGTACACGGGCGTCCACTTCCCGAGCGACGTGCTCGCCGGCGCGGCGCTGGGCGTGGGCGCCGCGTTCGCCGTCCGGCACGTCGCGCGCCTCCGTCGGCGAAGCCACCGGGACACGGACGACCACTGACGCATCGTCAGACCACATCGCAAGACGAATGGTCTCACCATCCGAGCACCGGCGTACGGTGAGGGAACCGGGGACCCGGTTCGTCGAGAAGGGGCAGAGCCATGCCGAAAGCACAGGAGACGGCCGTCTACACGCACGGACACCACGAGTCGGTGCTGCGTTCGCACACCTGGCGGACCGCCGCCAACTCCGCGGCCTACCTGCTCGGTTCACTGAAGCCCCACATGAGGATCCTGGACATCGGCTGCGGCCCCGGCACCATCACCGCCGACCTGGCCGCCCTGGTCCCCGCCGGACACGTCACCGGCGTCGACCACGCGCCGGGGATCCTGGAGCAGGCGCGGGCCACGGCCGCCGAGCGGGGTCTGACCAACATCGACTTCGCGGCCGCCGACGTACACGCCCTGGCCTACCCGGACGACACCTTCTGCGTCGTCCACGCCCATCAGGTGCTCCAGCACGTGGGCGACCCGGTCCAGGCGCTGCGCGAGATGCTGCGGGTGACGAAGCCGGGCGGCTACGTCGCGGTCCGCGACTCGGACTACGCGGCGATGACCTGGTATCCCGCATCGTCCGGGATGGACGACTGGCTGGACCTGTACCGCCGGGTGGCCCGGGCCAACGGCGGCGAACCGGACGCCGGGCGCCGGCTGAAGTCCTGGGCGCTGACCGCGGGGTTCACCGACATCACGGCCACCTCCGCCACCTGGACCTTCAGCACCGCCGAGGAGCGGGCCTGGTGGAGCGGCCTGTGGGCCGACCGCACGGTGGCGTCGGCGTACGCGGAGCGCGCCACGCAGGGCGGGCACGCCACCGTGGAGGAACTGCGCGCCGTGTCGCAGGCCTGGCGGGAATGGGGGCGGCGGGAGGACGGCTGGTTCAGCGTCCTGCACGCGGAGATCCTGTGCCGAAAGGCGACCTGATCCGCGAACGGTTCACGGAGGGCTCGTGAATGAAGTGCGAATGATTTCCGCAATCCGGGAAACCCGCATTGCAGGAGGTTGACACTATGGTTCCCGTTCTGCTGGTTCTGCTGCTGGTGCTGATTCTCTTCGGCGCCGGATTCGCGGTGAAGTTGCTCTGGTGGATCGCACTCGCGGTTCTCGTTGTCTGGCTGCTCGGCTTCCTGGTTCGCGGAACCAATTCCGCGGGAGGCAGGGGTCGCTGGTACAGGTGGTGAACTGAGGCGGCGAAGCAACACCTGCTTCCCGGGAGCCGAGCGACTCACTCCCGGGGAAGCAGCGGTCCCAGCGGCCCGAGGTCCAGATTCAGGTCCTCGGGCCGCAGTCCGTAGCGGTCGCGCAACTCGGCCATGCGGTCGTCGAGCAGCATCAGAGTGAGCCCGATCCGCTCCTCCTGCTCCTCGTTCAGGTCGCCCGTGTCGAAGCGGCGCAGCGCCTGCCGTTCCATCAGCTGGCGCAGCAACTCCACGACGGTCAGGACGAGTTTCACCAGATCGCGCTCGACGGTGTCGGGCTCGAGGTCGAGATGGTTGCGGCGTTCGGTCACAGCGACTCCCCCCATGGCGACGGTACTTGCTCATTGACGGAGCTGATCAGTGCGTTGAGGTCGATGCGGACGAGGTCGACGTCCGCGATGCGCAGTGTGATGTCCCCCGTGATGACGACCCCGCCGGCCAGCAGCCGGTCGAGCAGGTCGACAAGGGCCACCTCACGGCGCTCCACGACGGTCATGCGTCCTCCCCCGGCTCCACGGCGCCCAGGTCCACGGCGCCCGCCTCACCGGCGGACTCCACGAAGGAATAGGCCGCCCAGGGCCCCGTGAGTTCCACCCGCATTCCGGATTCCTCCCCCTTGGTGCGGTCCACCATTTCCACGAATTCCTCGGACTCCGCACGCGGAACGAGATAGGCGGCGTTCAGCACATTCTGGCCGGACGCCTTGGAAAGGGCGGAGTTCTGCGGCGGGTGGAGGCGGGCGTCCTCGGCGTGCGCGGACAACTTCTCGTGGAGAGTGCCGGCGAACCGCTCGGCACGCTGCCAGGTGTCGTCGTGGGCCCGGGCCTTCGTGCGCCGCTGCATCAGGTAGTCCCGGCCCGAAGACGGCTTCGTCACCGCCTGCCGGGCCTCCTGCGCCTCGGGCTCGACATACACCTTCACGCCCCATTCGACCCGCCCCGCGAGCCGGTCCAGGACGCGCCGGAAGTCGTCCTCGCGCTCCTCCATCATCACGCGGACGCCGCTGTCGTCCCGGAACACCGTGGCGAGCCGGAGCGGCAGCGGAGTGGTGACGGCCGTGAGGGCGTCGATCACCTGCTGATGGGCGCGGGCGGTCTCCGTCAGCCAGTCCAGGTCCTCCAGACGGTGCCGGAGCGGCTCCTGAGCGAAGTCCCGCTCCGGCACATGGCTGACCACGGCGATCAGGCCGCGGTGGGTGAGCAGCCTGGGCGGATCGCCCGCCACCCCCGACAGGGCGGCCTGGAGGGGCGCGCCGAGGGGGTGACAGACGGCGTACACATAACGCAGTCCGGTCATGGTGACTCCTCTCGGACGTCCTTCGGGGCGCGGCTCTCCGCGGGGGCGCGGCCCTCCTTCGGACCACGGCCCTCCTTCAGGGCACGGCTCTCCTCCGGGGCGCGGCCCAGCTCCAGTTCCTCCAGCCGCGCCAGGCGCTCCCGCAAATCGGCGTTCTCACGCGCGAGTTCGTTGCGTCGGGCGCCGGAGGAGAGGGCCGGGTCGTCCTCCCACCAGTCGATGCCCATCTCCTTGGCCTTGTCGACCGAGGCGACGATGAGGCGGAGCTTGATGGTGAGCAGTTCGATGTCGAGCAGGTTGATCCGGATGTCGCCCGCGATGACGATGCCCTTGTCGAGGACGCGTTCCAGGATGTCGGCGAGGTTGGCTCCGCCGCCCTGGCCGTACGGCTCCGGCATCCGGCTCGGCATGCTCATCGCCGGTTCCTGCCCTTGGCCCGGGGCTCCTCCTCAGGCTCCTCCTCGGGCTCCTCCTCGTCGTACTCCTCGTACTCGTCCTCGGCGGCCTCAGGCTCGTCCTCCTCGCCTTCTTCCTCCTCCGCGTACTCGCCCTCGGGCTCCGCCTCCTCGTCCTCCGCTTCCTCGTCCTCGGCGTACGGGCCCTCGTCCTCGTAGCCCTCATCGTCCTCCGGGCGGCCGTCCTCGGCATCCCGCGCCTCGGCGCCGTCCTCGGACTCGCCGTTCTCCTCGTTCTCCTCGTTCTCCTCGTCCTCCTCGGCGATCGCGTCCTCGTGGGACGTGACGACCTCGCCGTCGCGGATCTCACCGCGCCAGCTGTCCTCCGCCTCCCCCTTGATGGTGATGAAGCGGGCGAAGTTCTTCAGGTCGAGGCGGGCACGGCGGCCCTGGGCACGCCAGATGTTGCCGGTCTTCTCGAACAGCCCCGTGGGGTAGTACTCGATGACCAGCAGGATCCGGGTGAGGTTCTCGGCGAGCTCGTGGAAGGAGACGACGCCCTTCGTCGTGCCCTTGGCGCCCTCCGACGTCCAGGCGATCCGGTCGTCCGGCACCTGTTCGGTGGTCTTCGCCTTCCAGCTGCGGTTGGACCAGAAGACCTTCGCCTGCCAGTCGCTGGTGGTGTCGTCGGCGCGGTTCGCGCTCTTGACGCCCTTCGCGAAGGTGCTGAAGTCCTGGTACTGCGTCCACTGGTCGTAGGCGGTGCGCAGCGGCACGCCGACGTCGATCGTCTCCATGATCACGGTCGGCTTCTTGCCCGCGCTCTTCTTGCCCTTGCCGCCCTTGCCACCGAGGTTCTTGAACGCGCTGGTCACCTTGTCCTTCACCCGTGAGCCACCGAGCTCCAGCGCGCTGCGCAGCGGCCCCTTGCCCTCGGCGACCTTGCGACCGCCTTCGAGGGCGAGTTTGGCGAAGCCCGGGCTGTTGCCCTCGGCGATGTCGTTGAGCTTGGCCGTGGTGTCCCCGAGCTTGTGGCCGACGCCGGACAGCAGCCGCGTGGCCTGCGCGGCGAAGTACTCCTGCACCTCTTCCTTCAGCCGGTCGGCGGCCTCGCTGTGAGCGATGCCGGAGAGCGGGTTTCCGCCCTCCGCCTTGCCGGCCGCGGACGTCGCGGACTTGGCGGATCCGAGGGTCTCGGTCATCGGTCACCGCCTCCCTTCGGCCGCCGGGCCCGGGAGGCCGTACCCGAGGCGGTCTTCGCTGCGGTCCTCGTGCCCGTCTTCCTGGCGGACGCGGTCTTCTTCGCGGCCGGCGTGCGGGCGGCCGGGGCCTTCTTCGCGGGCGCCTTCTTCGCGGGCGCCTTCTTCGCGGGGGCCTTCTTGGCGGGAGCCTTCTTGGCCGTCTTCTTCGCCGGCGCCTTCTTCGCCGTCTTCCTCGGCGGTTCCTCTTCTTCCTCTTCCTCTTCCTCGTCCTCGTCCTCGTCGGCGTCCTGAGGCTCCTCGTCCTCCTCGGCGTCCTGAGGCTCGTCGGCGTCCTGAGGCTCCCCGTCCTCCTCGAGGTCCTCAGACTCCTCGGTGTCCTGAGGCTCCTCGGTGTCCTCAGGCTCCTCGTCCTCTTCGGCCTCCTCAGACTCCTCGGCGTCCTGAGGCTCCTCGTACTCCTCGTCCGCCTCGTCGTCCGCGTCCTCGCCGGGCACGACGCCCTCGAGCTGGTCGCGCACCTCGGCGGTGCGGCCGTGCAGCCGGTCCGCGAGCGCGTCGATCTGCCGCTCGACCATGGCGCCGGAGGCGGCCTTGCCGACCCCGCGCAGGTCCTGGCGCAGCTGGTCCCCGATCTCCTTGAACTGCGGATTGTCCTTCAGCTGCTGAGAGACCAGGTCCGCGATGCCCTTGGGAGTCAGGTTCATCCGCTTGCCGGCCACCAAGGAGCCGACGGCGAAAGCCAGTTTCAGTTTCTTGGTCCGTCCGAGGAGGTACCCGGCCCCGACCGCGAGACCCAATGCCGTTCGATTCATCCTGTCCACCCGTCGTCCGTTCCCGCGCCTCTGCGCGTCGCGCTCTCCAGCCGGTCGAGGAGTTCGTCCTCCTGCTGGTCGAACTCCTCCTCGGTGATCTCGCCGGCGTCCAACCGCTCTTCCAGACGTGCGAGTTCGGCCCGGACCGTGGCGGGGTCGTAATAGATCCGCTCGGCCTCCTTGACCACCTGCCCGATCACCCAGCCACTACCGCGCACCGGGGCGAACGGCAGCAACAGCACCTCTGAAATGAGTCCCATGGCGCACCTACTCCGTGGTGGCGCCCGCCGGTGCGGCCGGACCGGGCTCGACGAAGCTGTACGGCGGCAGCGGCCCGTTGACCCGCAGTTCAAGGTGCGGACGGCCCTTGCGCAGGTCCTCCGCGGCCTCCAGGAACCGGGCAGCCGAGTCGCGGTCCACCAGGAACGAGACGTTGACCAGCCAGCCGGTGGACTCGGGGCCCACGCTGGTGGCCGCGGCCAGCGACTCGAGGTTCTGCCGCACGTCGGCCGCGTCCTCGGCCTCCTTGGCCTTGACCGCGGCGGCCACCATCTCGCCGAGCTGGATCTTCTGGTCGTAACTGCCGCCGCCAGACTGCCGGTTGGCCTCCGCGAGGCCGCGCAGTTCGGGATTCTCGGCCATCACCAGATGCAGGACGGCCTCCTCGACGTGCGAGGCCTTGATGTTGTACTCGACCTTGCCGTCGAGGGCCCGCAGGCGCTCCTCGTAGTGCTCGGTGCGCTCGGCGAGGACCCCGGTGACGGAACTGTCGTCGGGGGCGACGCTGCCGAACCGCATGGGCAGCACGCAGCCGTCGGCGCCCGCCTCGGCGAGCACGGTCTGGTGGGCGAGCAGCTCCCTGCGTTTGGGCCGCAGCCCCTCGGGGGCGTCGCTGACGACCGCCGCCAGTGCGCCCTCCTTCAGGACGCGCACCGGCAGGGCCGGATCGCCGACGCCGACCAGGCTGTCCGGAAGGGCGGGGTGCGAGCCGGCGACGATGCCGTACACGTAGGTGCTCACTCCTGCTCCTCCTTCCTGCGCGCGGTGGTGCTCTTGCGGGCCCGCGGCCGGGGCGCCCGCTCCTCCTCGGAGGAACCCTCGTCACGGGCCTGCTTGAAGGCGCCGGAGATGGTCTCCGCGGCGCCGGACAGCGCGCCCTTGGACTTGCCGCGCGCGCCGGACTCGGTGATCTCGCCGACCAGGTCGGGCAGGCCCGGGCTCTTGCGCGGCCCCGCCTCCAGGTCCAGGCGGTTGCACGCCTCGGCGAAGCGCAGGTAGGTGTCGACGCTGGCCACCACGACCCGTACATCGATCTTCAGGATCTCGATTCCGACCAGGGAAACCCGTATGAACGCGTCGATGACGAGACCCTTGTCGAGGACGAGCTCCAGCACGTCGTAGAGGCCACTGGAGCCGCCTCCACCGCCGGACTGTTGGGCCGGAACAACGGTCATGTCGACCGCGCCTCCTTGTCTGGGATTGGATGATCGGGAATGACTGCGGGCCGGCGGCCTAACGGCCGCCCTGCCGGTGTGCGTCGGAGCGCCCGCGCTCGTAGCGGCGAACGCGCCGATAGCCGGTGAGCTGTCCCCCGGGATCGAGATCGACCTGGTAGCTCGCCATCAGGCTCATCGTGTCGGGCACGCGAGAGAGCTCCAGGACCTCGACGTCCAGGGACCAGCCGTCCTCTGTCTGCTCGAAGGACGAGACGCTCTCGGCGGTCATCCCCGTGAGCTCCGTGAGCTGGGCACGCGCCTCGCGCAGCACCTCCATGGGGCTCGGCCGGTCGTCCGCCACGTCGTCCCTGCCTTCCTTGCGCGTCGGAGTCCGCGCACTCTCCGGACTCTGCGAACTTCGCGGTCTCTGAGGTCCCTGAGGCCTCTTCGGTTTTTGTGAACTCCGCGAACTCTGCGGAGTTCGTGAACTTTGCGAATTTTGAGATTCGGGTGATTCACGTGTGTTATGCGAATGGCGTGACGTATGTGACTGCGATGTGCTTCTTGTGTTCACCATGGCCACCTCTCCTTCCGTGTGGCCCAAAGGCTCTTGGTCAAACCTTCACGCGGAACGGAGTGCGTCGAGCCGGCGCCGGGCCGGGCCCAGGGCGCGCCCGCGGCCCGTCAGCCCCGACCAGGGACGGGCGCGGGCCTGCTCGGCGGCGTCGGCGATGGTCCAGCGGCGCGGGCCGAGCTCCGGATCGCGCAGTTGCTCCCAGGTGATGGGCGTGGCGACGGGCGCCCCGGGCAGCGCGCGCACCGCGAAGGGGGCGACGGCGGTCTGCGCGTAGCCGTTGCGCTGCACGTCCAGGTAGAGCCGGTCCCCTCGGTCCTTCTTGCGGGCGGCCGTGGTCAGCCGGTCGGGGTGCTCCGCGACGAGCAGCTCGGCGGCGTCCCGGGCGAAGCCGCGCACCTCGTCGAAGCCGTCGTGCCCGTCGACCGGGACGACGACGTGCAGTCCGCGCAAGCCCGTCGTCATCAGGGCCGAAGGCAGCCGCAGCTCGTCGAGGAGCTCGCCGAGCCGTTCGGCGGCCTCCCGGACGGCGGCGAAGCGGGAGCCGTCGGCCGGGTCGAGGTCGAAGACCATCAGGTCCGGACGGTCGACCCGGCCGACCCGCGACAGCCAGCGGTGCAGGGTGAGGCACGCCTGGTCGGCGAGATGGACCAGGGTGGCCGAGTTGTCGCAGACCGTGTGGCGGACGGTGCCGTCCTCCTTGGCCACCTCGGCCCGCGTGATCCACTCCGGGTAGTGCTCGGGGGTGTTCTTCTGCATGAAGCGGGGCCCGTCGATCCCGTCCGGATGCCGTTCCAGCATCAGCGGCCGGCCACGCAGCTGCGGAACCATGAACGCGGCGACCGACCGGTAGTACGCGGCGAGGTCGCCCTTCGTGTACTGCTTCGCCGCCCCGCCGCCCGGGAAGAGCACCTTGTCCGGCCGGTGGACCTCGACGCTGCGGCGGCCCACCCGCACCCTCCGCACGTCGTCCCCGCTCACGGCACGATCGCCTGCTCCACCAGCAGCCGGGCGGACGCGGCGATCGACTCGGCGTCGATGCCCGCGGCGTGCAGCTGCTCGGCCGGGCTCGCCGAGCCGGGCATCGTCCGGACGGCCAGCCGCACCAGCCGGGGCACCGGCCGCCCGTCGAGGAAGGCGTCGAGGACCGCGTCCCCGAGTCCCCCCTGCTCGTGATGGTCCTCCACGCTCAGCAGCAGACCGGTCTCCTCGGCGGCCCGCCGCAGCGTGGCCCGGTCGACGGGCTTGACCGAGTACAGGTCGATCACCCGGACCGCGATGCCCTCGCCGTCGAGCGCCTCGGCGGCCTTCAGCGCCTCGTGCACGGTGACGCCGGCCGCGACGATCGTCAGCCGGTCCCGGTCGGAGGAGCGCAGTACCTTGCTGCCGCCGACGGGGAACTCCTCGTCCGGCCCGTAGAGCACCGGGTAGGCCCCGCGTGAGGTGCGCAGATAGCGGACGCCGTCCAGGCCGGCCATGGCGCTGACGAGCCGGGCGGTCTGGTGGGGGTCGCACGGGTACAGCACGGTCGAACCGTGCACGGCCCGGAACATCGCCAGGTCCTCCAGGCCCATCTGCGAGGGCCCGTCCTGCCCGATGGCGACCCCCGCGTGCGAGCCGACGAGGTTGATGCCGGCCCCACTGACCGCGGCCATCCGGACGAAGTCGTGGGCCCGGGTCAGGAAGGCCGCGAACGTCGAGGCGTACGGCACCCAGCCGCGCGTCGCGAGGCCAACCGCGGCGGCGACGAGCTGCTGTTCGGCGATGTAGCACTCGAAGAACCGGTCGGGGTGCTCCTTGGCGAAGGCCTCGGCGCGGGTGGAGTCGCTCACCTCGCCGTCGAGGGCGACGATGTCCTCGCGGGCGGCGCCGAGCGCGGCGAGGGCCTTGCCGTAGGCGTCACGCGTCGCCACGCCCTTCTCGCGGTCCTCCCCGTCCCAGCGGGGCAGGACGAGGGGCCCGGTCGGGACGGAGTGCAGCATGCGGGCGTCGGCCGGCTCGTGCACATGGACCCGCAGATCACGGATGCCGCCCAGTTCCTCGATCGCCTCGTCGGCGTCGGGCAGCGGCTTGCCGTGCAGGCCCTCGCGGTCCTCGACGGACCGGACGCCCTTGCCCTTGAGGGTGCGGGCGAGGACCGCGGTGGGCTGCCCCAGGGTGGCGGCCGCCTCGCCGTAGGCGCGGTCGACGGCGTCCACGTCGTGCCCGTCGATCTCGATCGTGTGCCAGCCGAACGCCTGGAAGCGGCGGGCGTAGGCGCCGAGGTCGTGGCCGTGCCGGGTGGGGCCGCGCTGGCCGAGCCGGTTGACGTCGACGATCACCGTGAGGTTGTCGAGGTGTTCGTGGCCCGCGTGCTCGGCCGCCTCCCACACCGAGCCCTCGGCGATCTCACTGTCCCCGCACAGCACCCACACGCGGTTCGCGGTGCGGTCCAGCCGCTTCCCGGCCAGCGCGATGCCGACGCCCACCGGAAGCCCCTGGCCGAGCGAGCCGGTGGCCGTCTCGACCCACGGCAGCCGCTGCGGGGTGGGGTGTCCCTCGAGTCGGCTGCCGAGTTCGCGGAAGGTCAGGAGCTCCGCGTCGTCGATGGCCCCGGCTGCCTTGTAGGCCGAGTACAGCAGGGGGGAGGCATGGCCCTTCGAGAGGACGAAGCGGTCGTTGCCCGGGTGCGCCGGGCGGTCGAAGTCGTAGCGGAAGTGGTTCGCGAGCAGGACGGCCATCAGGTCCGCGGCCGACATCGAGGACGTCGGATGCCCGGACCCCGCGGCGGCGGAGGCGCGCACACTGTCGACCCGCAACTGCTGTCCGAGTTCGCTGAGTTCGGCGGTGTCCATCAGGCTACTTTTCTCCTTCTGCTTCTGCGTCGCGGGAGTCGCCGCGCTCGGCGGGGGCCGGCTCGGCGGCGCTCTCGTCGTCGTGCGCGGTCGCCGGTCCGGAACTGTGCTGCCCCACCTCCGGTGTCGGCGAGGTGATCGACTGGGAGCCGTCCTCCGGCGACGACCGGCCCGCACGGGACCCGGCCTCGCCGCCGTGCCGTCCCACCTCGGGTGTCGGCGCGTCGATCGACTGGGAGCCGTCCTCCGGGGAGGGATGCTTCTCGCCGGACCCGCCATTCGCCTTGTTCACGTCGTTCATGTCGTTCCCCTCATTCCTGTCGTCGGTGTTCCTGTGGTCGGTGTTCCTGTGGTCGGTGTTCCTGTGGTCCGCGTCGTCCGAGTCGTTCCCGGCGTTCACGTCCTCCTCGGTGGCCGCGCCGGGGCCGGAAGCGGTCGGCTCGCGCTTGTGGTCTCCCGGTACCCGTGCCAGTTCCGGCGACGCCGTGTCCAGCGGCACCGACCAGGACCGGACGAGGCCCAACTGGACGTCCTGGCGCGGGAGTACGGCGTCCAACAGCCAGTCGGCGGCGACGCGCACACGGTTGCCGGGCATGGCGGCGAGATGGTAGCCACGGGCGACCACGCCGGCCGCGGGGCCGGACAGGTGGACGCCGAGCGGATTGGCGGCGGCCTGCACCCCGCCCAGGTCCACGACGAAGCCCATGTCCTTGTGCCGGTACGGCCGCAGCCCGGCCGGACCGCCGCCCTCGACGAGAGAGGCGGCGACGTTCTGCCCGGCCACCTTGCCCTGCCGCCACGCGTGCTGCGCGGTCATCGGCGTGTACTCCCCGGGCCGCTCCAGATCCGGTACGGCGGCCGCGTCGCCGCACGCGAACACCTCGGGCCTGCCCGGCACCTGAAGCGTCGGTTCGACGAGCAACCGCCCGCGTTCCATGGGCAGCCCGAGCGACTCCGCGAGCGGATCGGGCCGTACGCCCACGCACCACGCCAGGGTGCGGGTGTCGACGAACTCGCCGTCGGTCAGCAGGACTCCGTCACGGGTGGCCTCCTTGACGGACGTTCCCATGCGCACCTCGACGCCTCGTTCGCGCAGCACCCGGTCGGCGGTGCGGGAGAGCCGTTCGTCCAGTTCGGGCAGGACGCGCGACGCGGTGTCGAGGAGCAGCCAGCGCGGCCGCATGCCCCGGCGCAGGGGGTGGGCGCGGACCAGCGCGTCGGTGAACAGCTGCCCCTGTGCGGCGACTTCGGTACCGGTGTAGCCCGCGCCGACCACGACGAACGTACAACGCGCCGCACGTTCGCCCGCGTTGTCGCCGGAGGCGGCCAACTCCACCTGCCGGGTGAGGTGATCGCGCAGGTAGAGGGCTTCGGGCAGGCCACGGAACCCGTGCGCGTGCTCGGCGACCCCGGGGATGGGCAGCAGCTTGTTGACGCTGCCGGCGGCGAGCACGAGCCGGTCGTAGCCGAGCGTGCCCTCGTCGCCTTCGGGGTTCGTGTAGTGGACGGTGCGCGCGTCGAGGTCGACGTGTTCGGCCTCGCCGAGCACCGGCCGCACCTCACGAAGGGTCCCCGAGAGGGAGACGGTGACCCGCCGCGGCTCGAGGACGCCCGCCGCCACCTGGGGCAGCAGGGGCAGGTACAGGAAGTAGTCGGTCGGGTTGAGCAGAGTGATGTCGGCCCGGCCTCCGGCCGCCCGCGCCAGAGTACGGGCCGTCCGGTACCCGGCGAAGCCGGCTCCGACGATCACGATGCGGGGACGCCTCACGGTGGGCCTCCGAAGGGGTTCGGACGGTTGTCGTACGAAGGTTTCCGCGTCCCCCTGGCAGGAGCCGCCAAACGTGCGCCGGTGCCCCCGCGGGCGCCCGCTGTCCGCAGCGCGACGCCCCCGGAGGAACCGGAGGACGCCCGCACACACCGGCCGGCCCCGCGGCAGCATGTGCCGCGGGGCCGGCCGGATGCCGAACAGGTGACGCGGGTGCGTCACTTCGGCGGATGCGCTCCGTGTGTCAGGCCCGGTGCGAGCTCTCGGGATCGATGTCGTCGGCGCGCGGCGCCTCGCCCGGTGCCGGCACCTGCGCGCCGGGCGCGGTCGGCGGCATCGGGGGGTACGGCAGCCCGGTACCGCCGGGCGGCCCGGCCGGCGGCGTACCGCCGATGACCCGCCCGTGGCCCTTGTCCCGTGCGGCCTCGAGTCCGGCCGTGGTCGGGGACGACGCGTGCGGCCTGGCGGCGCCGCGCAGCAGGTACGCCACGACGGCGAGGATCGCGGCGGTGATCAGCGCCGCGGCCCAGTCCGGCAGACCGATGCCGAGGGCCAGACCGACCGCGAGCGCGACGGCCGCGCCCGCGTAGAGGGCGACGGCGCCGGACGCCGCGTAGAGCATCGCCGTACGGCGCTGCTTGCGGGTCTGCTCGCGCAGCTCCTCGCGGATCGTCTCGCGCGCCACCTGCGCCAGCTCGTCGACCAGATGCTTGTCCAGATGCTCCAGGTGATCCATGCGCTCCATGGGCCTCGGGTACCCGCTGTCATGGACGCTTAACTCCACGGACCGGCGGCGCACCCGGAGCGGCGGTCAGGGGGCCGCGGACCGGCCACGGAGGGGCCGGGCGGGGATCGGGTGAAGGGATCACCTGACCGCGGCCGCCCCAACTACGCTCGTCCGCAGGGACATTCCGGGAGCCACACCGCGTGTCCGTGCCGACGGTCTGGAGACCTCGGTCTCCTTCTACGAGCGGCTGGCGGGCACCGGCGCGCTCCGCTTCGAGCGGGGCGGGTGCACGTGGCCGCGGTCGGCTGCTTCCTGCTGATGAGCGGACCTCCGGCCGAGCTGGAGCTGCTGCGCCAGGTGGCCGCGACGATCGCCGTCGCGGACGTCGAGGAGGCCCACCGGACCCTCACCGAACTGGGTGCGGACGTCATCGCCGGCCCGCTACCGACGCCGGTGGGCCGCAACCCGCTCGCCCGGCACCCGGACGGAGCGGTCTACGAGTACGTCGACCGGCGCGGTCCGTGAGGCGCCGGGCACCGGCGAAATTCCGGGTGCGGCGGGTCGTCGCGGACGTAGAGTCGGGCGTTCGACGGCAGCACGAAGGAGCGGCAGTGAGTGAGCAGCACACCTACCGGGTGATCGTCCGGGGCACCTGGGACGGCCTCGGCGACGAGAGCCGGGCCCGTCTCCTCGCCGAGGCCGCCGACCACGGTCTGACGAGCATGCGGTTCACCGAGGAGGGCACGCTGTCGTACGAGCCGTCGCCGCTGAAGGCCTTCTCCATGCGCTACGTGGTGGTGTCGGACGCGGCGGACGGCGAGGAGATGGCGGGCGCGCTCGCCGAGGAGCGCGCCGAGACGACGCTGCGGGAGCTCGGCCACGGCTTCACCGGGCTGCGGTCGACGGTCACCGACCTCGACACCATGAAGATCAACCGGAAGTCCGCATCTCGGCGGTGATCGCCCACCGCTCGTGGTCCCGCCACTCCCCGTCGATGTAGATCATCTTCGGGGAGAACCCCTCCCGGCGGAAGCCGCAGCCGCGGGCGAGGGCGATCGAGGCGACGTTGCCGGGCTGCGCGTTGATCTCCAGCCGGTGCAGCCGCATCGGCCCGAACGCGTGGCCCACCACCAGGTCGAGCGCCTCGCGCATCAGCCCGCGCCCGGCCGCGTGCGCGAAGGCGCCGTAGCCCAGTGCGCCGCACTGGAAGCCCCCCTGGACGATGTTGTTGATGTTGACGAATCCGGCGACCGCCCCGTCCTCCAGGGTGCACACGAGGAAGCCGGCCTTCGACGGGTCCTCGATCAGCCGGCCCGCGTAGGCCGTGTACGCGTCGGCGGTGGCCGGCGGGAACAGCCACGGGCGGTGCAGGTCCTTGCTCTCCCGCGCGCGGGCGGTGAACTCCGGCCCGTCCTCGTAGGTGAAGTGGCGTATGCCCACGCGGGGGCCCTCGGCGAGGTGACGGGATGCGGTGTGCGGCATCGGGACAGCCTACGACGCCTACGACAGCGTCACCTGCGCCGTTTCCTGAAGTACGCGAAGGAGGCGCCGCACAGGACGCCGATGACCAACATCGCCAGGAGCGCCGTCCACAGCGGCACCGTCACCTCGGGGATCAGCAGCCGGATCTTCGTGGGGCGGGTGTTCTGGAAGATGAAGACCAGGGTGAGGACGGCGAGCGCCAGGACGACGATCCGGCCCGGCGTCAGCGCTTCGTTCCTGCGACCGCTCTCGGGGGCCTTCGAGGTCTTCGGGCTCATGCGTCCAGCGTGGTCCCTGGGCCGCGCCCGCGCACGGTGAGGCGCGCCCACCGGGTGAGGCCCCGGCCGGGAGGTCAGCGCAGGGCGGGGGTGTCGAGGGTCAGTGTGCCCTCGTCGGCGTCGAGTACCGCGGGCACGCCGAAGGGCACGGTCAGCGCCCCCTCGCAGTGGCCGAACCCGAGCTCCTCGACGACGGGGACGCCGAGGCCGCCGAGCCGGTCCACGAGGACCGGGCGCAGTTCCTCGTAGGGGCCGCACCTGTCCCAGGAGCCGAGCGCGACACCCGCGACGCCGTCCAGCCAGCCGGTGCGCAGGAGTTGGGTGAGGGCCCGGTCGACGCTGTACGGCCGCTCCCCCACGTCCTCGATCAGCAGCAGCCCGCCGCGGGTGACGGACCGGGTGTGCGGGGTGCCGTAGCCGGTGGCCAGCAGCGCCAGACAGCCGCCCAGGGTGACCCCCCGCGCCCGGCCCGCGGCGATGGCCGTACCGGTGGAGGCGAGCGTGCGCACCGTCTCCGGAGCGAACAGGGTCGCCCGCAGGTGCTCCTGCCCCCGGGCGCTCTTGATGAAGTCGATGCCCGCGGCCGCGGGGCCGTACAACGTGACCAGGCCCAGGCGGACGGCGAACGCCTCGTGCAGCGTGGTGCTGTCGCTGAAGCCGACGAACACCTTCGGTCCGGCCGCCCGCATCGCGTCCCAGTCGAGCAGGTCGACGATCCGCTGAGCGCCGTAGCCGCCGCGTGCGCACAGCACGGCGTCGACCCCCGGATCGCACCAGGCGCGCTGGAGGTCGGCGGCCCGGTCGGCGTCGGTGCCCGCGAGGTGCGGCAGCCGGTCGTGCCGGTCCAGCACATGGGGGGCGACCACCGGGTCGAGGTCCCAGCCGCGCAACAGGTCGAGGCCGGCCTGCAGCCGCTCCTCCGCGACCGGCCCGCTGGGCGCGACGACCGCGACCCGGGCGCCGGGGGCGAGCCGGGACGGCCGCACGAGTTCCTTCACCGCACAAGCTCCAACCTGGGGATTCCGGGCGGGCGCAGCCCGAACACCTGAGCGTACAGCGACAGCTCGGCCTCCAGGGCGCGCACCGTCGTGGCCGCCTGCCGGAACCCGTGCCCCTCCCCCTCGAACGCGAGGTACGCGTGCGGCGCCGGCCGCCCGGCCGATCGGGTCAGTCGGGCCAGGAACCGCTCGCACTGGACGGGCGGGCAGATCACGTCGTCCAGCCCCTGGAGGAGCAGGAACGGCACGGTGATCCGTTCGGCGTGCTCGATCGGCGAGCGCTCCGCGTACCGGGCGGGCACCTGCGCGAGCGGTCCGACGAGGCTGTCCGGGTAGCGCGACTCGAAGTCGTGGGTCTCCCCCGTCGCCCAGCCCACCAGGTCCAGCACGGGGCAGCGGATCGTGCCGCAGGCGTAGACGTCGGTGCCGGCCAGCGAGACCGCGGCGGTCCAGCCGCCCGCGCTGCCGCCCCGGACGGCCAGCCGCCGGCGGTCGGCGGTGCCCTCGTCGGCAAGCGTCAGGGCCACGGCCGCGCAGTCCTCGACGTCGACCACGCCCCACTGCTCGCGCAGCCGCTCCCGGTACTCCCGCCCGTACCCGGTCGAGCCGCCGTAGTCGACCTCGACGACCCCGATGCCCCGGGAGGTGAAGTAGGCGATCTCCAGATCCAGTACGAGCGGGGCGCGATCGGTGGGCCCGCCGTGCGCCCACACGACGTAGGGCGGCAGTTCGTGGCCGGGCGCGACCTGCCAGGGGTGATGGGGCGGGTAGACGTGCGCGTGGAGGGAACCGTACGGCAGGACCTGCACGTTCTCTCCCGTTCGCCTAGGCCGTCCGCAGGAACCGGTCGAGCACACGGACGCCGAAGCGCAGCGCCTCCACCGGGACCCTTTCGTCGACGCCGTGGAAGAGGGCCTGGTAGTCGAAGCCCTCCGGAAGCTTCAGCGGCGCGAAGCCGTAGCCGGTGATGCCGAGCCGCGAGAACTGCTTGGCGTCCGTACCGCCGGACATGCAGTACGGCACCACGTGCCCCTCGGGCGCGAACTCCTCGACGGCGGCGCGCATACGGGCGAACAGGGGGGCGTCCACCGGTGACTGGAGGGCGACTTCGCGATGGTGGTACTCCCAGTCGACGTCGGGGCCCGTGAGTTGGTCGAGCGTCGAGCGGAACTCGTCCTCGCCGCCCGGCAGATAGCGGCCGTCGACATGGGCGACGGCCTCCCCGGGGATCACGTTGACCTTGTAACCGGCGCCCAGCATGGTCGGGTTGGCGCTGTTGCGTACGGTCGCCTCCACCAGGGCGGCCGCCGGTCCGAGCTTCGCCAGCAGACCGTCCACGTCGCGGAGGTCGGCGTCGACGCCGTACAGCGCGGCGAGTTCGGTCAGGGCGGCACTCACGGTCGGGGTGAGCCGCAGGGGCCATTCGTGCTCGCCGATGCGCGTGACGGCGGCTGCCAGGCGGGTCACCGCGTTCTCCCGGTTGACCTTGGAACCGTGTCCGGCGCGGCCGCGTGCGGTGAGCTTCAGCCAGCCGGTGCCGCGCTCGCCCGCGGCGAT
The DNA here is from genome assembly GCF_042737245.1 of Streptomyces sp. NPDC060002. Taxonomy (NCBI): domain Bacteria; kingdom Bacillati; phylum Actinomycetota; class Actinomycetes; order Kitasatosporales; family Streptomycetaceae; genus Streptomyces; species Streptomyces sp. NPDC060002. Next base: position 57,143 of record NZ_JBHWUW010000028.1, read on the forward strand.
CGGGTAGAGCTCGCGCCCGGCGCCGTCGTGGAAGGTGAACGCCCCTGATTCGCCGATGGCCTCGGTGCAGCCCTCGAACAGTCCCGGATGCCGGTCGGCGAGGAACCCGGCGCCGTCCTCGGCGCTGGCCTCCTCGTCCGCGGTGAAGGCGATGACGAGGTCGCGCCGGGGCCGGACGCCCTGCCGGGCCCAGGCCCGCAGCACGGCCAGGACCATCGCGTCCATGTTCTTCATGTCGACGGCGCCCCGCCCCCACACGACCCCGTCCCGTACCTCCCCCGAGAAGGGGTGGACGCTCCAGTCGGCGGCTTGCGCGGGGACCACGTCCAGGTGCCCGTGGACGAGCAGCGCGTCCGCGGCCGGGTCGGTGCCCTCGATCCGCCCGACGACGTTGGTGCGCCCCGGGGTGCGTTCGAGGAGCACCGGCTCGATGCCCGCCTCGGCGAGCAACGCGGCGGCGTACTCGGCGGCGGGCCGTTCCCGGCAGTCGCCGCCGCCCCGGTTGGTGGTGTCGATGCGGATGAGGTCGGAGGTGAACCGGACGACCTCGTCCCGCGCCTGCGCGTCAGCCATGTCCCTCCCGCCTCTGCCCCCGGTCCCGCTCCTCAGCCATACTGCTCCTCGATCGCGGCCGAGACGATCGTGGTGACCGCCTTGAAGGTGCGGATGCCCTCGTACATGGTGCCGCTGGTGTACGCGATCTTCCGCTCGCCGACCCGGGCGACGCCGGGCACGACGGTGGCCGCCATCGCGAGGTGCTCGGCGTCGAACTCCACGGCGACCGTGAACGGCCCACCTTTCAACGGTTCCTGACGGACCGCCAGCTGTGTCGCCTCCTTCGCCGCCGCCCGGATGTCGGCGGCGGTGCGGGCCGGGGTACGGCACACGGCCGCGTACCGGGAGACATGGTCCTTGACCGCGACCTTCAACGCCTCGGGCGCGTACCCGAGCGCGTCCTCGCAGGCCACGTCGTCGCCGGTGACGAGGACGACCGGCACCCCGTACTCGGCGACGACCTGCGCGTTGAGCAGCCCCTCGCTGGCCCGTACGTCGTTCAGCCAGACGCCGGTGAGGGAGTTGGCCAGGTAGGTGTGGGCGAGGACGCCCTCCATGCCAGCGCCCGCGTGGTAGCCGACGAAGGCGATGCCGTCGACGTCCCCGTGCTGGACGCCCTCCACCATGGAGAGGGACTTGTGCCGGCCGGTGAGCATCTCCACCCGGTCGTCGAGCTGCTCGAGGAGCAGGTTGCGCATGGTCGAGTGGGCCTCGTTGACCAGGACCTCGTCCGCCCCGCCGTCGAAGAAGCCGAGCACGGCGGCGTTGACGTCCGAGGTGAACATCGACCGGCACCGCTGCCACTCCGGCGCCCCGGGCAGTACGTCGGCCGGCCAGGTGACGCCGGTGGCGCCCTCCATGTCGGCACTGATGAGGATCTTCACGTCCGGCCCCCGTCCTCTCAAGGAGACCCGAGCCTATCCGGCCGCGCCTCGGTTTTCCGGGGAGCGACTCCCCCGCCCGGGCGGCGGCCCGCCCGCGAGCGTTCACCGTCGTCGACGTGCGCACCACCCGGTGAGTACGCCGGTGGCCATCTGCCCGGCGCCCACGACGTCCCCCGGGGCCGGCGCGGCGCGAGCGTCCTGGGGGCGGCCGCCGAGCGCGGGCCGCTGCTGGTCGTGCGCACCTGCGGCGCCCCGTCCGCGAAGGGCCGCGCACAGCTCGCGGCCCTGGGACGGCCGCCCTGTTGACCAGGCTGCCGCACAACCGGCCGACCGGACCGGCTCCTTCGTTCGAGGAGACGTGGGTGCGGCGGACCCGCGGCGTGTGGTGATCTGGGCACATACGCCTGCACCGCAGTGACACGAACGGGGACCCGCCATGACCACGCACACCGCCCTGCCACCGGAGCGCTTCGAGGCCGCCCGGCCTCATCTGCGGGCCGTCGCCTACCGCATGCTCGGCTCGCTCAGCGAGGCGGAGGACGCCGTGCAGGAGACCTGGCTCAGGGCGGCCCGGGCGGACGTCGGTGACGTGGAGAACCTCGGCGGGTGGCTCACCACGGTCGTGGGCCGGGTGTGCCTGAACATGCTCCGCTCGCGAAGAACGCGGCCCGAGGTGCCGCTCGACGCCGGGGTGGCCGAGCCCTCGGTCGGAACGGCGGACGGCGGCGACCCCGAGGAGGAGGCGCTGCTCGCCGACTCGGTCGGGGTGGCGCTCCTGGTCGTGCTGGACACGCTCGCCCCGGCCGAGCGGCTGGCGTTCGTGCTGCACGACCTGTTCGCCGTGCCGTTCGACGCCATCGCCCCGATGATCGACCGGACTCCGGCCACGACACGGCAACTGGCCAGCCGCGCCCGCCGCCGCGTCAGGGGCGGCGGGCCCGATGCACCGGGCGCTACCGGGACTCCCGGCACCCTCGGCCCCGGCGCCGTCGGCACCCTCGGCCCCGGCGCCGTCGGCACTCCCGGTCCCGGCGCACCCGCCGGCGCCGCCGACCGGGCTCGTCGACGCCGGGTCGCCGACGCGTTCCTGGCCGCCACGCGAGGCGGCGACTTCGAGGCGCTGCTCGCCCTGCTGCACCCGGACGTGGTCCTCACCGCCGACCGTTTCGTCGTCCCGACGCCGGAGCCCATCACGGTCAGCGGCGCCCGGGCCGTGGCCGAGGGCGCGATGGCGGCGACCGGCCGGGCCCGGTTCACCGGCCTCGCCCTGCTCGACGGCCGGATCGGTCTCGCGATGGCGCCGCACGGCAGGCTGCGGCTGGTTCTGCTGTTCACGATCGCGGAGGGCGGGATCACCGGGATCGACGTGGTGGCGGACCGGGAGCGACTGGACGGCATCGAGGTCGCGGTGCTCGACACGATCGGGGCCGAGCCCGTGGGCGCCGGGCCCGGCGCCACCGCACCCGTGGGCGCCGACGGCTGACGGACGAGGTGGGGGCGACCAGGAACTCCGGTCGCCCCCACCTCGTCCCTCGCCCGTTCTCAGAACGCCAGCACCAGCGAGGCCAGCGCCGGCGCCCCGTAGACCAGCGGGAACGGCAGGTGCGCGAACCAGCGGGCCCGCAGCACGGTGACGGCGGCGCCGAGGAAGTACAGGACCAGACCGATCGCGGCGAGTACACCGACCACGGGGACGAACAGCCCGGCCAGCAGGCCGGCCGCGCCCGCGGCCTTGGCCGCGCCGAGCCACGGCCACCACGAGCGCGGCACTCCGTAGTCGGCCAGCGGCTTCACCGTCCACTCGGCGCCGAGGAAGATCGAGGCGGCCGAGAAGCCGGCCATGACGGCTCCTACAAGGGTGACGACGACGTAGGCGGTGGAGTGGTCGGTGAACATCTCAGCAGCTCCTCAGGGGGGTTTCCGGGCGTTCCTTCACCCCCCTGACACGGTGCGCCGCGAGAGTGTGACGCTGCCAGAGCCGCTTTCGATGTGAGGGCGGTCACTCGGCGCGGGCGGCCACCTGCCACTTGGACGGCAGCTCGATCCGGGTGCCGTCGGGCGCCAACTCGGTCGTGACGAGGGGCAGTTCGCCGGAGGCCAGGATCGTGAGACCCGCGGTGCGCAGATACACGGGCACCGCGGCATCGGCCACTTCGCCGGGAGCGATGCCGTGCCGGAAGACCGGCGCGAGCTTCGGCGGCGGCCCGGCCGGGCTCTGTGCCAGACCGCCGAGGACGGGGCGGGCGGCCTCCGACGGTTCGACGAGGAAGACCCGGCCGCGTTCCCCCAGCAGCGCGGCGATCCCGTCCACCAGCGGCTGCCGGTCGTCGGGCTCGCACTGGTGCAGGACGCCCCTCATGTAGACGTTGGTGTCCCCGAGTTCGGCGTGCAGTGTCTCGGCCGCGCCCTTCTCGGCCGCGTCCAGCAGCCGGTACGTCGCCTGTCCGGCGGGGTCGGCGCGGCGGGCGTGGTCGAGGGCCGCGGCGGACAGGTCGGCGCCGACGACGTGCGGGAAGCGGTCGGCGAAGTACCGGGTCTGGGTGCCGTTGCCGCAGCCGAGGTCCACCAACGCCAGTCCGGGGTCGACGAGATGGGGCTCGAAGAGAGCCAGGTGGAGGGCGGCGGTCAGCTTCGGATCCGCGTCCCAGAACACCCCGCCCGGTTCCTCCGGAGCCTCGCGCCAGAAGCCCTCCCACGCCTCCCGGTACCGACTCGTCACGCTCATGCACAACTCCCCAGGCTGCAAGGCCGATCCGTCGTGAGTGACGGGCGAGTACGGTCTATCGCTCCCCGGTCGGCGGGACAAGCGCGGTGCGCGTTCCTTCACGCCGCGTTCGAGATCCGGCCGCCGTCCCGCGCGCCCCGGCCGGTCGTGTTCAGCGCCCTGCGGGGCGGCGCGGCAGCGTCAGCTCGAACCACACGGACTTCCCCGCGGCCGTACGGCTCGCGCCCCACTCACGGGCCAGCGCGCTCACCACCCGCAGCCCCCGACCGGCTTCGTCACCGGGCCCGGCGCTCAGCAGGGTCGGCAGTTCGTGGTCGTCGTCCTCGATCTCGCACAGGAGCGTGTCGCCGCGGACGAGACACAGGGCCACGGGGCTCCGGCGGGAGTGCCGTACGGCGTTCGTGACGAGCTCGCTCACCATGAGCTCGGCGGCGTCGACGAGCGTCGTCAGGCCCCAGTCGTGGAGCTGTTCGCGCACCACCGCGCGGGCCCGGCCGGCCTCCGCCGGGTCGAGGGGGAAACGCCATTCGGCGACGTCGTCCGGCTCGATGCCGTTGAGACGTGCCATGAGCAGGGCCACGTCGTCCTTACGGCCGCCACGGGTGTTGAGGGCGCGGATGATGGTGTCGCAGGCGTCGTCCATGGAGGCGGCCGGGTGGGCGGCGGATTCGCAGAGGGTCGCGAGCCCTACGCCGATGTCCTCGCCGCGCACCTCCACCAGCCCGTCGGTGCACATCACCAGCCGGTCGCCCGGCTCCACGCGTACGCGTACCGCCTCGAAGGGCACCCCGCCGACGCCGATGGGCGCGCCGGTGGGCAGGTCGAGGAGTTCGCTGCGGCCGTCGACGGCACGCACCAGCACGGGCGGGATGTGGCCCGCGTTGGCGAGGTGCAGCTCGCCCTCGATCGGGTCGTAGACGGCGTACAGACAGGTCGCGAGGTAGGTGTCGCCCAGCCGCTGCGCCAAGTCGTCGAGGTTGCGCAGGAGTTGGGCGGGCGGCAGGTCGAGGGCGGCCATGGTCTGCACGGCCGTCCGCAACTGCCCCATCATGGCCGCGGAGTTGAGCCCGTGTCCCATGACGTCGCCGACGACGAGGGCGGTGCGCGCGCCGGGCAGCTTCACCGAGTCGAACCAGTCGCCGCCGACCCGCCCGAGCAGCGTGCCCGGCAGATAGCGGGTGGCGATGTCGCAGCCCGCCATGCGCGGCGGGATGTGCGGCAGCATGCTGTCCTGGAGGGTCTCGGCGACGCTCTCCTGGTAGGTGTACATGCGCGCGTTGTCGAGCACGAGGCCCGCGCGGGCGGCGAGTTCGGCGCCGGTGACACGGTCCATGTCGTTGAAGAGGGCGCGCTCGGGGTGGCGCAGCAGGATCATGAAGCCGAGGACGACGTTACGGGCCTTCAGCGGGACGACCAGCATGGAACGGCCGGTGATCAGGGGCCGGATGTCGCGCTTCTCGAACTGCGAGGCGATGGCGTGGCCCATCTGCTCGCTGATGCGCGGCACGAGGACGGGCTGTCCGGTCGTCATGCACTGGAAGAACGGGGTGTGCGCGGGGAACGGCATGGCCTCGCCGACGGGTACGACGTCGTCCCAGCGGCCGGGTTCGTCGGTGTGCTCGAGGGCGACCCGGTGCCACATGGTGGTCGTGTCCGGCACGCCGTCGGGGAACCCCTCGCCGGCGACGACCTGTTCGCGCAGATAGGTGCCGGCGACGTCGGTGAAGCGCGGGACGACGGCTCTGCTGACCTCGTGGATGGTGCGGGAGAGGTCGAGGGAGGTGCCGATCTTCCCGCTGACCTCGTTGAGGAACTCCAGCCGCTCACGGACGGCGACGTACTCGAGGTCCTCGGCCTCGTCGACGAACTCCTGCGCTACGGGCGTCCCTTCGGCGACGGCGCGGGCGGCCCGCTCGCGGCGCTCTCTGCGCTCGACGCGCCGGGCCACGCCCCAGTCGGGGGTCACGGGCACCCGGTCGTTCTGGCTGAACTCCAGTACGGGATAGCCGAGTTCGAGGATCTGCGCGACGATGCGGGCGCTCTCGCCGACGCTCATGCTGGGCAGGATCTCGGGCAGCCGCCGGGCGAGTTCCGCGGCGCCGGGGAAGTCGGTGTGCAGTGCGAAGGCGGGCGCGATGCGTTCGACGGCCAGGGGATCGGCCGGTTCGTCCTGGTGCAGTCCCGCCGCGTCCGCGGCCAGCACCAGCAGCCGTTCCGTGCCGGGCCCGACCAACGGGTACGCCCACCACAGCACGTCGACCCGGCCACGGTCGCGGTCCTGCCCGGGCACGGTCAGCCGGGCCCGTCCGGCGGCCGGGTAGCCGAGGCCCCGGTCCAGGGAGGAGTCGAGGCCGGGCCCGAGGCCGTCGTAGGCCGCATAGTCCCCGTAGCCGTAGTACCCACCGTCCGGAAGATCGTCGTCCGGTTCGGGGAGCGCGCCGGAGACGGGCAGCAGGTCGATCGCGGGCTGGCCGATCGCCTCCTCCTTGACGACGCCGAAGAGCCGGCGTGCGCCGGTGCTCCAGTGGGAGACGAGCCCCTCACGGTCCACCACGACCACGGCCAGTGGGACGCGCCCGGCGTCGGCGGCCCCTCCCCCACCCTCCGGGCGGGAAGACTCCCCTCCCGCTTCGCTCCCGGCTCCGCGGCTGGGAGGTGCGCCCCTCTCGGTGCCACGGTCCATGGCCCAGGCCCTCTCTCCCCAGAGCTGTGCAAGATCTGTCCCGCCGTCACCACCGTACGGCGCACGTCGCTCGGCATGTGCGGCAATCCTGGAATTGGTTTCAGCGGGGCGCGCCGGGGTACGCCGCACGTCCCGGCGTCCGCTCCCGGCGGCATCGGCCCTCGTGGCCGAGACGGCGGTCGCGTTCCGCGCCTCCGCCGTCCGGCGCTCGGAGGACGGTGGCGACCGGTGGGTAACCGGCGGCGACGGCGGTGTACTCGCCGGAGGACCGGTCGACGAAGCGGAAGGTGCCGTCGCGCCTGCCGCACAATTCCCGCGTAAAGCGACAACTACGAGCAAGCGCGACGAGCTACGGCGCCATCCCGGTCACAAGTGAGATCCAGGCGAACCGGCGAAGGGAGCCAACGCGCGCGGGCCGCACGGGCGTTGACCTACTTCTCCACCTCGGTGGCGAGGTTGGCGAGGATCAGGTCGTAGATCCGGTTGAGGCCCTTGGGCGCGAACGCCTTCTCGAAGAAGCCGCCGACACCGCCGGCGCCGTTCCAGGTGGTGGTGACGACGACGCGGGACCTGCCCTCGCCCGCCGGGGTGACCCGCCAGACGGTGACCATCGAGGAGTTGCGGTCCTTCTCGACGAGCTCGCCGTCGGTCGGCTCGGCGACCTCCAGGAGACAGTCACGGACGCGCTTGCTGGTGGCCTGGAGCTTCCAGTGGACGAGGGTGCCCTCGCCGTCGCCGCCCTCGCGCACCTCGTACTCGCTGAAGTGCTCCGGCAGCAGCTTCCCGCGCGCGCCGCTGTAGTCGGCGATGGTGTCGAACACCTTCTCCGGGTCCGCGGCGACGACCCGCTCGGTGGTGGCCTCGACCTGCGCCATGGGGTTCCTCCAGGTCTGTGTTGTTCAGGGTTGTTCGGGGTTCCTCAGGTTCGGGGCAAGCCAACCACTCCGGTCCTCGGCCGCCCAAATCGGGGTCCCGGAAGCGGTCACGGGGCGATCGAAAAGGGCTGCCGAGAGGCCTCCCGCACGATCATGGGAACACATGTTCTATTGTGGGGGCAGTGCTACCGAGGAGGCGTCATGCGCTGGGACAACCTCACCGTGGAGACCCGCCACGACCGGCCGGCCGATGCCGCGCTGTTCGGTGCGGACGCGGTCACGACCAGGACGTTCGACACGCCCGAGTTCGCCGGCATCACCTTCCACGAGATCCGGGCCCGCTCGATCCTCAACCGGGTGCCGGGGGCCTCGCGGATGCCCTTCGAGTGGACGGTGAACCCCTACCGGGGTTGCACGCACGCGTGCGTCTACTGCTTCGCCCGCAAGACGCACAGCTATCTCGACCTCGACACCGGGACCGGCTTCGACACCCAGATCGTCGTCAAGGTGAACGCGCCGGACCTGCTGCGGCGCCAGCTGGCCTCGCCCCGCTGGCACGGGGAGCACGTCGCGATGGGCACGAACGTCGACTGCTACCAGCGCGCCGAGGGCCGCTACCGGCTGATGCCGGGCATCCTGTCCGCCCTGCGCGACCGGGCGAACCCCTTCTCGATCCTGACCAAGGGCACCCTGATCCTGCGCGACCTCGACCTGCTGCGGCAGTCCGCCGAGGTGACCGACGTCGGCGTCTCGGTCTCCGTCGGCTTCGTCGACACCGAGCTGTGGCGCACCGTGGAGCCGGGCACGCCGGCCCCCCAGCGGCGCCTGGACGTCGTCAGGACGCTCACCGACCACGGGATCGGCTGCGGGGTGCTGATGGCGCCGGTGATCCCGTTCCTCGGCGACGAGCCGGACCAGCTGCGCGCCACCGTGCGGGCGATCGCGGCCGCCGGGGCCACCTCCGTCACCCCGCTCGCGCTGCATCTGCGCCCCGGCGCCCGCGAGTGGTTCATGGCCTGGCTCGGGCAGCACCACCCCTACCTGGTGCGCCGGTACGAGCGGCTGTACGCGGACGGCGCCTACGCCCCGAAGTGGTACCAGCGGCGGATCACCCGTCAGGTCCACGAGCTGGCCGAGGAGTACGGGATCGGCCCCACGCGCGCGAGGACGCCCCGCCGGATCCCGCGGCCCGAGCCGGAGGAGGAGCCGACCGGGTCCGGGCCGACCCAGCTCTCGCTGATCTGAGCGCGTTCGAGCGCATCCGGCGACCCGAACGGGTCAATCAACGCCGGAACAGGTTCTGACGGACGCTCTTTTCGGGACGATGCGGCAAGGGCCGTGACCTGCGGTCCGACCACCTCCGGCCCCTTCGTCGCCCCGGGAGCACTCCATGAACCCACGCGCAGCCGTGCTGTGCGCTGCCGCCGTCGTCGTGGCCGGGACGGTCACCGCCGCGCCCGCCGCCGCGCGCCCTTCACACTCCCCGGAGCCCGCCCACGCGGCGGCGCTCGCCTGGAAGAGCTGCGGCGCCACCGGGCAGCCGACGCTCCAGTGCGCGTCCCTGAAGGTGCCGCTCGACCATGCGCAGCCGGGCGGTGAGCAGATCACGCTGGCGCTGTCCCGCGTCCCGCACACCACGAAGAGGTACCAGGGTCCGCTGCTGGTCAACCCCGGTGGCCCCGGCGGCCGGGGGCTGAGCCTCGCCGGCTTCGTCGCCTCGGCGCTGCCGAAGGCGGTGTCGGCCCAGTACGACGTCATCGGCTTCGACCCGCGCGGGGTGGGCAGGAGCACGCCCGCGCTGGACTGCGCGCCCGGCCACTTCGCCTCCGTGCGCCCGGACTCCGTGCCGAGCACCGAGGCGATCGAGAAGGCGAACGTCGCCCGCGCGCGGTCCTTCGCCACGGCCTGCGCCAGGAAGTACGCGCGCGTGCTGCCGTACATCGACACGGTCAGCGCCGTCCGGGACATGGACGCGATCCGTGCCGCGGTCGGCGCGCGGCGGCTGAACTACTTCGGCTACTCGTACGGCACCTACCTCGGCGCGGTGTACGCCAAGCTCTACCCGCAGCGGGTACGGCGCCTGGTCCTGGACTCGATCGTCGACCCCACGGGCGTCTGGTACGAGGACAACCTCACCCAGGACCTGGCCTTCAACGACCGGCACCGCGCCCTGATGGCCTGGATCGCCAGGTACGACGAGACGTACGGGCTCGGCACCGACCCGGAGCAGGTCGAGACCAGGTGGTACGCGATGCGGGCGGCCCTCGGCAAGAAGCCGGCCGGTGGCCGGGTGGGCGCCGCGGAGCTGGAGGACACCTTCCTGCCCGGCGGCTACTACAACGGCTACTGGCCCCACCTCGCCGAGGCGTTCGCGGCGTACGTGAACCGCAAGGACGCCGGCCCGCTGGTGAAGGCGTACGAGAACTTCGCCGCCGTCGACAGCGCGGGCGACAACGGCTACAGCATCTACACCTCGGTGCAGTGCCGGGACGCCTCCTGGCCGCGCGACTGGGACGAGTGGCGCACGGACAACTGGTCGGTGTACGCGAAGGCGCCCTTCATGACCTGGAACAACGCCTGGTACAACGCGCCGTGCGCGTTCTGGCCGACCGGGTCCGTGGGGCCGGTCAGCCTCATCAACAGCAAGCTGCCGCCGGCCCTGCTGTTCCAGGCGACGGACGACGCGGCCACCCCGTACGAGGGCGGTGCGACGGTCCACGCGCTGCTGCGCGACTCGAGCCTCGTCGTCGAGGAGGGCGGCCAGAACCACGGCATCACGCTGAGCGGGAACACCTGCCTGGACAAGCACCTGGCGGCGTACCTGACCGACGGCACGGTGCCGCGCGGGAGGGGCGGGGTCGACGCGGTGTGCACAGCGCAGCCCGACCCGAAGCCGCCGGCCTCGAAGGGCGCCGCACGCACCGCCCGCGGCTCGACGCTGCACGGGCTGCTGGGGTTCCGCGGCTGAGCGGTGACCGCCGGCCCGTCGGGGGCGTTGTCGGACCCGTGGTCCACCATGGACGCATGAGCGAACCGACCAGGATCACCGCCCCCGACGGAGTCGCCGCCGCGGCCCAGTACTCCCATGTCGTCATGGGTACCGGCCGTTTCGTGGCCGTCGCCGGTCAGCTGCCGCTCGACGAACACCGAAGGCTGGTCGGCGAGGGCGATCCTCAGGCCCAGGCCCGCCAGGTCTTCGAGAACCTGCGCCGCTGCCTCGCCGCGGCCGGCGCGACCTTCGACGACGTCGTCAAACTCACCTATTTCGTCACGGACATGGCCCATATGCCCGCGATCCGCGCGGCCCGTACCGCCCACATACCCGACGACCGCCTCCCCGCCGCCTCGGCCGTACAGGTCGCCGCCCTGGTACATCCGGACTTCCTGATGGAGATCGAGGCGTTCGCGGTGGTGGGCGACTGACCCCGCTCCCCCCACGGGTGGAGTGCCTCCCGCAGATCCTGGAGCACACTCTTCGTCTCCATCTCGAACTGATGGGCGGCCAGCGCACGGCTCATGAACGCGCACGGCTCATGAACGCACACGGACCGCGGACGCCGAAGCGGGTGCCGCCTCGGCGTCCGCGGTCCGACGGCGGCTCAGCGCTGCCTGGGAATCCGCGCCAGCGCTTGCACCGCGGCCTCCGCGAGCACCGGGTGGGCGAGGGCGTCGTTCAGCACCGGCCGGGCTCGGCCGTCGCCCAGCGTGCCCAGTCCCTCCACACAGGCGAGGGCCACCCGGCGGTAGGGGTCGTGCGGGCTCAGCCGCCGGCGCAGGGTCGTGATCAGCGCGGGCACGGACTCGGGTGCGCGCAGGTCCACCAGCAGCCGGACGGGGTGCAGGGCGTAGGCGACGCGCAGTTCGTTGGTGGCCAGGGCCGCCGCGGCACGGGCGGTGCGGGGATCGTCCAGCCGGGTCAGCGCATGGGCGGCGGAGGCGCAGCGCGGCGGGTCGCGGTGGTTGAGCAGCAGGACGAGCGCCTCGAAGGCGCGCCGGTCGCCGGCGCATCCCAGCCGGAACGCGGCCAGCTCGCGGGCCCAGAGCGGCTGCCCCGACTCGGTGAGCACGCCGGCCAGTTCGTCGGGGTCCGCGGTGCGCGTGAGCCGCTCGTACGCCGCCGTCGCGCCGGACTCGCGCCGTATGCGCTCCGTGAGTGATCGCAACTCTTCGTCCATGTGCCGAGCGTAGGGGGCTGGGCCGGGCACGCAGGCGCAAACCGGGCACCCGGTCCGCCTCGTCGGAGTGAGGCTGTTCGAGCGGAACAGGTCACATTCCCAGGGGCTGGCGCGCTCGTTACCCACCGGTTAGGCTCATACGAGCGAGTTACCCACTCGCTTCACCTCATCGCGGTGGCCTGGTGACGCAGTCGCCGCGAGAAGTCGGTTCGGTACCCCAGGTACCGCTGTACGACCCGGCCACGGGACAGGGCCGGTCGGATCCGCCGTTCACTCCGGGCGTGTGCACGCCCTCGGCGACGGCACCGGGCGTGTGCGCTCGTCAGCCCGGCAACACCCGCAAATCCTTCACCGCACCCGGTGCGCCCAGGCCTCGCAGAGGCCACCCGGCGCACCCGGGCGCGTTCCCAGTCGTCACCTCATTCCTGGAGTCCCGCGATGGCCGCTCCCCTGTCCGACACCCCTCTGTCCCCGCTCCAGACGATCGCCGTCATCGGCCTCGGCACCATGGGCACCGGCATCACCGAGGTCCTGGCGCAGGCCGGGCGCCAGGTGATCGGCGTCGACATCAGCGAGGCCCAGGCCGCGCGGTCCCTCGCCGCGGTGGAGGCCTCCACCGCCCGTTCCGTGCAGCGCGGCCGGCTCACCGAGCAGGAGCGCACGGCGGTCCTGGCCCGCGTCCGCGTCTCCACCGACCTGCGCACGGCGGCCGACGCCGACCTCGTCATCGAGGTGGCGCCGGAGTCGTACGAGATCAAGCAGCAGATCTTCCGCGAGCTGGACGGGCTGGTGCGGCCCGAGACCATCCTCGCCACCGGCACCAACGCGCTCTCCGTGACCCGGCTCGCCGCCGACTCGGCGCGTCCGGAGCGGGTGTTGGGCCTGCACTTCTTCAACCCGGCGCCGGCCATGAAGCTGGTCGAGGTCGTCTCCTCGGTGCTGACCGCGCCCACCGCGGTCACCGCCGTCACCAACCTCGCCCTCGACCTCGGCAAGGAGCCCGTCGCGGTCGGCGACCGCCCCGGCTTCGTCGCCGACGGCCTGCTGTTCGGCTACCTCAACCAGGCCGCCGCGATGTACGAGGCCCGGTACGCCTCCCGCGAGGACATCGACGCCGCGATGCGGCTGGGCTGCGGACTGCCGATGGGCCCGCTCGCCCTGCTCGACCTGATCGGCGTGGACACGGCCCGTACGGTCCTGGAGGCCATGTACGCCGAGTCCCACGACCGGCTGCACGCCCCCGCGCCGATCCTCAAGCAGCTCAGCGAGGCGGGCCTGACCGGCCGTAAGTCGGGCCGCGGCTTCTACACCTACGACGCCCCGGGCAGCGCGACGGTCGTCCCGGACGCGCTGACGCCCCTGTCCGGCGCCGGCGGCGCCCCCGGCCGTCCGGTCGGTTCGGTCGGTGTCGCCGGCTCCGGCACCATGGCCTCCGGCATCGCCGAGGTCTTCGCCAAGGCCGGCTACGACGTCGTCCTCGCCGCCCGCAGCGAGGAGAAGGCGCAGACCGCCAAGGCGAGGATCGGCAAGTCGCTCGCGCGCTCCGTCGACAAGGGCCGGATGACCGCCGAGGCCGCCGCCCGGATCCTGGACCGGATCACCCCGGCCGGCTCCTACGACGCCTTCGCCGACGTCGACCTGGCGCTCGAGGCGGTCGCCGAGGACCTCGAGATCAAGCAGCAGCTGTTCGCGACCCTGGACAAGGTGTGCAAGCCCGGCGCGGTCCTCGCCACGACGACCTCCTCGCTGCCGGTCGTCGCCTGCGCCCGCGCCACCTCGCGCCCGCAGGACGTGATCGGGATGCACTTCTTCAACCCGGCGCCCGCGATGAAGCTGGTCGAGGTCGTGCGCACGGTGCTGACGGCCGACGACGTCCACGCGACGGTCCGCGAGGTGTGCGGGCGGATCAAGAAGCACGCGGTGGACTGCGGAGACCGCGCCGGCTTCATCGTGAACGCGCTGCTCTTCCCGTACCTCAACAACGCGATCAAGATGGTGCAGGAGCACTACGCGTCCCTGGACGACATCGACGCGGCGATGAAGCTGGGCGGCGGCTACCCGATGGGCCCCTTCGAGCTGCTGGACGTCGTCGGGCTCGACGTCTCCCTGGCGATCGAGAAGGTGCTGCACCGCGAGTTCCGGGACCCGGGTCTGGCTCCGGCCCCGCTTCTGGAGCACCTGGTGGCCGCGGGCTGCCTCGGCCGCAAGACCGGCCGCGGCTTCCGCGAATATGCCCGCCGCTGACAGCGTCGGCGACCGGTTCCGCGCAGAAGAGGACTGGGGCGGGCTGCTCGACCCCGCCCTCGGGCCCCCGCCCGCCGAGGGCGGGGGAAACCCCGGACAGGCGCACCGAGCTGCGCACATGCAGTACGTTCGGGTCATGCCCCAGCCCGCCAGGTCCTCACGTACACCAGCCACGCCCGACGCGCCGGAGAGTGCGGCTGGCAGCCGCGCGGCAGCCCAGCGACTCAAGATGCGCCGAGAACTGGCGGCCGCGGCGATGGAGCTGTTCGCGACCAAGGGGTACGAGGCGACCACCGTCGACGAGATCGCGGCCGCGGCGGGCGTCGCCCGCCGCACCTTCTTCCGGCACTTCCGCTCCAAGGAAGAGGCGATCTTCCCCGACCACGACGACACCTTGATCCGGGCGGAGGCCGTGCTCAACGCGGCCCCGGCGCACGAGCATCCGCTGGACACGGTGTGCCGCGGCATCAAGGAGGTCATGAAGATGTACGCGGCCCGGCCGGAGATCTCGGTCGCCCGCTACAAGCTGACGCGCGAGGTGCCCACCCTGCGCGAGGCGGAGATCGCGTCGGTGGCCCGCTACGAGCGACTCTTCACCCGTTACCTGCTCGGCCACTTCGACGAGCACGCCCACGACGACGACGCCAACGACGATCCGCTGCTCGCCGAGGTCGCCGCGTCCGCCGTGGTCACCGCCCACAACCACGTGCTGCGGCGCTGGCTCAGGGCCGGCGGCCAGGGCGACGTCGAGTCCCAGCTCGACCATGCCTTCGCGATCGTGCGGAAGACGTTCGGGACGGGCATCGGAGCCGGCCGCAGCAGCGCCGGCGCCCCTCAGCCCGCCCCGGCGGCGGTCTCCGCGCAGGGCGAGGTCCTGGTGACGGTCGCCCGCACCGACGCCTCGCTGGACGAGGTCATGCGCACCATCGAGCAGGCTCTCAAGGAGCGCTGAACAGCCCTCGGAACCCCTTTCACGCTGTGACGACGGCCACCCCACCGGGTGGCCGTTTTGGCATGTCAGAGGCCCTTTTCACGCAGATTTCAGAGGCCGTTCGATCGATCATCGCTCATGTGTTACGTAAAGATTTCAGCTGAGACCAAGTTCTGGCACTCAGTGCCTTGCGGGGTGACACGCGGTGTCATACGTTGAAGGTGTCCGGGCGGCCGGCGTGCAGAGACCTTTCGTACGTCGGCTGTCCCCGCAAGCTCATGGTTTGCGCGCCCGGACGCCTGCGTCACAGGCAACCTCCCGCGCCACAAAGCGCTGCCGAACAGCACATCCGCCGAACCGACGGCACTTTCCACCACACCCTCAGCAGCACCGACGTAACCCTCAGCGCCCCGCCCTCAGGGCGCTCACCGCCGGAGGCAACACCGTGACCATGAAGAAGATCCTGGACGCGATCCAATCGCCGGACTCGACACCGGGCGACTTCGCCGCTCTGCCGCTCCCCGAGTCGTACCGCGCGATCACCGTGCACAAGGACGAGACGGAGCTGTTCGCCGGGCTCGAGACCCGCGACAAGGACCCCCGCAAGTCCCTCCACCTGGACGAGGTGGCCGTGCCCGAGCTCGGCCCGGGCGAGGCCCTGGTGGCCGTCATGGCCTCCTCGGTCAACTACAACTCCGTGTGGACCTCGATCTTCGAGCCGGTGTCGACGTTCTCCTTCCTGGAGCGCTACGGCAGGCTCAGCGAGCTCACCAAGCGGCACGACCTGCCGTACCACGTCATCGGCTCCGACCTGGCGGGCGTCGTCCTGCGCACCGGCCCGGGCGTCAACGCCTGGAAGCCCGGCGACGAGGTCGTCGCGCACTGTCTGTCCGTCGAGCTGGAGTCGTCCGACGGCCACAACGACACGATGCTCGACCCCGAGCAGCGCATCTGGGGCTTCGAGACCAACTTCGGCGGCCTCGCGGAGATCGCCCTGGTCAAGTCCAACCAGCTGATGCCTAAGCCGGACCACCTGTCGTGGGAGGAGGCGGCGGCCCCCGGCCTCGTCAACTCCACCGCCTACCGGCAGCTGGTCTCCCGCAACGGCGCCGGCATGAAGCAGGGCGACAACGTCCTGATCTGGGGCGCCAGCGGCGGACTCGGCAGCTACGCCACGCAGTTCGCGCTGGCGGGCGGCGCCAACCCCATCTGTGTGGTGTCCTCGCCCCAGAAGGCGGAGATCTGCCGGGCCATGGGCGCCGAGGCGGTCATCGACCGCAACGCCGAGGGCTACAGGTTCTGGAAGGACGAGCGGACCCAGGACCCGAAGGAGTGGAAGCGCTTCGGCAAGCGCATCCGCGAGTTCACCGGCGGCGAGGACATCGACATCGTCTTCGAGCACCCGGGCCGCGAGACCTTCGGCGCCTCGGTCTACGTCACCCGCAAGGGCGGCACCATCACCACCTGCGCCTCGACCTCCGGCTACATGCACGAGTACGACAACCGCTACCTGTGGATGTCCCTGAAGCGGATCATCGGCTCGCACTTCGCCAACTACCGCGAGGCCTGGGAGGCCAACCGGCTGGTCGCGAAGGGCAAGATCCACCCGACGCTGTCGAAGGTCTACTCCCTGGAGGAGACCGGCCAGGCCGCCTACGACGTGCACCGCAACCTCCACCAGGGCAAGGTCGGCGTCCTCGCGCTGGCCCCCGAGGAGGGTCTGGGTGTGCGCGACGAGGAGAAGCGCGCCCAGCACATCGACGCCATCAACCGCTTCCGCAACATCTGAGACACCCGAGGTCATAGATGACTGAGCGTCAGAAGGACCGGCCGTGGCTCATGCGCACGTACGCCGGTCACTCCACGGCCGAGGCGTCCAACGAGCTGTACCGGCGCAACCTCGCCAAGGGCCAGACAGGTCTGTCGGTCGCGTTCGACCTGCCCACCCAGACCGGCTACGACTCCGACCACGTCCTCGCCCGCGGCGAGGTCGGCCGGGTCGGCGTGCCGGTGGCCCATCTCGGCGACATGCGCAGGCTGTTCCAGGACATCCCCCTGGACCAGATGAACACCTCGATGACGATCAACGCCACCGCCATGTGGCTGCTGGCGCTCTATCAGGTCGTCGCCGAGGAGCAGGGCGTGGACATCACCCTGCTCCAGGGCACGACCCAGAACGACATCGTCAAGGAGTACCTGTCCCGGGGCACGCACGTGTTCCCGCCGGGGCCGAGCCTGCGTCTCACGACGGACATGATCGCGTACACGGTCTCCCACCTCCCGAAGTGGAACCCGATCAACATCTGCAGCTACCACCTGCAGGAGGCGGGGGCCACGCCGGTCCAGGAGATCGCGTACGCGATGTCCACGGCGATCGCCGTGCTGGACGCCGTCCGCGACTCCGGACAGGTGCCGGCCGAGAAGTTCGGCGACGTCGTCGCCCGTATCTCCTTCTTCGTCAACGCGGGCGTCCGCTTCGTCGAGGAGATGTGCAAGATGCGCGCCTTCGGCCGCATCTGGGACCGGATCACCCGGGAGCGCTACGGCATCGAGGACGCCAAGCAGCGCCGCTTCCGCTACGGCGTCCAGGTCAACTCCCTGGGCCTGACGGAGGCGCAGCCGGAGAACAACGTCCAGCGGATCGTCCTCGAGATGCTCGCCGTGACGCTGTCGAAGGACGCACGCGCGCGCGCCGTGCAGCTCCCCGCCTGGAACGAGGCCCTGGGCCTGCCCCGCCCCTGGGACCAGCAGTGGTCGCTGCGTATCCAGCAGGTCCTCGCCCTGGAGAGCGACCTGCTGGAGTACGAGGACATCTTCGAGGGCTCGCACGTCATCGAGGCCAAGGTCGTCGAGCTCGTCGAGGAGTCCCTCACCGAGATCGAGCGGATCCAGGAGATGGGCGGCGCGATGGCCGCCGTCGAGTCCGGCTACCTCAAGTCGCAGCTCGTCTCCTCGCACGCCGAGCGCAGGGCCCGGATCGAGTCCGGGCAGGAGAAGATCATCGGCGTCAACATCTTCGAGACGACCGAGCCCAACCCGCTCACCGCGGATCTCGACACGGCCATCCAGACCGTCGATCCGGCCGTCGAGGCCCGTGTCATCGCCTCCCTCCAGCACTGGCGCGACACGCGCTACCAGCCGCCCTTCAACCACCCGCGCCCGTGCAAGGCGCTGGAGAAGCTGAAGGAGGCGGCGAAGGGCACCGCCAACCTCATGGAGGCCACCCTGGAGTGCGCCCGCGCCGGGGTCACGACCGGCGAGTGGGCCGGGGCGCTGCGCGAGGTGTTCGGCGAGTTCCGCGCCCCGACGGGTGTGTCGTCGGCGCCGGTGGCGGTTCCGGCGGAGGAGGGCTCGGCCATGGCCGACGTCCGCCGCAAGGTCGACCGGACGGCCAAGGACATGGGCGTCGGCAAGCTCCGCTTCCTGGTCGGCAAGCCGGGCCTGGACGGGCACTCCAACGGCGCCGAGCAGATAGCGGTGCGGGCCCGGGACGCCGGCTTCGAGGTGGTCTACCAGGGCATCCGGCTGACGCCCGAACAGATCGTGGACGCCTCGCTGGAGGAGGACGTGCACGCCGTGGGCCTGTCCATCCTCTCCGGCTCGCACGCCCAGCTGGTGCCCGACGTCCTCGAACGGCTGCGTGTGGCCGGTGCCACAGACATCCCGGTGATCGCCGGTGGCATCATCCCGAATGGAGACGCCGAACAGCTCAGGGCTGCCGGCGTGGCCGCGGTCTTCACCCCGAAGGACTTCGACATCACCGGAATCATCGGCCGCATCGTCGACGAGATCCGGAAAGCGAACAAGCTCGACCCCCTGGAGGTCCCCGCATGACCGTCAACCGTCTGCGTCCCCGCCGCTCGTGTCTCGCGGTCCCGGGCAGCAACCCCCGCTTCCTGGAGAAGGCGCAGGGCCTCCCGGCGGACCAGGTGTTCCTCGACCTGGAGGACGCGTGCGCGCCGCTCGCCAAGCCCGAGGCGCGCCACACCATCGTCAAGTTCCTCAACGAGGGCGACTGGACGGGCAAGACGAGGGTGGTCCGGGTCAACGACTGGACGACCGAGTGGACGTACCGCGACGTCGTCACGGTGGTCGAGGGCGCCGGCCCGAATCTCGACTGCATCATGCTGCCGAAGGTGCAGAACGCCCAGCAGGTCGTCGCGCTGGACCTGCTCCTGACGCAGATCGAGAAGACCATGGGCTTCGAGGTCGGCCGCATCGGCATCGAGGCGCAGATCGAGAACGCGCAGGGCCTCAACAACGTCAACGAGATCGCGCAGGCCTCCCCGCGCATCGAGACGATCATCTTCGGCCCGGCCGACTTCATGGCGTCGATCAACATGAAGTCGCTGGTCGTGGGCGAGCAGCCGCCCGGCTACCCGGCGGACGCCTACCACTACATCCTGATGAAGATCCTGATGGCCGCCCGCGCCAACGACCTCCAGGCGATCGACGGCCCCTACCTGCAGATCCGCAACGTCGACGGCTACCGCGAGGTCGCCGGACGCGCGGCCGCCCTCGGCTTCGACGGCAAGTGGGTGCTGCACCCGGGCCAGGTCGAGGCGTCCAACGAGATCTTCTCGCCGTCGCAGGAGGACTACGACCACGCCGAGCTGATCCTGGACGCGTACGACTACTACACGTCCGAGGCCGGCGGCAAGAAGGGCTCGGCGATGCTCGGCGACGAGATGATCGACGAGGCCAGCCGCAAGATGGCGCTGGTCATCTCCGGCAAGGGACGCGCCGCCGGCATGCAGCGCACCGGCAAGTTCGAGATCCCGGAGGCCTGACCATGCAGTTCGGACGCACCTACGAGGAGTTCGAGGTCGGGGCGACGTACAAGCACTGGCCGGGCAAGACGGTCACGGAGTACGACGACCACCTGTTCTGTCTCCTCACCATGAACCACCACCCGCTCCACATGGACACCAACTACGCGGAGAAGACGACCGACTTCGGCAGGAACGTCGTCGTGGGCAACTACATCTACTCCCTGCTGCTCGGCATGTCCGTGCCGGACGTCTCCGGCAAGGCGATCGCCAACCTGGAGATCGAGTCGCTCAAGCACGTGGCGCCGACCTTCCACGGCGACACGATCTACGGGCAGACGACCGTGCTCGACAAGTGGCCGTCGAAGTCGAAGAACGACCGCGGGATCGTCTACGTCGAGACCAAGGGCTACAAGCAGGACGGCACTGTGGTCTGCGTGTTCCGCCGCAAGGTGATGGTGCCGACCGAGACGTACATCAAGGAGCGCGGCGGCGAGCAGCCCGGCCGGCCCCAGCTCAAGGAGCAGGAGAAGTAGCCATGGCGCGACTCGCCCAGACCGCCGGTCTGACCGACATCCAGCAGGAGATCCTCTCCACCGTCCGCGACTTCGTGGACAAGGAGATCATCCCGGTGGCGACCGAGCTGGAGCACCGTGACGAGTACCCGCAAGCGATCGTCGACGGCCTCAAGGAGCTGGGCCTGTTCGGCCTGATGATCCCCGAGGAGTACGGCGGCCTGGGCGAGTCGCTCCTGACGTACGCCCTGTGCGTCGAGGAGATCGCCCGCGGCTGGATGTCGGTCTCCGGCATCATCAACACGCACTTCATCGTGGCGTACATGCTCAAGCAGCACGGCACGCAGGAGCAGAAGGACCACTACCTGCCGAGGATGGCGGCCGGTGACATCCGCGGCGCCTTCTCCATGTCGGAGCCGGCTCTCGGCTCGGACGTGTCGGCGATCACGTCGAAGGCGGTGAAGGACGGCGACGAGTACGTCCTCAACGGCCAGAAGATGTGGCTGACGAACGGCGGCACGTCGTCGCTGGTGGCCGTTCTGGTGCGAAGTGACGAAGGACACCCTGAGGGCACCGCCCCCCACAAGTCGATGACGACCTTCCTGATCGAGAAGGAGCCCGGCTTCGGCGAGGTCCGTCCCGGCCTGACCATCCCGGGCAAGATCGACAAAATGGGCTACAAGGGGGTCGACACCACCGAGCTGATCATGGATGGCCTGCGCCTTCCCGCCGATCGCGTGCTCGGCGGGGTCACCGGCCGAGGTTTTTACCAAATGATGGACGGGGTCGAGGTGGGTCGCGTCAATGTCGCGGCGCGTGGCTGCGGCGTCGCCCAGCGTGCCTTCGAGCTGGGCGTCTCGTACGCCCAGCAGCGGCACACCTTCGGCAAGCCGATCGCCCAGCACCAGGCGATCCAGTTCAAGCTCGCCGAGATGGCTACCAAGGTCGAGGCCGCCCATGCCATGATGGTGAACGCCGCACGCAAAAAGGACTCCGGGGAACGAAACGACCTTGAGGCAGGGATGGCGAAGTACCTCGCCTCCGAGTACTGCAAGGAGGTCGTGGAGGATGCCTTCCGGATCCACGGAGGATACGGCTTCTCCAAGGAGTACGAGATCGAGCGCCTCTACCGCGAGGCCCCGATGCTGCTGATCGGCGAAGGCACCGCAGAAATCCAGAAAATGATCATCGGGCGCAGGTTGCTCGAGGAGTATCGGTTCCAGGGCTGATTGTCCGGGTTGGGGGTGTTTTCTTCGAGAAGAAGATCACACCCCGTAAACTTCGCCCTGCCGTCGACTCGGCTTCCTTGCTTACCCAGTTGTGGCCCCGAACCGCTACGATCGCGGAAAGCCGCCGTCCCCCCGTCGAAGCGCGGCATCATCCGCTACGAAGGTCATCCATGCCCCACAGCCAAACCTCTGCACACCGCGACAGCCTGGTAGGCACACGCCTCGCGCGCGGAGCATCGCCGTGGCTCCTGCCGACCGTCGCCACCGCAGCCGTCAGCCTGCTGCGCGCCCGCCGCTCGGGCGCCGCCAAGGCCGTCGCCGTGCCCGCCACCGCTCTCGCGGCGGGCATGCTGTGGTTCTTCCGCGACCCCGAGCGCGAGATCGCCTCGGGCCGGGTCATCTCCCCCGCCGACGGTGTGGTGCAGAGCATCATGCCGTGGAAGGACGGGCGCACCCGGGTCGCGATCTTCATGAGCCCGCTCAACGTCCACGTCAACCGCGCGCCGCTGGCCGGCACCGTGACGTCGGTCGAGCACATCCCGGGCGGGTTCGTGCCGGCGTTCAACAAGGAGAGCGAGGACAACGAGCGCGTCGTCTGGCACTTCGACACCGAGCTCGGTGACATCGAGATGATCCAGATCGCCGGAGCCGTCGCCCGCCGCATCGTCCCCTACCTCCCCGAGGGCACGAAGGTCGAGCAGGGCGAGCGGATCGGCCTGATCCGCTTCGGTTCGCGTGTCGACATCTACCTCCCCGAGGGCGTGGACGTCGCGGTCGAGGTGGGGCAGAAGACCGTGGCAGGGGTGACTCGCATTGACCGTGATTGACCCGGAGACCCAGGCAGGCTGGGTGCCCGAGGCCGACGAGGTGGACGACGAGGAGGAGATGCCCCTCTCTCTCCGCCTGTCGATAGCGGACACCCTCACCCTCGGCAACGCAACGTGCGGATTCATGGCGGTGTACTTCACCACCACCGGCATCCTGATCCCGCACCTCACCGGCAGCCAGGAATCCGGCATGGCCCGCCACAGCGCGGCCACGGCGGTCATCCTGATGCTGTGCGCGGCGGTCTTCGACCTGTTCGACGGCCTGGTCGCACGCAAGCTCCGTTCCTCCCCGATGGGCGCGGAACTGGACAACCTCTCGGACCTGATCAGCTTCGGTCTGGCCCCGGCGTACTTCGTCCTGGTGTACGGCATGGTCGCCGACGACGCCCACCAGCGGGTGGCGGCGGTCGGCGCGATCGTGGTGCTGCTCGCGGTGGTGCTGAGGCTCGCGAGATTCTCGTGCGTCACCGTCAAGGACGGCACCTTCCAGGGCATGCCGTCGCCGTTCGGCGCGCTGACGGTCGTCTCGATCGTGCTCCTCGAGCTGCCGTTCGTCGCCACGCTCATGGCGATCATCGGCACCGCCTGGCTGATGGTGAGCCGGGTCGAGTACCCGAAGCCGCGGGGCCGCCTCGCCGGCGCGATGCTCTGCTGGATCGTGCTGTCGATGGGCCTGCTGGCGGCCTGGGCGTTCGACGCCCCGAGCGGTCAGCTCCTGCTCCAGACCGGCTGTGCGCTGCAGCTGGTCATGGGCGCGGTCATCCCGCTGTTCGCCACGGCCCGCCGGGTGAACAACTTCCGCGGCAACCGCCGCGAGGCACGGGCGGCACAGCTGCCGTAGCGGTGACAGCGGTCGTACGACGGTGAAGGGGCCCGAACCAAAAGGTTCGGGCCCCTTCACGTTTCCCGCGCGCGCGCCGTGCCGGCCGTCAGGTCACATCAATCAGGTCAGGTCAGGTCAGGTCAGGAAGTCCCGACCGATCTGCTCGGCGACCCGTTCCAGGATCGGCCCCGCGTCCGAGATGCAGGTCGCCAGGTCCGGCTCGACATCCGTCAGCGGATACGCGCGGCGGATCCCGGCCCGGCCCAGTGCCGCCGGCGGCAGGGCGAGGCGGCCGCAGACGGCGACGACCTCCTTGCCGGCCGCCCGGGCGGCCGCGGCGACGCCCGCCGGGGCCTTGCCGTGCAGGGTCTGCTCGTCCAGCGAGCCCTCACCGGTGATCACCAGCTCGGCCCGCTCGAGCGCCGCCGCGAAGCCCAGCACATCGAGCATGACGTCGATGCCGGCGCGGAACCGGGCGCCGATGAGCAGCGCCCCGTAGCCGATACCGCCCGCGGCGCCCGCACCCGGCGCGGCGGCGTACTGCGCCGCCCTCGAACCGAGCTCCGCCTCCAGCACCTCCGCGTAGCGCGTGAGCGCCGCGTCCAGCGCCTCGACGTCGTCCGGCGAGGCGCCCTTCTGCGGGCCGTACACGGCCGGTGCGCCCTTGGGGCCGGTCAGCGGGTTGTCGACGTCGCTCGCCAGGACCAGTTCCACCGAGGCCAGCCGGGGATCCAGCTCCGAAAGGTCGGCGCGGGCCAGCTCCGCGAGGCCGCCGCCGCCCGGGGCCACCGGCTCGCCGTCCTCGTCGAGGAACCGCGCGCCGAGCGCGGACAGCATGCCCGCGCCGCCGTCCGTCGTGGCGCTGCCGCCGACCCCGAACACGATCGTCCGCACACCCGCGTCCAGCGCGGCCCGCAGCAGCTCGCCCGAGCCGTACGTCGACGCCGTGAGGGGTGCGAGGACACCGGCCGGGAGCCGCTGAAGGCCGCTCGCCTCCGCCATCTCCACGACCGCGGTGTCGCCGCGTACCGCGAACGCGGCGGTCACCTCCTGCCCGAGGGGCCCGGCGACCCGTACCTCCCGGCGTTCGAAGCCCGCCGCGACCGCCGCGGCGACGGTCCCGTCACCGCCGTCGGCGACGGGCAGGGCCTCCACCTCGATGTCCGCCACGACCCGGCGCAGCCCCGCCGTCACCCGCTCCGCGACCTCCACGGCCGTCAGCGAGCCCTTGAACTTGTCCGCGGCCACGAGCACCCGTCGGGTGCCCCGCGCTGGAGCGTCCGTCACCTTGCCACATCCCCTTGCTCTCCGGGCCCCACGCACGTCGGGGCCAGTCGCGCCGCTGTGACCTTAACCGGAAGGCGCACCCGCCGTCATGCGAGGCCCGGACCCTGGAACAACCCTGAGCGGCGCCTGTGGAGCCGTCGTAACCCTCGCGGGTGTCCCCGGAATCGGGTAGACCGGACCCATGACCCCTGTGGGCGGCGAGCCGGAGCTCGCCGACCGCGTCCTCGGGGGCTGGCTGGGCCGGATCGCGGGCAACATGCTCGGCAAACCGGTCGAGCAGGGCGACCTGTGGACGCGCGAGCGCATCGACCGCTATCTGCGGCGGGCCGCCGCCCTGCCGCTCACCGACTATCTGCCCGAGCCGGCCACCGAGGAGGACGGCCTGCGGCTGCGCCCGGAGTGGCGGGCGTGCGTGCGCGGCCGCATCCACGGCAGCTGCCGCGACGACGACGTCGACTACGCGATCCTCGGTCTCGACCTCCTGGAGACCCACGGCTTCGGCTTCAGTACCGAGCAGGTGGGCGACCTGTGGCTGCTGCGGCTGCCGTACCTGCAGACGTTCACCGCCGAGCGGGCCGCCTACCGCAACCTCACGGCCGGGCTGAAGCCGCCGCTGACGGCGACGTACGACAACCCGTACCAGGAGTGGATCGGCGCCCTGATCCGGGCCGACATCTACGGCTGGACCTGTCCGGGCCTCCCCCGCCGCGCCGCCTCCCTGGCCCGCCGGGACGCGGTGCTCTCGCACTCCGGCAACGGCGTGTACGGCGCGATGTTCGCCGCGGCACTGATCTCGGCGGCGTTCACCGCGCCGACGGTGCGCCACGCGCTGGACGAGGCGCTGGCCGTCGTCCCGGCGAGCAGCCGGCTCGCCCGGACCGTGCGCCGGGTCGCCTCCCTCCACGACACCCGCATGACCTGGGAGGACACGCTCGCCACGGTGACCGAGGAGACGGCGGGCCTGGGCTGGATCCACACCGTCCCGAACGCCGCCGTCCTCACCGCCGGACTGCTGTACGGCGACGGCGACTTCACCCGGACCGTCACGCTCACCGTGCGCGGCGGTCTGGACACCGATTCCAACGGCGCGACGGCGGGTTCGGTGGCCGGTGTCCTGACCGGCGCCTCGGCGATCCCGCCCCAGTGGACGGAGCCGCTGGAGGACACCGTGCGCAGCGCGGTGTTCGGCTTCGACGGCGCGCGCATCAGCGAGCTGGCGCGGCGGACGCTGCGGCTGGTCGGGGCGCAGGACCGCCCGGCGGAGATCTGAGCCGGTACGCGGCCGGCCGGCGTGCCGCCGTCGGCCACCCGTAGGCTTTCCGGATGAGCATCCCCGGCACGCCCGACTTCGCGGCGTACATCGCCTCCCTGCCCCGTGTCCTGGCCGGCGCGGCCGCGATCTTCCGTGACGCCGAGGGGCGGGTCCTGCTCGTCGAGCCCAACTACCGTGCGGGCTGGGCGCTGCCGGGCGGCACGATCGAGTCCGACGCCGGCGAGAGCCCCCGGCAGGCCGCGCGCCGCGAGACGCTCGAGGAGATCGGTCTCGACCGCGAGCTCGGCCGGCTGCTCGCGGTGGACTGGGTGCTCGGCCCGGACCGGCCGCCGCTGACGGCCTACGTGTACGACGGCGGGGTCCTCGACGAGGACGACTTCAAGGCGATCCGGCTCCAGGAGACGGAGCTGCTGTCCTGGCGGCTGGTCCCGCGCGCGGAGCTCACCGGCCATCTGCCGGGCTCGCTGGGGCACCGGGTCCTGGCCGCCCTGGACGCGCTCGCGGACGGCTCGACGACGGCGGAACTGGAGAACGGCCGCCCCGCCCGCTGACCCCCGCCCGCTGGCCCCCGCCTGCTGACCCCGGCCCGCTGACCCCCGGCGCGCTCAGCCCTCGACGCGCTCAGCCCTGGACGTCGCGCGGCTCGGCGTCGACCTCGCGCAGGGCCTCGTCCCGGACGGCGGTCCGGGCCTCGGTGCGATGGCCGCGCCCGATGTAGTCGCGCACGACCAGTTCGACGGCGTCCTGGGGGCTGCCCACGCCGGTGAGCACCATGACTTCGACGACGAGTTCGGCGTCGAGCGAGACAGCGACCTTGGCCATGCCGGGACGGTAACACCGGCCGGGGCGCCGCGATATACGCTCGCGGCCCCCGGGCGCCCCGGCCTACGCTCGAACACATGAGCAAGCCTCTCGTCGCCATCCTCAGCGGGGCCGGTGTCTCCACGGACTCCGGCATCCCCGACTATCGCGGTCCGAACGGTGTGTGGCGGAAGGACCCCGGGGCCGAGAAGCTCGTGACGTACGAGTACTACATGGGGGATCCGGAGATCCGGCGGCGGTCGTGGCAGATGCGGCGGAGGATGCGGGCCCTGGCGGCCGAGCCGAACGCGGCGCACCGGGCCGTGGTCGAGCTGGAGCGGTCCGGGGTGCCGGTTCGGGTGATCACGCAGAACGTGGACGGGCTGCACCAGCTCGCCGGGATGCCTGTGCGCAAGGTGCTCGAACTGCACGGCACCGTCAGGAGTGCGGTGTGTACGCGGTGCCACGCCAGGGGGCCGATGGACGACGCGCTGGCGCGGGTCGAGGCCGGTGACGAGGACCCGGCGTGCCTGACGTGCGGCGGGATCCTGAAGCCGGCCACGGTGATGTTCGGCGAGCGGCTCGACCCGGTGGTGCTGGGCGAGGCCGTCGCCGTCACCAAGGCCTGCCAGGTCTTCGTCGCCGTCGGCACGAGCCTCCAGGTCCAGCCCGCCGCCGGGCTGGCCGGCGTCGCCGCGGACCACGGGGCCCGGCTCGTCGTCGTCAACGCCGAGCCGACGCCGTACGACGAGATCGCCGACGAAGTCGTGCGGGAGCCGATCGGGACGGCGCTGCCGAAGCTGTTGCGGGAGCTGACGGAGACGGAGTTCTGACGGGACGTCCGCTGTCACCCCAGGCAGGCGGGGGCGACAGCGGACGTCATGAGGGTGCGGGCCGTGCCGCCGCCGTCGGCGGGGACGGTCCACAGGCCCGAGCCGTGGTCGCCGGGAAGGGCCTGGACGAGGGTGGAGCCGTCGGCCCAGGTCCGGGTGTCGGCGATGGACGGTCCTTACGCCTCGAGCTGGAAGAGGGTCGTGGCGCCGGGTGCGGCGCCGCCCTCGAAGTCCAGCAGGCGCCGCTTGCGCTCCAGACCGCCGCCGTAGCCGGTGAGGCCGCCGCCGGCGCCGATCACGCGGTGGCAGGGCACGATGATGCCGATGGGGTTCTTGCCGTTGGCGAGGCCCACCGCGCGGGAGGCGGCCGGATTGCCGAGGGCTTCGGCGAGTTCACCGTAGGTGCGGGTCTCGCCGTACGGGATCTTCCGCAGTTCTGCCCAGACGGAGCGCTGGAACGGGGTCCCGTGCAGGCGGAGTTCGAGACCGAAGTCCTTCGACTCGCCCGCGAAATAGGCCTCCAGCTGTTCCTCCGCCTCGCGGAAGAGGGTGTCGTCACGGGGGCCGAAATCCTCCTCGGGTGGGCGGTGGCGCTGTTCGCTCATGTAGAGGCCGCACAGGACGCCGTCATCGGCGACGAGCGTGAGAGGGCCGTACGGGCTGTCGACGATCGTGTGCTGTTTCACTGAAGTTCCTTACACCGGAAGGAGGTTGATCGGGTGAGTATCGGTCGCCCAGAGGTACTGGACGGCGTACGCCCGCCAGGGGCGCCAGCCCGCCGCGCGGGCGGTGAGCGCCGTCGGGGTGGAGGGCAGGCCCAACTGCTGTGCGGCGCGCCGGATTCCGAGGTCGGTGGGGAGAAAGGCGTCGGGGTCTCCGAGGGCGCGCATCGCGATGACGTCGACCGTCCAGGGTCCGAAGCCGGGCAGTGCGAGCAGCAGGGCGCGCGCCTTCGGCCAGTCGCTCTCCACACCCAGGTGCAGTGTGCCGTCGGCGAGTTGTCCGACGAGGGTGCTGAAGGTGGTGCGGCGCGTACGGGGCATCGCCAGCGTCTCGGGGTCGACGGCGGCGAGCGCCTCGGCGGTCGGGAAGAGGTGGGTGAGGCCGCCCTCCGGGTCGTCGACCGGTTCGCCGTGCGCGGTGACCAGGCGGGCCGCGTGGGTCCGGGCCGCCGCCGTGGAGACCTGCTGCCCCAGCACGGCGCGGACGGCGAACTCCGCCTCGTCGACCGTACGGGGCACCCGGCGGCCGGGGGCCTTGTCCACCAGGGGTGCGAGCAGCGGATCCGTGCGCAGCTGGTCGTCGATGGCGACCGGGTCGGCGTCCAGGTCGAGCATGCGCCGGCAGCGGCTGATCGCGACCGTGAGGTCGCGCAGGTCGCTGAGGGTGAGGCGGCAGCCGATGTGGTCGGGGTTCGGGGTGAGCGCCACGATGCCGTGTCCGTAAGGCAGTCGGAGCGTGCGCCGGAACGCGCCGTCCCGCCACTCCTCGACACCCGGGACACCGGTCGCGGCGAGGTGGCCGAAGAGGTTGTCGGGGTTGAGCGGGGCACGGAAGGGCAGGCGCAGGGCGAGCGTGCCGGGCGTGGCCGGGCGGGCCGAGGGGTTCTTGCGCGGGACGCGGGCGCGCAGTTCGCTCGGGGAGAGTGCGAACACCTCGCGCACGGTGTCGTTGAAGGTGCGGATGGAGGCGAAGCCGGACGCGAACGCGGCCTCCGCCATCGGGAGTTCGGTCGTCTCGATGAGCAGGCGAGCGGTCTGGGCGCGCTGCGCGCGGGCCAACGCCAACGGCCCGGCGCCGAGTTCGGCGAGGAGTTGGCGTTCGACCTGGCGGGTGCTGTAACCGAGGCGGGCCGCGAGTCCGGGCACGCCTTCGCGGTCGACGACACCGTCGGCGATCAGCCGCATGGCGCGGGCGACCAGATCGGCGCGCTGGTTCCACTCAGGGGAGCCCGGCGTGGTGTCGGGCCGACAGCGCTTGCAGGCGCGGAAGCCGGCCTGCTGACAGGCGGCGGCGCTCGGGTGGAAGACCATGTTCTGCGGCTTGGGCGGCACGACGGGGCAGCTGGGCCGGCAGTAGATGCCGGTGGTCAGGACCGCTGTGAAGAACCATCCGTCGAAGCGCGCGTCCTTGGACCGCAAGGCGCGCACACAGTGCTCGCGATCGGTGTACATCCCGTTCTGCATACGTCAAGCATCCACCGGTCGCCGATCAGGCGCTGGCGAGAATCCGACATCGGCCTCGCGTGGCCTGCACCGCCCGCCGCCTCCCGCGGAGGGTACCGGCGCCCCTGCCGGCCCTCAGCCCGCCCTCTCCTGCCAGGACGCCAGCGACCAGATCACGAACACGTCGATCGCCATGACCACGATGGACCAGAGCGGCTCGTAGGGCAGGAACAGGAACTGGGTGACCAGGCTCAGCGCGGCGAGGAAGATGCCCGCGAAGCGCGCCCAGGCCATGCCCTTGAGGAGGGCCGCGCCGGTCGCCGCAGCGACCACGCCGAGGACGAGGTGGATCCAGCCCCAGCCGGTGAGATCGAGCTCGTAGGCGTACGAGCCGACACGGGCGTAGATGTCGTCCTCGGCGATGGCCGCGATGCCCTGGAGGACGGCGAGCACGCCGCTGCACAGCAGCAGGACGCCGGCGAAGACGACGCCGCCGGCCCGGCTGTCGTGCGCGGCGGGCCCGGACGGGCCGCCGCGCGGCGTGGACCAGGCGGTGCCTATGTCACCGTGCGGCTCTCCGGTCGGGGAGTGCGAACTCATGCGGGGCTGTCCTTTCGGCGGGGCCGGGTCGCGAGGAAGTCGACGATCCCCAGCGCGAAGAGCAGGGCGAGGGCGAGGCCGACCACGACCCAGCCGGTCGGGTACGGCCACAGGAGAAAGGCCAGGACGGCTCCCGCGGCCAGGATCCAGGTGATCCAGGTGCGGTAGCGGTCGACGAACGGGCCGACGGGACCGGTGCGCAGTCCGGCGTGATCGGCGGTCGCGCGCACGGCGCCGATGCCCGAGTGCCAGAGCCGCCGCACCAGAGCGGCATGACGGCCGGGCCCGGTCAGCCAGGCGGCGAGGGCGATCACCACGCCGAGGGCGACCACCGACCGCACGGAGGTGCGCAGGAAGCGGGTGAGCGTGTCGTACACCGACCCGGCGGCCGGCTGGGACACGCCGGCCGGGAGCGCGTCCAGGTAGACCACCCGGAAGACGGTCAGCGCGACGCCCAGCAGGAGAGTGGCGAAGGCGAAGCAGAGCGCGGCGACGATCAGGACGCGGCGGCGGTGCGTCGAGAGCAGGACGCCTGCCGCCACCAGCAGGACCGCGATCACGGGCAGCCAGAAACCGGCCAGCTGGAGCAGCCGGAAGTAGGTCTTGACCTTGCCGATGTCCTCGGACTCGACGACCGTGATGTTCGTGTGGATCTCGGGGATCTTCCCCGCGACCGTCAGCCCGGAGTCGACCAGCCGTTGCTTGACCTGCTCGACGACCGGGGCGAGGTCGACCGTCACCGTGTCGTTCTCGATCTTCACCGCGCCGCCGCCGCTGCCCGTGAGGGCCTTGTCGACGGCACTGTGGATCCTGCGGTTGGCGTCGACCCAGATCTTCTCGAAGGCGTCGGAGGCCACGACCGCCTGCGCCTTGTCGTGCACGAAGCTGCCGACGGCGCTCTCGAGCGAGGGACCCAGCTTGCCGAGGGCCTTCTCCAGCAGGGGACGCTGGGCCGGGGCCGCGTCCTGGAGGAGGGCGGTGAGGTCCAGGCGTTCCATCAGCGCGTTCGTGACGCGGGTGGCGGCCGCGTTCTGGATGTCCTTGTCGGAGGCCAGCGGGCGGACGGTGTCGACATAGCGGTCTGTGTCGCCCACGATGCTCGAGGTCCAGGCCGCCACCACGCCCAGCGGGGCCAGGACGCAGCCGAGGACGATGAGGACGACCGCGACGATCGAGCGGACCCGGTGGTGGGTGGGACGACGGGTGCGCTCCTCCTCGAGGGCCGCGATACGGGCTCTGAGTGCGTCCAGCTCCGCGTCGGCGGGGACACCGCTTTCCGGCATGGCGGACTCCCTCACCGTCGGTCGGGTCCGGTCCGGGGTCGGTCCGGTGGATGCCAGCACATCCCGGCCGTGCGACGGCGGCGAGCCGGGCGGGGCCGTTCGCGTGAACGGCCCCGCCCGTACGGAGGGCCGCTACATGTTGATCATGTGCCCGGCCAGTCCGTGGACGGCCTCCTTGACGGCCTCGCCCAGGGTCGGGTGGGCGTGGACGTTGCGGGCGACCTCGTGGACGGTGAGGTCCCACTGCTGGGCGAGCGTCAGCTCGGGGAGCAGTTCGGTGACGTCGGGGCCGATCAGATGACCGCCGATCAGCTCGCCGTACCTGGCGTCGCTGATCAGTTTCACGAAACCGGTGGTGTCGCCGAGGCCGTGCGACTTGCCGTTCGCGGTGAACGGGAACTTCGCCACCTTGACGTCGTAACCCTTTTCCCGCGCCTGGGCCTCGGTGTAGCCGAAGCTGGCGACCTGGGGCTGGCAGTAGGTGGCGCGCGGGATCATGGCGTAGTCCAGCTCCATGGTCTCCGCGTCGGCGAGGGTCTCGGCGGCGATGACGCCCATGGCCTCGGCGGCGTGCGCGAGCATCAGTTTCGCGGTGACGTCGCCGATGGCGAAGATGTGCGGGACGGAGGTGCGACAGCGGCCGTCGACGTCGATCGCGCCGCGCTCGGTGACCCGCACGCCCGTGTTCTCCAGGCCGTAGCCGGTGACGTTCGGGGCGAAGCCGATCGCCTGGAGCACCTTGTCGGACTCCAGGACCTGCTGGGCGCCGTCCTTGCCGGTGACGGTGACGCGGACCTGCGGACCGGACTCGTCGATGGACTCCACCCGGGTGGAGGTGAGTACGTCGATGCCCAGCTTCCGGTACTGCTTGGCCAGTTCGGCGGAGACCTCGGCGTCCTCCAGGGGCGCGACCCGGTCCAGGAACTCGACGATCGTGACCTTCACCCCGTAGTTGTGCAGGACGTACGCGAACTCGATGCCGATGGCGCCGGCGCCCGCGACGACGATCGACCGCGGAAGGTCGTCGGCGAGGATCTGCTCCTCGTACGTCACCACTCGCGCGCTGCGCTTGGTGCCGGGGAGCAGCTTGGGGGTGGCGCCGGTGGCGATGATGCAGTGGTCGAAACCGATGGTGCGGGTCTCCCCGTCGTAACCGGTCACCCGGAGGGTCCGGTCGTCGACGAAGGCGCCGCGGCCGTCGAACTCGGTGATCTTGTTCTTCTTCATCAGGTAGTGGACGCCCTTGACCCGGCCGTCGGCGACCTTGCGGCTGCGGCGGTACGCCTCTCCGTAGTCGAAGGAGACCTGGCCCTCGACCTTGATGCCGAAGGTCTTCGCCTCACGGGTGAAGATGTGGGCGAGTTCGGCGTTGCGCAGGAGGGCCTTGGTGGGGATACAGCCCACGTTGAGGCACACGCCGCCCCAGTACTTCTCCTCGACGACGGCGACGCGCTTGCCCAGTTGGGCGGCGCGGACCGCGGCGACGTAGCCGCCCGGACCGGCGCCTAGGACCACGACGTCGAAGCGTTCGTCCTGCTCGGTCATGGATTCGTTTCCTTTTCCGTGGAGTGCGATACGGGTGATACGTGCTGCCGTTCCGATTCTCGCGCGCCGCCGGGGAGAATGTGTGAGTGATCGATCACTGCTGTGCCGAGATGACCCGCCAGGCCGACTGGCGTTGCCAGACGCACGCCGACGTCTTCGCCTGCCCGGACGCGCTGGTGCGGTTCGAACCGAGGTTCCGGGAGTACGGGCTGATCGTCCACGACGGGGGGTCGGCCTCCCGGGAGATCGGCTTCTGTCCGTGGTGCGGTGCGCGTCTGCCGGAGTCGCAGCGCGACCGGTGGTTCGAGGCGCTCGAGGCACGCGGGATCGACCCCTGGGTGGACGATGTGCCGTCGGACTTCGAGGACGACCGGTGGCTGCGGGAAGGCCTCACCGACGCGGCGTCGGCCGGTGAGGACCCACCGCGTCGTCGCTGAGGCGTTCGGAGAGCGCCGGCGGTACGGGCACGGTCCGGCATCCGTGGCCGTACCCGTGTCCGTACCGCCGGCAGCGGTGAAAGCGGTGGAACCTGTGAAGGCGGTGGAACCGGTTACTCGGAGGTTGCCGTCGGCCGCCGCGACGCGGCCGTCGCCATGTCGACGTCGGTCAACGGCCGCAGCCGGTAGGTGTACGCGTAGTCGCGGTCGGCGAACAGCTTGTACTCGTCGTGGGTGTGCGCGCCCCAGCTGTTGTCACCGCCGACGCCCATCTGCCGGTGGTTCAGGCGCAGTACGACCTCCTTGCGAGGGGTGAGCTGGTAGTCGTGTCGGG
The DNA here is from genome assembly GCF_042737245.1 of Streptomyces sp. NPDC060002. Taxonomy (NCBI): domain Bacteria; kingdom Bacillati; phylum Actinomycetota; class Actinomycetes; order Kitasatosporales; family Streptomycetaceae; genus Streptomyces; species Streptomyces sp. NPDC060002. The sequence continues at coordinate 90,936 of NZ_JBHWUW010000028.1, forward strand.
CTCCGGCGGACAGATCCTCCGGAGTGAGGTGCGAGGCGTTGAACTCCAGCAGCGGCTCGCCGCTGACCAGCAGGCCGGTGCCGTCGCCGTCGGTGAGGGCGACCCAGCGGACGTCGGTCTTGTTGCCGTTCTCCTGGGGCCGCAGATAGGAGGTCCACTGCCCGGTGACGGTACCGGAGTAGCGGCCCACGTCGGTGGCGTCGTTGCGGTCCCAGTGGTTCTCCTCGGGACCGCGGCCGTAGTAGTGCAGCTTCTCCAGGCGGGCGGGCAGGAACAGTAGCGTGCCGATCTCCGGGATGTACGGCAGGGAGGCGGCGCCCGGGTGCAGGGTGTTGTCGACCTTGATCTCACCGTTTCCGAAAACGGTGTAGGTGGTGGTGTACGTCGACTCCGTCGTGGTGGGCAGCGTCCCGGCGACCTTGATCTCGACGGCCCGGTCGCGCAGCGCCCGCACGCTCACCTCGGTCACCTCGCGGCGCGCGCCGGCGTCGCGCCAGGTCTGGTTGCGGGTGTGCTGTCCGTTTCCCCGGTCGTTGTCGGTCGGGGCACGCCAGAAGTTGGGGGCCGGCCCCGAGGAGATCAGCCGGGTGCCGGCGGCCTCGTAGGAGGTGATGACGCCGGTCTTCTTGTCGACGGTGACCGAGAAGTTCCTGCCCTTGACGGTGACTGCTCCGGCGTCGTCCCGATGACTGAGAGCCGGGACGCCGGCCAGCGGTACGGGCGTGACGGCGGGGCTCCCGGCGTCGACGGCGAGTTGCTGTCTCGCCACCTCGAAGCCGGACTTCGCCCACTTCGTCGTCTCCCTGGTGGTGAACGACAGCTGGAGGAAGTACTCGGCGCCCGGCGCCGGGCGGTCCGGCAGCTCGAAGGGCACAATGACGTCCTTGCTCGACAGCGCGGCCACGTCGAGCCGGTCACGGCTCAGCTGTCCACGCTGGACCACTTCGCCGTCCCGCACGAGTTCCCAACGTCCGTCGAATTCCCGGAGGTTGGTGAACAGGTACTCGTTGGTGAGGGTGACGGCCGCTCCCGGGGCGAGCAGGTCGCCAAAGGCCGGTGCGGCGTGGACTGCCTGGTAGATCCGCTTGACCTCGGCGGACTTGCCGGTGGCCCCGCGGTCGGCGGTGACGATGCCGTCGCCGGAGAAGGCCCCGTCGTTGGGGTTGTCGCCCCAGTCGCCGCCGTAGGCACGGAACGACTTCTCGCGGGGGCGCTTCTCGGTGAGGCCGACGGTGGCGGCGTCGAACCAGAACCGCACGCCGTCGTCGCCGGGACCACGGCCTGCAAAGGCCAGTTCGGCCGCGCTCAGCGCCCGGGCGTACACGCCGGCCCGCCGGACGGTGCCGCTGAACTCCCGGGTCGGGTTGTCGACGTCGGTGGCAAGGGACAGGGGCGCGGTGTTGTTGCCGGGGCGCACCGTGGTGGTGCGGGTGGCCCGGACCGCGCCGTCGACATACAGGGTCAGCGTGCCGGTCGCTACGTCGAAGACGCCGGCGACATGGTGCTCGGAGCCGGTCCAGTCGTCCGGCAGTGCCCAGCTCGCGGTGATCCACTGGCCGCTGCCGTAGATGAAGAACTCGAGGGTCCGGTTCGTCTGCTTCAGGGCGTACTGGGTGTCGCCCTTGGCGAGGATCGGCTGGTGGTAACCGGTTACGTGCGGAGTGATCCAGGCTTCCAGCGTGAGGGAGCCGGTCAGGTCCAGCGCTGCGTCACGAGCGAAAACGGTTGCACCGGAGATGCCCTCGTCGCGGGTGAAGGCGCCACCGGAGGCGATGACCTCGCCCCTGAGAGCGGCGGGTCCGGCCTCGGTGAACAGCTTGCGGACGGGGGTGGGCCAGTCGAGGGCCTGGTCGGCGAAGTCCCAGATCCAGCCGCCCTGGAGCACCTCGTGACGGCGGATCAGGTCCCAGTACTTCTTGAGGTTCCCGCTGGAGTTCCCCATCGCGTGGGAGTACTCGATCATCACGTACGGCCGGGTGTCGCTGGTGTCCTCGGCCCGCGCCTCGACACGGGCGGGAGTGTCGTACATCTCGGAGCGGATGTCGCTGATTCCCGGGCGGTCGTCGCCCTCGTACTGGATGACGCGGGTGGTGTCGTAGGAGCGGATCCAGTCGTGCATGGCGTTGAACGTGGTGCCGCCGCCGGCCTCGTTGCCGAGCGACCAGATGACGACCGAGGCGTGGTTCTTGTCGCGGTGGACCATGTTCTGGGCACGGGCCACGCAGGCCCTCGTCCACTCGGCGTGGTCGCCCGGGTACTCGCCCCGGATGCCGTGGGTCTCGAGGTTGGTCTCGTCCACGAGGTACAGGCCGTACTCGTCCGCGAGTTCCAGCCACAGCGGGTTGTTGGGGTAGTGCGAGGTGCGGACGGTGTTGATGTTCAGCCGCTTGATGATCCCGATGTCCTCGACGAGGTCGGCGCGGGTGAGGGCCGAGCCGCGGGTCGGGTGCATCTCGTGCCGGTTGGTGCCCCGGAAGGAGACCGGCTTGCCGTTGATGCGCATCAGACCGTCCGTGAGCGCGAACTCACGCAGGCCCACGCGGTGGGAAAGGGTTTCGATCACCTTTCCCGACGGGTCGCGCAGGCGGAGCACGGCGGTGTAGAGGTACGGATGTTCGGCCGACCACAGGCGGGGCGCGGGCACCGCCTTCGCGGCCTGTACGGCCGTCTCCTCCCCGGCGCCGAGCGCGACGTCCTGCCGCAGGGGCCGGGGCCACACCGGGTGCCCGCTCGCGTCGTACAGCTGTGTCTCGACCCAGTAGCGGCCGGCGCCCTGTCCGCCGTAGTCCCGCACGCTCGCGGTGACCGACAGTTCGGCCGCCCTGTGGTCGTCGCCCAGTGGGGTGTCCAGCCTGAAGTCCCGCACATGCACCGCTGGTGTGGAGTACAGGTAGACCGAGCGGAAGATACCGCTCAGCCGGATCATGTCCTGGTCCTCCAGCCAGTCGCCGTCCGAGTAGCGGTAGACCTCCACCGCGATCTGGTTGGTGCCCGGCTTGAGGTGCGGGGTGATGTCGTACTCGGCGGGGTCGTAGGAATCCTCGTGGTAACCGACCAACTCGCCGTTGATCCACACGTAGTGGGCGGACTTGACCCCCTCGAAGTGAAGGAACGTCCGGCGTCCCGCCCAGCCGCGCGGGACCGTGAAGGTGCGACGGTACTGGCCCACGGGGTTGTAGCGGGTGGGTGCGGCCGGCGGCTGCGCCTCCTCCCCCAGTCCGTTGGCGCCCCACCACGGATAGGTGATGTTGATGTAGATCGGGCGGTCGTGACCGTGCAACTGCCAGGCGGCGGGAACCGGGATCGTGTCCCAGCCGCTGTCGTCGACGTCGGTGCGGTGGAAGTCGGGGTCCCGGTCGTCGGGACGGTCGGCGTGGGCGAACTTCCAGGTGCCGTCGAGGCTCAGCCGGTAGGGCGAGCGGGTGCGGTCGGCGGCGAGCGCCTGGGCGAGGTCCGCGTACGGCATGAGGGTGGTGTGCGGGGCTTCGGTGCCGAGGCGGAAGACGTCGATGGCGCCGTTCCACTCCGGGGTGCCGTCCGCCGCGACGGCCGGGTGGGCGGTGGAGGGCGCGGACAGGACGAGCGCGCCGAGGACGGCGGCCGACCCTTCGAGCAGACGACGACGGCTGACGACCGTCCGCCGGGGGTGGTCCGGTTCCACCCCCTGGGGGCGGTCCGGCCGGTCCATGGACGACACATGCGGGTGCGACATGACCACGACCTTCCTCGGGGCGACCCGTGCGACTTCGCACGGACGGAGGGTGCGTCAGATCTTGTCCACTCCTGTTGAAAAAACGAACATAGACGCGCCGCGATGTCCGAATATCAACTCTCTTCGGCGCAACGTCACTTGGTACCCGTGCCTCCCACGGGCATTTCTGGTGACTCCCGTCAGTAGACGTCCCGCACGTACCGCTTGTCGGAGGCGAGCTGCTTCACGTAGGACGCCGCCTCGGCCTCGCTCAGGCCGCCGTGCAGGACCGCGACGTCACGCAGGGCCAGGTCGACGTCCTTGGCCATCCGGGAGGCGTCGCCGCAGACGTAGAAGTGGGCGCCGTCCTGGAGCCAGGACCACAGATGGGAACCGTGCTCGCGGATCCTGTCCTGGACGTAGACCTTGGCGCGCTGGTCGCGGGAGAAGGCGGTGTCCAGCCGGGCGAGGGTGCCGTCGTCGCGGAGGGCGGCCAGCTCCTCCTCGTAGTAGAAGTCCGTCGCGCGGTGCTGCTCGCCGAAGAACAGCCAGTTGGGAGCCCGGTGCCCCCGGGCCCGGCGCTCCTCGAGGAAGCCGACGAAAGGCGCCACCCCGGTGCCGGGGCCGACCATCACCATCGGGGTCGCCGGGTCGGCCGGGGGGCGGAAGTGCGGGGAGCGCTGCACATGGACGGCCACCTCGGTGCCGGGTTCGGCGTCGGCCAGGAAGGGCGAGCAGACGCCCTGCCGGGGGCGGCCGGCCAGGTTCTCGTACCGCACGACGGAGACGGTGAGCGAGACGAGGTGACGGTCGGTCAGCGGGCTGGACGAGATGGAGTACAGCCGCGGCTGCAGCCGTCCCAGCAGCTCGGCCCACTCCTGTGCGTCGGCGCGGACACCGAACTCGGCGGCCACGTCGACGGCCTGGCGGCCCCAGGACCACTTCGCCAGCTCGTCCTTGTTGTCGGGGCGCAGCAGCTTGCGCAGTTCACGCGGGTCGCGGGTGCGGTCGGCGGTGAAGCGCAGCAGGGCCGGGGTGATCCGGGTGATGTCGAGGTGGCGCAGGAAGGCCTCGCCGAGCGCGACCTCCCCGACGCCGTTCACCTGCACGCGCGCGTGCGCGTCGAGTCCGGTGACGCCCAGCCACTCCGCCACCGTGTCAGGTGAGTTGAGGGGGCGTACGCCCAGGGCGTCGCCCGCCTCGTAGACGAGCGGGGTCTCGCTGTCGCGGGTGTCGAAGGTGAAGCGGCGGACCTCCTTGCCGGAGCCCGGCAGGCTCAGCGGACGGTTGCCGGTCAGGCGGGCGATGACGGGAGCGGGGCGCTTGGGGCGGGGAGCGGCGGGGGCCTTCGTAACGGTGCCGGAATCGGTTTCCGTAACGGTCGCCGACGCGTGAGCGGTGGCGGGACCCGCGGTCGCCGGGATCCGGGCCGGGGCCGCGGGCACCAGTTCCGTGGCCTCCTTCAGGGCGGTGGCCACCTGGTCGAGCCAGGCCTCCGCCTCCGTCTCGAAGTCCGGCTCGCAGTCGGTGCGGGGGGCCAGCCGGACCGCGCCGAGTTCGTCCAGCCGCCGGTCCAGTCGCCGGCCGTGCCCGCAGAAGTCGTCGTACGAGGAGTCCCCGAAGGCGAGGACGGCGTAGCGGTGGCCTTCCAGGCGGCCGGTGTCCAGGGCGGCGAGGCCGTCCCAGAAGCCGGCGCCGTTGTCGGGGGCGTCGCCGTCGCCGAAGGTGCTGGTGATCAGCAGCAGGTCGGCGTCGGAGGGCAGCGCGGCCGGGTCGGCCTCGTCCATGGCGACGAGGGACGCCGGGTGACCGCCCGCGGTGAGCCGCTCGGCGGTGGTGGTCGCGAAGTCCTCGGCGTTGCCGGTCTGCGAGGCCCACAGGATCACCACCCGGCGTGCCGGGATCGTCGGGCGTGGGGGTGCGGCGGCGGTACGGGAGTACATGCCGGCGAGGGTGCCGTTGACCCACAGCGCGTGCTCGGGGGTGAAGGGCGCGTCCGCCGGCAGCACCGGTACGCCGGGGGCGCCTGCCGGGATGCCGGCGAGGAAGCCGACCAGGTACTGCCGTTCGTGCTCGGTCAGGACCGGCGGCGGAGCGGGGCGCAGGCCGAAGACCTCGGCCGCGGACGGCAGGACGGCGGTCGGTACGAGGACGGCACCGGGTCCTTCCGGCACCGGGGCCCGGGTGCCCTGCACGTTCCCGAGCGGGTTCTGCGGCGCCGGGGCCTGTGTGGCCGGCGGCTGCACGGTAACCGGTGTCGACACCTTTGTCAGGGAGACCGCGCACACCTTCAGCTCGGGCTGGAAGGACAGCGGGTCGACGGCGTCGCTGGTGACCGCGTTGACGCTGAGGTACTCGCCGAACAGGTCGTTCCAGTGGAACGGCGCGAAACAGGAACCGGGCAGGACGCGGTCGGTGACGACGGCCGGCAGCACGGCCCGGCCGCGCCGCGAGGCGACCTCGACGGAGTCGCCGTCGGTCACGCCGAGCGCGGCGGCGTCCTCGGGGTGCACCTCCACGAACGGGCCGGGATTCAGCTTGTTGAGCTTGGCCACCCTCGCGGTCTTCGTCAGGGTGTGCCACTGGTGCTGGAGGCGGCCGGTGTTCAGGAAGAACGGGTAGTCGTCGTCCGGCATCTCGGCGGGCGGGACATGCGGACGCGGGTGGAAGACCGCGCGGCCGGAAGCCGTGGGAAAGGTGAGCGAGCCGTCGTCGTTCACATAGCGGATCGGGTTGCGGTCGGGCCCGTCGGCGGTGGCCGCCGGCCACTGCACCGGGGCGGCGCGCAGCCGGTCGTAGGTCACTCCGCGCAGGTCATAGCCGGTCTGCGGGTTGTGGGCGCGCTTGATCTCCTCGAAGACCTGCTCGGCGGTGTCGTAGGTGAAACCGCTTTCGTAACCCATGGCGCGGGCGACGGCCGCGATGAGCTGCCAGTCCGCCATGGCCTCCCCGGGCGGGTCGGCGGCGGGGCGGGCGAGGGTGAGGTTGCGCTCGCTGTTGATGAGGACGCCCTCGGTCTCGGTCCACAGCGCGCCGGGCAGGACGATGTCGGCGTAAGCGTTTGTCTCCGTTTCGGCGAAGACGTCCTGCGCGACGACGAACTCGGCGGCCTCCAGCCCCTCGATGACCGTCCTGCGGTTGGCGACGGAGGCGACCGGGTTGGTGCAGATGATCCAGCAGGCCTTGATGTCGCCCTCGGCCATCTTCCGGAACATCTCGATGGTGCCCTTGCCGACGCCGTCGGCCCTGAGTGTGCCCGGCGCGAGCCCCCACAGGTCCTCGACGAAGGCACGGTCGCCCTCGACGAGGACGGAGCGCTGACCGGGCAGCCCCGGACCCATGTAACCCATTTCCCGGCCGCCCATGGCGTTGGGCTGGCCGGTGAGTGAGAAGGGGCCGCTGCCCGGGCGGCAGATCCTGCCGGTGGCGAGGTGGAGGTTGATGAGCGCGTTGGTGTTCCAGGTGCCGTGCGTGGACTGGTTGAGGCCCATGGTCCAGCAGCTGGTCCACTCCTCCGCCTCGCCGATCAGCCGGGCCGCCGCGCGGAGGTCGTCCTCCGGTATGCCGGTGATCTCCGCGACCGTCGCGGGCGCGTAGTCGGCGAGGAACTCCGGCATGGCCTCCCAGCCCTCGGTGTACGCGGCGACGAACTCGGGGTCGGTGTGACCGTTCTCGTGCAGGAGGCGGAGCAGACCGTTGAGGAGCGCGAGGTCGGTGCCCGGCGCGACCTGGAGGAACAGGTCGGCCTTGGCGGCGGTGGCGGTGCGGCGCGGGTCGACGACGATCAGTCTGGCGCCCGCCTTCACCCGGTCCATCATCCGGAGGAACAGGATCGGGTGGCAGTCGGCCATGTTGGAACCGATGACGAGGAAGACGTCCGCCTTGTCGAGGTCCTCGTACGAGCCGGGCGGGCCGTCGGCGCCGAGCGAGAGCTTGTAACCGGTTCCCGCGCTTGCCATGCACAGGCGGGAGTTCGACTCGATCTGGTTGGTCCGGAGATAGCCCTTGGCCAGCTTGTTGGCCAGGTACTGCGCTTCGAGGCTCATCTGGCCGGACACGTAGAGGGCGACCGCGTCGGGGCCGTGTTCGTCGACGATCGTCCGCAGCCGCCGTGCCGTCTCGGCGATCGCCGCGTCCACGGGGGCGGGCTCCGGTTCCGCGCCGCGGTCCGAGCGGACGAGCGCGCCGGTCAGCCGGCCGGGTGCGGCGAGCAGGTCGGCGGTGGTCGCGCCCTTGGTGCACAGCCGGCCGAAGTTCGCCGGGTGCTGCTTGTCGCCGGACGCCTTCAGGACCGTACGGCGCCCGTCCGGTCCGCGGCCGATGTCGAGGAGCATGCCGCAGCCCACACCGCAGTACGAGCAGACCGTGCGCACCTGGGTCGCGGTCGCGCTGTCGGTCCGCGGGTCCAACGCGGCCACGGGCGCCCCTTTCCTTCTGACGATCAGCCTGGTGAGAGCCTCTGCAAGCCTCTGTGACGGTACGAACCGTGCATTACACAGGTGTCTCCCGGACCGGCCGCCGGGAGTTAAGCCCGGCGCACACCGAGGGGCGGGCGGATGTGAGCGAGCCGCTTGCCACCGCAGGTGGGCAGGCTACCCGGAGCCGCGAACGGACACGTTCCGCGTCCGCGGGGGGCGCGTCCGTGCGGGGACGGGGTTCCGCGTCGGTACGGGGACGGGGTTCCGCGCCCGTGCGGGGACAGGACTCCGCGTCGGTACGGGGACAGGACTCCGCGCCCGTGCGGGGACAGGACTCCGCGTCGGTACGGGGACGGGGTTCCGCGTCGGTACGGGGACAGGGTTCCACGCCCGTGCGGGGACAGGTTCCGGCCGCGCGAGAGGGGACGTTCCGCTGGTACGAGCGGTCGGGGTCCGGGCTGCGCGAGGTCACGCCCCTGCGGCTGCTGGACCTGCGGCTCGGCAGGCGGGGGTGATGGCTCGCTGCGCGTGCCGGCCGCGGTGGTGGACCCGCGGTGGTGGAGTCGACCGAGACGTCCCGGGTCGCTCTCCCCCGCCGCGTCGGCCGTGGTCAGGATCTGCCTCAAAGGCCTGTGGGGGTGGGCTCGCGCCACCGCCCGCACTGGCCTTTGCCCGCGGGCAGGAACGGTCGCGACCGTTCCTGCTCCGCGTCCGGCGGATCACCGAGTTCTCCTGTCCCGTGCCCGAGACAACGAGCTGGTCGAGCGAAGGTGCATGACGGGCCGGGCAGCTCCTAGGCGTAGGTCTCGAACTCGGCCACCCTCGGGGTGGCGGTCGAGCCCGTGATCTCGAAGGTGACCTTCTTCAGCGAGGTGGACGTGAAGGAGATGGTTCCCGCTCCGCTGCCCGAGGTCAGCACCGCCCCGGTGTCTGCGTTGAGCACCCGCCAGGTACCGATGTTGCCGGTGGCGCCGGAGGCCTCCCGGATGTTGATCTTGGAGATGGTGGTCGCCGAGCCCCACTTGATGGAGATGGAGCCGGTCGAGCCGCTCGGTGACCAGTAGGTGCTCGTGTCGCCGTCGCGGACGTTGCCGTAGCTGGTGCCGGACGCCTTGCTGGAACCGTCGGAGTCGGCGCCGATGCTCAGGTTGGTCCCGGAGGGCGTCGACGTCGCGGTGGCGGTCGGTGTGGCCGTGGAAGTCGACGTGGCGGTCGCGGTGGCCGTGGAAGTCGACGTGGCGGTCGCGGTGGCCGTGGAAGTCGACGTGGCGGTCGCGGTGGGTGTCGTCGCCACGCAGTTGCCGTCCGACACCTTCAGACCGTTGTCGGCGCCCGCCGTCGCGGTCACGATCGACGGCACGCAGGAGGCGGCGTCGAGAGTGTAGGAGTAGGGGATGCTGACGGTCGTGTTCGACGTCGGGTTCGGTCCGGCGGGGTTGTTGTCCTCGCCCGGCGCCGACCAGGTCACGTTGTCGAAGATGTTTCCGCCGACCTGCCAGTATCCCGGCAGGTCGGTGTAGAAGGTGCCGAGGACGTCTTTGGAGTCCTTGAAGTAGTTGTTGTCGACCTTGGCCTTGCCACCGGCCCGGGGGTTGATGCCCGATTCGTTCAGGCTGACGTAGTAGTTGTTGTAGACGTGGGCGGTGGCGCCGCGCAGCAGGGGCGTACGGGAGTCGATGTTCTCGTACCGGTTGTGATGGAAGGTGACCGGCCCGTTGGCGAGGTCGCTGTCGCTGGAGCCGACGAGACCGCCGCGGCCGGAGTTGCGCAGGATGCTGTAGGACAGGGTCACGTACCGGGTGCTGTCCTTCATGTCGAACAGGCCGTCGAAGCCCTCCGACTCACCGCCCGAGGCGATCAGCGTGGCGTGGTCGACCCAGACGTTGTGCACGTCGGTCTCCATGCCGACGGCGTCACCGCCGTTGGAGGTGGGCGAGCCCGACTTCTTCACGTTCTGGACGGTCACGTTCTGGACGATGATGTTGCTGGACTGGCGGATGTGGATGCCGATCTGGTCGAACACGGCTCCGCCGCCGACGCCGACGAGGGTGACGTTGCTGATGCCCTTCAGCTCGATCACGCCGGCGGCGGTGTTGCAGCCGGAGCCCGACACCTTCGCGGTGTTGCCGACGGTGACGGTCCCCTCGACCTGGATGGTGATCGGGGTGCTGGTACTGGCCCGGCCGCACAGGGCCTCGTGGATCTGGGTGCCCGTGGTGGCCTTGACCGTCGTCCCGCCGGCGCCGCCGGTGGTGCCGCCGTTCTGAGTGGCGAACCCCGTCGCGCCGGCGGCGGCCGCCGACGCCGTGGGCATGGACAGGACCACGCCTGTCGCCGCCGCCAGGGCCAGCGTGCCGAGTGCCGCGGAGAGTCGCAGAGCGACTGGCTTTCTCATCCTCGCCTCGTCTTTCGTCATCGCGTACCGGGGGTGCCGCGCACGTCCGTGCGGGATTCAAGGGCCAAGGGCCGTCGAGGGCGCGCACCCATGCCATGTCCATGCCATACGAGTACCGCAGCAGGCCCCCGCCGGCCCGGTGCGCATGCCGTTCTCGCCACGGGCCGGTAGGGACGGTGCTGTTGCTGTGGTGCGGGCGGCACCGCCGTGGTGTCAGCGGTGCGACCGCCATGCGGGCGACGCGACCGGGCGCCAGGCCGGGGTGCACGCATGCCGAGGCGACGCAGCGGGGACGCCGCCGAGGACGGGACGACCGGGGGAACGGAGCTGTACAGGTCCCGGCCGGCCCCTGGTACGGGTGCCCGCCACCGCGGCCACGGCGACGAGCGCGATGCGTCCGCGCCCCCGGAACGCATGCCGGAGTCCTGGCGCGTCGACATTCTCTGTGCGGTCAGCCCTGGTCAGCCTTGCGCCGGATCGGTTGCGGCACGCAGGCTGCCCCACGGCCGATACCGCGGGCCGCTTTCCCGGGCACGGTCAGCAGGTGTCGGGAAAGCGCTTTCTCCACGTGAGGATAGGGCGGTCACTATCAGCTGACAAGTATGTGAACGCTGATCGACCCGTCGGACTCCTGCTTCTGCCTGGCGAGAGCGCTCAAGGCAGTGCCACACAACGCGAAGAGCGGCACGGGCCTGCCCCCTCGCCCTGTACTGCGCCCCGCCGAAGTTCACGTACATGAACACACTGGATGTCGTGGCAGGCCCGCCCGAGCAAGGACCCGAGTAGGACTGTCGGCCGCCCCGGACCGAACGGGCTGTCCCGGGCTGTCCCGAGCTGTCTCGGACCGCCCCGGACCGCACGGGGCACCGGGGGCTGCGGTGGGGCCGGTCGTCGATGCCGTCATGTGGCTGCCAGGAGGATGGCGGTGTAGTGCGCGGTGAAGGCGGCGATGGTCAGGGCGTGGAAGACCTCGTGGAAGCCGAACCAGGCCGGTGAGGGGTCGGGGCGTTTGAGTCCGTAGACGACGGCGCCCGCGGTGTAGAGCAGACCGCCGGCGATGACGAGCACGGCGACCGCGGTGCCGCCGGCCCGCGCGAAGTCGGGCAGGTTGAAGACGGCCACCCAGCCCAGGGCGATGTAGCACGGGGTGTATAGCCACCTCGGAGCCCCGATCCACAGGACGCGGAAGGCGATGCCGGCCAGCGCGCCCGCCCACACCACGGCCAGCAGCACCCGCTGGCGGCCCTCGGGCAGCAGCAGCACCGCCAACGGGGTGCAGGTGCCCGCGATGATCAGGAAGATGTTCGCGTGGTCCAGTCGCCGCAGGACCGCCTCCCCGCGCGCACCCCACGTTCCACGGTGGTAGACCGCGCTGGTGCCGAACAGCAGGCAGGCCGACAGCGCGTACACCGTGCAGGCCACCACCGCCGCCGCCGAACGCGAGACGGCGACCAGGACGATGCCGCCGACCAGCGCCAGCGGGAACACGCCGGCATGCAGCCAGCCGCGCATCCTCGGCTTCAGCACCGCCGCCGCCCGCCCCACCCCGCCTTCCGGACCGGCGGCCGGCCGCCCGGCGGCCGGCCGAACCGTCGGGCCGGCGGGCGCGCCGACCGCCGGGGGACGCAGGGCGTCGAGCGTGACGTCGAGCGTGGTGTCGGGGCCGGGCTGCGGATCCCGTCCGTGTACCGGCGGCTGGGCGTCTTCGGCGATCATGCGCTCATATTCTGGAATCGGCGGAGGGGTGCGGCCCGGCGCGTCGTTGGACACCGTGGTTCAGGTGGACACCGTGGTTGTGGGCACTGTGGTTCAGGTGGACACCGTGGTTCAGGTGGGCACTGTGGTTCAGGTGGGCACTGTGGTTCAGATGCCGGCCGTCTGCGGGGATGCGGTGCGGCGGTGTTCGGCGTTGATGCGCTGGGCTTCTTCGAGCTGGTCCTCGAGGATGATGATGCGGCAGGCGGCCTCGATGGGGGTGCCGTGGTCGACGAG
>NZ_JBHWUW010000029.1:0-101936 GCF_042737245.1 Streptomyces sp. NPDC060002
GGGTGGTCGCCGCGTCGGGTCGGCCGGTTCGTCTCGCCGGGGCGGGTGTCAGACGAGGGGGTGGGCGGCCAGCAGGTCGCCCAGGGCCTCCTCGTGTGCCGCGGCCGGACCGAGCGACAGTTCCAGGTGCTTGGCCCAGGCGTGGTACCGGTGCAGCGGGTAGTCGACGTCGGCGCCGAAGCCTCCGTGCAGATGCTGGGCGGTCTGCACCACCCGCCGTACGCCTTCCGAGGCCCAGATCTTGGCCACGGCGACATCCCCGGAGGCAGGCAGTGCGCCCGGCGTCCCGGAGGCGATCCGCCACGCGGCCTGCCACAGCGTGACCTCCATCGCGCGCAGGTCGATGTAGCGGTCGGCTGCCTGTACGGCGACGGCCTGGAAACTGGCGATGGGGTGTCCGAACTGCTCCCGCTTGCCGGCGTACTCGCTTGTCATCGCCAGTACGCGCTCGCCCAGACCGAGCGCCTGCGCGCAGGTCCCCGTGGTCAGCAGGGCGCGCAGCCACTCCCAGGCGCCGTCGGCGGTGATGACGTCCCGGTCGGGGATCTTCGCCGAATCGAGGCGCAGTTCGCCGAGCCGCTCACCGGTCGTGGAGATCTGCTCGGCGAGCACGACCCCTTCGTGTCCGCGTGCGACGACGGCGAGGACGCTCCGGTCGTCCCCGGTGTGCGCCGGTACGACCACGAAGTCGGCGTCGTACGCCCACGGCACCACCGTCTGCACCCCGTCCAGCACCCACTCGCAGCCGTCCGACCCCCCTGGGCCGCTTCGCTCGGCCGTGCCGTCCTCCTGCCGTGCGGTCACGGCGAGTTCGGCCGGATCGTGGCCGGTGCGGCCGTTCGCGGCGACGGTGAGCACGATCTCACCCCGGCCGGCCCGAGCGAGCAGGGACGACTTCAACTCCGTCCCTCCGTAGGCCTGTAGGGCGGCCACGGCCGCGCTGCTCTCCAGCAGCGGTACCCGTGCCAGCACCTTCGACGCCTCGCGCAGCACCAGACAGAGCGCGATCGCGTCGAGGCCTGCCCCGCCGAACTCCTCGTCCAGCAGCAGGCTCAGCAGGTCCGCCGAGGCGAGCCTGGCCCACAGCGCGCGGTCGAAGTCGTCGGCCACGGCACCCCTGGTGAGCGCGGGGCTCGGAACGTCGTCGGGGGCGACCCCGGCGAACACCCCCCGCGCCGCCTCCGCCGCTGCCTGCTGCTCCTCGGTGAAGGTGAAGTCCACGGCTTGTCCTCCCGACGGGTCAGCTGATCTGACGGAGCGTCAAGATAGAACAGGTTCTAGAAGAAGGGAACGGTCGGTGGGAGGGGAACGGTCGGTGAGCGGGGAACGGTCGGTGGGAGGGGAACGGTTGGGGAGCGGGGAACGGTCGGTGGGAGGGGAACGGTTGGGGAGCGGGGAACGGTCGGTGGGAGGGGAACGGTCGGTACGGCGGATTCGGTCGGTAAGGCGGAAACAGCCGGTCGCCCCCTCGCACCGCGCTCCTCAGCGGTCGAAGTCCACCTCCACCGCCTCCGTCAGCGGATGCGACTGGCAGGCCAGCACATACCCGGAGTCCGTCTCCTCCGGTTCCAGCGCGAAGTTGCGGTCCATGCGCACCTCGCCCGAGACCAGGAAGGCCCGGCAGGTTCCGCAGACCCCGCCCTTGCAGGCGTAGGGCGCGTCCGGCCGGTTGCGCAGCACCGTCTCCAGGACCGACTCCCCGTCCCGCACGGGCCAGCTGCCGCCCCGGCCGTCGAGCCGGGCGGTCACGGTGCTGTGGGCGGGGGCCGCCACGGGCGCCGAGGGCGCCGTGACCTCCACGTGGAAGATCTCCTCGTGGATCCGGGACCGCGCGACCCCGATCTCCCGCAGCGCCTGCTCCGCGCCCTGGACGAGTCCGAACGGCCCGCACAGGAACCATCCCGCCACCTCCGCCACCGGCAGCAGCGACGGCAGCAGCCCGGTCAGCCGCTCCCGGTCCAGTCGGCCGGACGGCAGCCCGGCCTGCTGTTCCTCCCGGGAGAGCACGGTCACCAGCTGGAACCGCTCGGGGTACCTGTCCTTGAGGTCGGCGACCTCCTCCAGGAACATCGTCGAGGCGGCCGTCCGGTCGCTGCGGATGAGGCAGAACCGGGCCGCGGGCTCGCGGGCCAGCAGCGTCGAGACGATCGACAGCACCGGCGTGATCCCGCTGCCGCCGACGATCGCCGCGTACCGGCCGGGCGCGGGAGCGAGGGTGAACCGGCCGGCCGGCGTCATCACGTCCAACTCGTCGCCGACGGCGATCTCCTTCAGCGCGTACGTCGAGAAGGCCCCGCCCTCGACCAGCCGCACGCCCACTCGCAGCGTGCGGGGACCCGCGCCGTCGGGACCGGGGGCGGGCGAGCAGATCGAGTACGTCCGCCTGACCTCGGTCCCGTCGACCACGCGGCGCAGGGCGAGATGCTGGCCGGGGGCATGCCGGTACTCCTCGCGCAGCGCGTCGGGGACCGTGAGCGTGAGGGTGACGGAGTCGTCGGTCAGGTGGTCCACCGCGGCCACCTGGAGCGGGTGGAAGCGGGCCATCACAACTCCTTGAAGTGGTCGAAGGGTTCACGGCAGGCGAGGCAGCGTCGCAGCGCCTTGCAGGCGGTGGAGGAGAAGCGGCTGAGCAGCTCGGTGTCGGCGGAGCCGCAGTGCGGGCAGCGGATCGGCTCCAAGGCCACGCCCGTGTCCGCGGCGGTGTCCGCGGCTGTGGCTCTATCCATGGCTGCGTATGCCCCTGTTCCGGTCGCCGCCTGGGTCGCCGCCCCGGTCGCCGTTCCGGTAGCCGTGGGCTTCGGGGGCAGGGTCCGGGTGGGGCCCAGGGTGACGCCGACCGGGTCGGCCGCCCTTCGCACGCGTGGCGGTGCGATGCCGAACTCCCGAAGTTTGCGGCGCCCTTCGGCGGAGATGTCGTCGGTGGACCAGGCGGGGGACAGCACCGTGCGCACGGTGACCTCCCGCACCCCGTGTGAGTGCAGCGCCCGTTCGATGTCCAGGGACATCGCCTCCACCGCCGGGCAACCGGTGTAGGTGGGGGTCAGCTCGACCTCGACGGCGTCCGCGTGGCGTACGTGCACCGCGCGCAGCACGCCGAGTTCCCGAAGGGTGACCACGGGCAGTTCGGGGTCGAGAACCGAACCGGCGACCTCGAGGAGTTCCGCCTCCAGCGGGGTGGGCGTCACCATGACGCGCCCGGGTGACTGCGGTGCAGGTGCTGCATCTCGGCGAGCATCCGGCCGAAGGACTCGGTGTGCAGGCCCTCGCGGCCCGCGCCGGCGCGCCAGGCTCCGGTGCGCGATCCCTCGGGCACGGCCAGGCCTGCCCGCCCCAGCACGCTGCGCACCGACTCCAGCCAGGCCGAGTCCAGCTCCGCCCGGTCGAGGTCGAGGCCGTCCAGGGGGCGGAACATCTCTCCGGTGAACCGCCACAGTGCCGTGCAGGCCCGCTGCGTCCGGTGGTGACTCTCCTCGGTGCCGTCGCCGAGCCGCAGCGTCCACTGTTCGGCGTGGTCGCGGTGGTAGGCGACCTCCTTGACCGCTTTCGCCGCCAGTCCCGCGAACGGGCCCTCCACGGCCGCCAGCCGCGCGTACAGCAGGTGCTGGTAGGTGGAGAAGTACAGCTGGCGGACGATGGTGTGGGCGAAGTCACCGTTTGGCTGCTCGACCAACTGGAGGTTGCGGAAGGCGCGTTCCTCGCGCAGGTACGCCAACTCGTCCTCGTCGCCGGCCATCGACAGCAGGATCCGGGCCTGGCCCAGCAGGTCGAGCGCGATGTTGGCGAGGGCGACCTCCTCCTCGAGCACGGGCGCGTGGCCCATCCACTCCCCCAGGCGGTGGGAGAGCACCAGGGCGTCGTCGCCGAGGGCGAGGGCGGCGGTGTGGGTGTGCGTCGTCGTGGTCACAGGTGCTTCACCCCCTCCGGGATCTCGTAGAACGTCGGGTGCCGGTACGGCTTGTCGGCGGCCGGTTCGAAGAACGGGTCCTTCTCGTCCGGCGAGGAGGCCGTGACCGCGGAGGACGGCACGACCCAGATCGAGACGCCTTCGCCACGCCGGGTGTACAGATCGCGCGCGTTGCGCAGGGCGAACTCGGCGTCCGGCGCGTGCAGGCTGCCGGCGTGGGTGTGGGAGAGGCCGCGCCGGGAGCGCACGAAGACCTCCCACAGGGGCCAGTCGGTGTTCGTCATGCCTGCTCCACTTCCGTCCCAGAGCTGTGTTTGGCCGCGTAGACGGCGGCTGCCTCTCGTACCCACGCGCCCTCTTCGTGGGCACGCCTGCGTTGTGTCATCCGCTGCTCGTTGCAGGGGCCGTTGCCCTTGAGGACCTCCTTGAACTCGGTCCAGTCGATGGCTCCGAAGTCGTGGTGCCCCCGCTCCTCGTTCCACTTCAGGTCCGGGTCGGGGAGCGTGAGGCCGAGCGAGGCCGCCTGCGGGACACAGATGTCGACGAAGCGCCGGCGCAGTTCGTCGTTCGAGTGGCGCTTGATCTTCCAGGCCATCGACTGAGCGGAGTGCGCGGACTCGTCGTCGGGCGGGCCGAACATCATCAGTGACGGCCACCACCAGCGGTCCACCGCGTCCTGCGCCATCGCGTGCTGCTCCGGGGTGCCTCGGCTGAGGGCCAGCAGCAGCTCGTACCCCTGGCGCTGGTGGAAGGACTCCTCCTTGCAGACGCGGACCATCGCGCGGGCGTACGGGCCGTAGGAGCAGCGGCACAGGGGCACCTGGTTGGTGATCGCGGCGCCGTCCACCAGCCAGCCGATCGCGCCGACGTCCGCCCAGGTCAGCGTGGGGTAGTTGAAGATCGAGGAGTACTTCTGGCGGCCGGAGTGAAGCTTGTCGAGCAGTTCCTCACGGCTGGCGCCGAGCGTTTCGGCCGCGCTGTACAGATAGAGCCCGTGGCCCGCCTCGTCCTGGACCTTCGCCATGAGGATGGCCTTGCGGCGCAGGGAGGGCGCGCGGGTGATCCAGTTGGCCTCCGGCTGCATGCCGATGATCTCGGAGTGGGCATGCTGGGCGATCTGGCGTACCAGCGTCGCGCGGTAGGCGTCGGGCATCCAGTCGCGTGGCTCGATGCGTTCGTCCGCGGCCACGGTGGCGTCGAAGACGCGCGTGTACGCCTCGTCGGCGCCGGTCCCGCTGTCCTGCCCGGCGTGCGGCTGTGTGCGGGCCGTCTGGTGCGCGGCTGCTGTCGCCATGCGGTCCCCCTTGACCTTGGGCCTCGGCTCGGTGCCTCGGCCTCGGCTCTGCCCGAGCCTTCTCCCGACCGATCGTTCGGTCCGTGCGATTCCATGGTGGAACGGCCGTCGTAAGGTGTCAACCGCTGTGGATAACCTGCGGGCATCCCCTGTGGACAACCTGCCCCGGCCTTTCCCGGCCCAGGTGTCGCGGGGAGGGGGCTGCGCCGAACGGGTGAGGCTGAGTACCGTTCGCGATTGCGCGACGCAGCGCGAAGACGACCGGTATCGGGGAACGGGGCGGAATGGACGTGCACGACGGAGGGGCCGGCTCTCCAAAGGGGCCGAACACGTCAAGGGAGGCGGAGGCGGAGACGCCGCCCGCCCGGGACGCCGTTCCCCGCCCCCGAGCCGAACTTTCGAGCTCTGGACCTGCTGCCTCCCGGGCCGAGCCCGCGGACCCGGAGCCTTCTTCTCGGGCCGAGCCCGCAGACGCGGACCCTGTTCCTCGGGCCGAGCCCGCCGGTGTCGTGAGTGAGCCTCGGCGGCCGGAAGCCCGGACCGGTGTGGCCGCGCTCTCCCCCCGCTATCAGGTCGGCGCCGCGCTGGCGCTGGCCGGCGTCGCGGTGGCCGTCTGTGTGCACGTCGGGATGGTCTTCCTGCACGTCGCCCCGTCGAACACCGTCACCAAGGCGCACGGCAAGGCGATCGACGACTGGATCTACCCCGAGTTCGAGCAGAACTGGAAACTCTTCGCGCCGAACCCGCTGCAGCAGAACATCGCCGTCCAGGTCCGTGCCCAGGTCCGTACCGCGGACGGCGGGTCCCGGACCACCGGCTGGTACGACCTGTCGGCGCAGGACGGCCGGGCCATCGACGGCAATCTGCTGCCGAGTCACACCCAGCAGAACGAACTGCGCCGCGCCTGGGACTTCTTCACCGCCACGCACGACAACAACAACCGCCCCGTCGGCCTGCGCGGAGCCCTCTCCGAGACGTACCTGCGCCACATCGTGGTGCTCCGTCTGGAGCGCGGCGGCACGGCCGGTGACGGCGGTGTCGTCGAGCGCATCCAGGTCCGTTCGCAGACCACCAACGTGACCCCGCCGAAGTGGAGCACCGAGAAGGTGTCGATGAGCCCGGTGTACCGCGAGCTGTCCTGGTGGTCCGTGCCGGACGGCGAGACCGAGGGAGGCACGAGGTGAACCGCTTCTCCCTGACGGTGTCCGCCGCCATCGCCCGCGTCACCGAGTCGGCGCTCGCGCCGTACCAGAGCGCCGTGGTCCGGATCGGCTTCAGCGCCACCTGGCTGCTGTTCCTGCTGCGCGAGTTCCCCCACCGCCAGGAGCTCTACGGCCCCGACGGCCCCTGGGACTGGGAGCTGGCCCGGCAGCTGATCGACACCAACGGCGCGTTCACGGCCCTGATGTGGTCGGACGGGCGGGGCTGGTTCGAGGCGGTGTACCTGCTCGCGCTGCTCTCCGCCGCGCTGCTGCTCCTCGGCTGGCGCACCCGCGCGATGTCGGTGCTGTTCATGGTCGGCGTGCTGTCGCTCCAGAACCGCAGCGTCTTCATGGGGGACGGCGGGGACAACGTCCTGCACCTGATGTCGATCTACCTGGTGTTCGTGCGGTGCGGCCGGGTGTGGTCGCTGGACGCGCGGCGGGCACGGCTCGCGCACGAGGCACGCGCGCGTGGGGAGCGGGTCACGGACCGGGTGGGCCCCGTCCTGTGGGCCGTGGCCGGGTCCGTCCTGCTCACGGTGACCGTGGCGGGCCGTTTCCACAGCGCCTGGACCATTCCGGCGCTCCTGTGGGCGGCGTGGGCCGTGCAGGGTCTTTGGTGGGCCGTCGGCCGCCGCACGAAGTCTGCGGAGCCCCGGGTCCTGCTCGACGTGATCGGCAACATCCTGCACAACGGCGCCCTCGTCGTGATCATGGCCGAGGCCTGTCTGATCTACGCGACGGCCGGCTGGTACAAGATCCAGGGTTCGCGCTGGCAGGACGGCACCGCCGCGTACTACCCCCTGCACCTGGACTACTTCTCGCCCTGGCCCGCGCTCGCCGACCTGCTGGCCGGCAGCGGCACGATGGTTCTGCTGGCCACCTACGGGACCGTCATCGTGCAGGTCGCCTTCCCGTTCACGCTCGCCAACCGGCGGCTGAAGAACGTCCTGCTGGCGCTGATGATGACGGAGCACGCGGTGATCGCCGTGCTGCTCGGGCTGCCGTTCTTCTCGCTGGCGATGATCGCGACGGACGCGGTCTTCCTGCCGACCACCTTCCTGCACCGGGTGGGCGGATGGGCGGCACGCGCGCGTGGAGGGCTGTTCCCCGACGGCGGACGCAAGGCCGCCCCGGAGGAGCCGCGGGCCCAGGAGAACCCCGGGCACACCCACGTAGGGTTCACCGCATGACCGACCCCGTGACCGCCGGCTCCGACCCGCTCGGCCGGTGGCGCCGGCTCGCCGCCGCCTGCGTCCTGCTCGACGGCTTCCACGCCCTCAAGCACGCCGTGCGCTTCGGAGCCGAGGTCCCGGTGGCGGTCACCGCCGACCGGCGGGCGACGCTCGCCCTCGCCGACGAACTCGCCCCGGACGTGCGCGACGCGCTGGACGCGCTCCTGACGGAGGTCCCGGAGGCGACGTACACCTCCCTGGTGCCGCGCCCGCATCCCACCGCGGTCGCCGCCCTGGCCGTACGGCCCTCCCGCGAGGCCAACCTGGAGCGGCTGGGGCACGCGCCACGCGCCACTCCCGTCGTGGTCCTGGACAACCCGCGCAACCTCGGCAACGCGGGCGCGGTGATCCGGCTGGCCGCCGGTTTCGGGGCCACCGGGGTGGTCACCACCGGCACGCTCGACCCCTGGCATCCGACCGTGGTGCGCGGCGGGGCGGGGCTGCACTTCGCGACCGCCGTGGAGCGGCTGGCCGTCGACGAGCTGCCGGCCGGCCCGGTGTTCGCCCTCGATCCCGAGGGGGACGACCTGCGGGGCGTCAAGCTGCCGGACGACGCCCTCCTGGCCTTCGGGTCGGAGCGCAGCGGGCTCTCGGCCGAGCTGCGCGCGCGTGCCGGCCACCTTCTCGCCCTGCCGATGCGCCCCCAGGTCTCCAGCTACAACCTCGCGACCAGTGTGGCCATGACGCTGTACCACTGGAGCGCCACCGGGGGCGCACCGCATGTCCCCTAGGCGTCCCTGCGGACCTCCACCACCCGGAAGCGGTTCGCGACGAACGCGCCGTCGGTGAGGGCCGCGTTGGCCGCCGGGTTGCCGCCCGAGCCGTGGAAGTCGGAGAACGCGGCCGTCTGGTTGACGTAGACCCCGCCGGTGAGGTTGAGGGACAGCTGGGCGGCCTCCTCCAGGCAGACCTCCTCGATCGCCTGCTCGACCTCTTCGTCGGTGGTGTACGCCCCGACCGTCATCGCGCCCTTCTCGCGCACCGTGCGCCGCAGCAGGGCGACCGCGTCGGACGCGGAGTCGACGGCGACGGCGAAGGAGACCGGGCCGAAGCACTCGCCCATGTAGGCGGCCTCGTCGTCCGCCCCCTCCCAGTACTTCCGCGCCCCGTCGAGCTTGACGAGCACCGGGGTGCGCACGATCGCGTCCGGGAACTCCGGGTTGCTCACCTCGCGGGAGGCGAGGGCGACCTCACCGAGGCCCGCGGCGGCCTCCAGGCGGGCCTTGACGTCCGGGTTGACGATCGCGCCGAGCAGCGCGTTCGCGCGCGCGTCGTCGCCGAGCAGGCCGTCGACCGAGCGGGCGAGGTCGGCGACGACCTCGTCGAAGGTCTTCGCGCCCTCGTCGGTGCGGATGCCGTCGCGGGGGATCAGCAGGTTCTGCGGGGTCGTGCACATCTGGCCGCTGTACAGCGAGAGCGAGAACGCCAGGTTGGCGAGCATGCCCTTGTAGTTCGCCGTGGACTCCACGATCACCGTGTTGACGCCGGCCTTCTCGGTGTAGACCTGCGCCTGGCGGGCGTTGGCCTCCAGCCAGTCGCCGAAGGCGGTCGAGCCGGTGTAGTCGACGATCCTGATCTCGGGGCGGGTGGCCAGGGTCTTGGCGATGCCCTCACCGGGGCGTTCGGCGGCCAGCGCGACCAGGTTCGGGTCGAAGCCGGCCTCGGCGAGCACCTTGCGGGCGACGCCCACGGTCAGCGCGAGCGGCAGCACCGCGCGCGGGTGGGGCTTGACCAGGACGGCGTTGCCGGTGGCCAGGGAGGCGAACAGGCCCGGGTAGCCGTTCCACGTCGGGAAGGTGTTGCAGCCGATGAGCAGGGCGATCCCGCGCGGGACCGGGGTGAAGCGCTTGGTGAGCGCGAGCGGGTCGCGCTTGCCCTGGGGCTTGCTCCACTCCGCCGTGCCGGGCGTGCGGACCTGCTCCGCGTACGCGTACGCCACCGCCTCCAGGCCGCGGTCCTGCGCGTGCGGGCCGCCTGCCTGGAACGCCATCATGAAGGCCTGGCCGGAGGTGTGCATGACCGCGTGCGCGAACTCGTGCGTCCGGTCGCTGATCCGCTTGAGGATCTCCAGACAGACCACCGCGCGCACTTCCGGGCCCGCGTCCCGCCAGGCGCCCTGTCCGGCCCTCATGGCGGGCAGCAGCGTGTCCACGTCCGCGTGCGGGTAGGTCACGCCCAGTTCGACGCCGTACGGCGAGACCTCGCCGCCCACCCAGTCGTCGGTGCCGGGCTGGCCGAGGTCGAGGCGGGTGTGCAGAACGGCGTCGAAGGCGGCCTTGCCGGCCGTGGCGTCCAGGCTGCCGTTCTCCCCGTAGGCCTTGGGGTGTTCGGGGTGCGGGGACCAGTACGCGCGGGTGCGGATCGCTTCCAGGGCCTGGTCGAGGGTGGGCCGGTGCTGGGCGATCAGAGCGTGCGCGGTCGGTTCGGCGGCGGCCATGCGGGACCAACTCCTCGTCTTGAGAACTCTCCGTCGAGCTCATGACCTGGCGGAAACCTGGGCAGGATCAGCCAGTCAGAGTTAGAGTAACCGAACGATCGGTCGGGACAAGGGGGCCTGCCGCATCTGTGGAAAACCCAGTGCGGGAGGATCGCGCACATGACAGCACTCGACCTCAGCAGCCCCGTGGCCGTCGTCGGCACCGGCACCATGGGCCAGGGCATCGCCCAGGTCGCGCTCGTCGCCGGCCACCCGGTGCGGCTGTACGACACCGTGCCCGGCCGCGCCCACGAGGCGGCCGCCGCGATCGGCGCCCGCCTGGACCGGCTCGTCGAGAAGGACCGCCTCGCCGCCACCGACCGGGACGAGGCACGTGCCCGCCTGTGGCCCGCGGAGAGCCTCAGCGACCTCGCCGACTGCTCCCTGGTCGTCGAGGCCGTGGTGGAGCTCCTGGAGGCCAAGCAGGAGCTGTTCCGGCAGCTGGAGGACGTCGTCGGCGAGGACTGTCTGCTCGCCACCAACACCTCGTCCCTGTCGGTGACCGCCGTCGGGGGCGCCCTGCGCAACCCGGGCCGCCTGGTGGGCCTGCACTTCTTCAACCCCGCGCCGCTGCTGCCGCTGGTCGAGGTCGTCTCCGGGTACGCCACCGACGTCACGTCGGCCACGCGCGCGTACGAGACCGCCCGCTCCTGGGGCAAGACGCCGGTCGCCTGCGCCGACACCCCCGGCTTCATCGTCAACCGCATCGCGCGGCCCTTCTACGCCGAGGCGTTCGCCGTCTACGAGGCGCAGGGCGCCGACCCGGCCACCATCGACGCGGTCCTGCGCGAGTCGGGCGGCTTCAGGATGGGCGCCTTCGAGCTGACCGACCTGATCGGACAGGACGTCAACGAGTCGGTCACGCACTCCGTGTGGCGGTCCTTCTTCCAGGACGTGCGCTTCACGCCCTCGCTCGCCCAGCGCCGGCTGGTCGAGTCGGGCCGCCTCGGCCGCAAGACCGGCCAGGGCTGGTACGACTACTCCGCCGGGACCGGGGCCGCGGAGGCGGCCGAACCGCACACCGCGGAGAAGGCCCAGCCGCCCGCGTACGTCGTCACCGAGGGCAACCTGGGTCCCGCCTCCGAACTGCTCGCGCTGATCCGCGAGGCGGGCATCCAGGTGCGCGAGGAGGAGGAGGACCACGGCACCCGCCTGGTGCTGCCCGGCGGCGGCCAGCTCGCCCTCGCCGACGGCCAGACCTCCGTGGAGTTCCGGGACGTCGTCTACTTCGACCTCGCCCTGGACTACCGCAAGGCCACCCGCATCGCCCTTTCCGCCTCCCAGGACACCTCCACGCAGACGATGTCCGAGGCGATCGGCCTGTTCCAGGCGCTCGGCAAGGACGTCAGCGTCATCGGTGACGTCCCGGGCATGATCGTCGCCCGTACGGTCGCGCGGATCGTCGACCTCGCGCACGACGCCGTGGCCAAGGGCGTGGCCACCGAGGAGGACATCGACACCGCGATGCGCCTGGGCGTGAACTACCCCCTCGGCCCCTTCGAGTGGAGCCGCCGGCTGGGCCGTACCTGGGCCTGCTCCCTCCTGGACGACCTGCACGAGCGCGACCCCTCGGGCCGCTACGCGCCGTCTCTCGCGCTCTACCGGCACTCCTACGCCACCGAGAAGCGGGAGGGCGCCTCGTGACCACCGCCAAGCGCGACACGTACACCCCGGAGACCCTGCTCTCCGTCGCCGTCCAGATCTTCAACGAACGCGGCTACGACGGCACCTCCATGGAGCACCTCTCCAAGGCGGCCGGCATCTCCAAGTCGTCGATCTACCACCATGTCGCCGGCAAGGAGGAACTGCTGCGGCGGGCCGTCAGCCGGGCCCTGGACGGCCTCTTCGGGATCCTCGAGGAGGAGCACGCGCGCGTGGGGCACGCCTCGGAGCGCCTGGAGTACGTCGTGCGGCGCATGGTCGAGGTGCTCATCGGCGAACTGCCGTACGTGACACTGCTGCTGCGCGTGCGCGGCAACACCGACACCGAGCGGTGGGCCCTGGAGCGGCGCCGCGACTTCGACCACCGGGTCGCCGAACTGCTGAAGGCGGCCGCCGCCGAAGGGGACATACGCGCCGACATCGAGGTTCGGCTCGCGACCCGGCTGGTCTTCGGGATGATCAACTCGATCGTCGAGTGGTACCGGCCGGGCGGCCGCGGGATGGTCGAGAGCGAGGTCGCCGACGCCGTCGTGCGGTTGGTCCTCGAGGGGCTGCGCACGGCCCCGTAGGGCTCACCCCTGCGGCTCCAGGTCCTCCTCCTCGAACACCAGCAGCGTGCGCGTGCTGAGCACCTCGGGGATCGCCTGGAGTCGGGTGAGCACCACCTCGCGCAGCGCCCTGTTGTCCGGTGTGTGCACCAGGAGCAGCACGTCGAAATCGCCTCCGACGAGTGCGATGTGGGAGGCGCCGGGCAGCAGTCTGAGCTGCTCGCGCACCGTCCGCCAGGAGTTCTGCACGATCGTCAGCGTGATGTAGGCGCTCGTGCCCTGCCCGGCGCGCTCGTGGTCGACACGGGCGCCGAAACCGCGGATGACGCCGTCCTCGATGAGCCGGTTGATCCGCGCGTAGGCGTTGGCGCGCGAGACGTGGACCCGCTCGGCGACCGACCGTATCGAGGCGCGGCCGTCCGCCTGGAGCATCTGGAGGATGTCCTGATCGATGGCGTCCAGCGGACGCGGTGGCGGCAGCGGGGCACCGCCAGGCGGCGGGGTGCTGATCGGCAAGGGGGCACCGGTCCGTGGCGAAGGACTGCCCGGCAGCGGCGCGGCGCCGTTCTCCGGTCCTTCGGCCATTTGTTCAGGTGCCATGTCCCCCTGCCTCCCTGCCATGGACGTACTGCACCCATCTCAGGTTGTGGAGAACCGTTTGTCCACAGCCTGAGGGGCCCTGTAGCCAAAATGTGCCGACGACCGAACAATCGGTAGGTGAGGCGCATCACAACCGACGCGCCTCCCGTAGCCGCTCCCCACGAGGAGGTGCCGTCATGACGGTCATGGAACAGCGGGGCGCGTACCGGCCGACTCCGCCGCCGGCCTGGCAGCCCCGTACCGACCCCGCGCCGCTGCTGCCCGACGCGGAGCCGTACCGCGTCCTCGGCACCGACGCGGCCGCGCAGGCCGACCCGGAGCTGCTGCGCCGGCTGTACGCCCAGCTGGTGCGCGGCCGCCGCTACAACGTGCAGGCCACCGCCCTCACCAAGCAGGGCAGACTCGCCGTCTACCCGTCCAGCACCGGCCAGGAAGCCTGCGAGGTCGCCGCCGCGCTCGCCCTCCAGGAGCGGGACTGGCTCTTCCCCAGCTACCGCGACACCCTCGCCGTCGTCGCGCGCGGTGTGGACCCCATCGAGGCCCTCACGCTGCTGCGCGGCGACTGGCACACCGGCTACGACCCCTACGAGCACCGTGTGGCGCCGCTGAGCACCCCGCTCGCCACCCAGCTCCCGCACGCCGTGGGCCTCGCACACGCCGCCCGCCTCAAGGGCGACGACGTGGTCGCGCTCGCCATGGTCGGCGACGGCGGCACCAGCGAGGGCGACTTCCACGAGGCGCTGAACTTCGCCGCCGTCTGGCAGGCCCCGGTCGTCTTCCTCGTGCAGAACAACGGCTTCGCGATCTCCGTACCGCTCGCCAAGCAGACCGCCGCCCCCTCTCTGGCCCACAAGGCCGTCGGGTACGGCATGCCGGGCCGCCTGGTCGACGGCAACGACGCGGCCGCCGTGCACGAGGTGCTGACCGACGCCGTACGGCACGCGCGCGAGGGGGGCGGCCCCACCCTCGTGGAGGCGGTGACCTACCGCATCGAGGCGCACACCAACGCCGACGACGCCACCCGCTACCGCGGCGACGCCGAGGTCGAGACCTGGCGCGAACACGACCCGATCCTGCTGCTGGAGCGCGAACTCACCGCGCGCGGGCTGCTCGACGAGGACGCGAAGCAGTCCGCGCGGGACGCCGCCGAGGCGATGGCCGCCGACCTGCGCGCCCGTATGAACCAGGACGCGGTCCTCGACCCCATGGACCTGTTCGCCCACGTGTACGCCGAACCCACCCCCCAACTGCGGGAACAGCGGGCCCTGCTGCGGGCGGAGCTCGAGGCCGAGCACGCCGACCAGGAGGGTACGCACCGATGACCACCGTCGCCCTCAAGCCCGCCACCATGGCGCAGGCACTCACCCGCGCACTGCGGGACGCGATGGCAGCCGACCCGTCCGTGCACGTCCTGGGCGAGGACGTGGGCACCCTCGGCGGCGTCTTCCGGGTCACCGACGGGCTCGCCGCGGAGTTCGGCGAGGACCGCTGCACGGACACCCCGCTCGCCGAGGCGGGCATCCTCGGCACGGCCGTCGGCATGGCGATGTACGGACTGCGGCCGGTCGTGGAGATGCAGTTCGACGCCTTCGCCTACCCGGCGTTCGAGCAGCTCATCAGCCATGTCGCCCGCATGCGCAACCGCACCCGCGGCCGTATGCCCCTGCCGATCACCGTCCGGGTGCCCTACGGCGGCGGCATCGGAGGCGTCGAGCATCACAGCGACTCCTCCGAGGCGTACTACATGGCGACCCCGGGCCTCCACGTCGTCACGCCCGCCACGGTCGCCGACGCCTACGGACTGCTGCGCGCAGCCATCGCCTCCGACGACCCGGTAGTCGTCCTCGAACCCAAGCGTCTGTACTGGTCCAAGGACTCCTGGAACCCGGAGGAACCGCAGAGTGTCGAACCGATCGGCCGCGCGGTGGTGCGGCGCACGGGCCGGAGCGCCACACTGATCACCTACGGGCCGTCGGTGCCGGTCTGCCTCGAAGCCGCCGAGGCGGCGCGCGCCGAGGGCTGGGACCTCGAGGTGCTCGACCTGCGCTCCCTGGTGCCCTTCGACGACGAGACGGTCTGCGCCTCGGTGCGGCGGACCGGCCGCGCGGTCGTCGTCCACGAGTCGGGCTCCTTCGGCGGCCCGGGCGGGGAGATCGCGGCACGCGTCACGGAGCGCTGCTTCCACCACCTGGAGGCACCGGTGCTGCGCGTCGCAGGCTTCGACCTCCCGTATCCGCCGCCGATGCTGGAGCGCCACCACCTGCCCGGCGTCGACCGCATCCTGGACGCCGTGGCGCGGTTGCAGTGGGAGGCGGACAACTGATGGCACAGGTGCTGGAGTTCAAGCTCCCCGACCTCGGGGAGGGACTCACCGAGGCGGAGATCGTCCGCTGGCTGGTCCAGGTCGGTGATGTCGTCGCGGTCGACCAGCCGGTCGTCGAGGTCGAGACGGCCAAGGCGATGGTCGAGGTGCCCTGCCCCTACGGCGGTGTGGTCACCGCCCGCTTCGGCGAGGAGGGCACCGAACTGCCCGTCGGCGCCCCGCTGATCACGGTCGCGGTCGGCGCGCCGGTCTCCGGCGGCCCGGACGTTCCCGCCAAGGGTGCCGAGGGGTCCGGCAACGTGCTCGTCGGTTACGGCACCTCGGAGGCGCCCGCGCGCAGGCGCCGGATCCGGTCGGCGCGACCGGAACCCGCCGCTTCCGTGCCCGCCGCCGCGCCAGCTGCGCCAGTCGCGTCCGCCGTGCCCGCCGCGCTCGCACCGGCGGCCCCGGTTCTCCCGGTCCCCCCGGCCGGGGCGACCGACCGCTCCGCCGGCCCCGTCCCCGTGATCTCCCCCCTGGTGCGCAGACTCGCCCGGGAGAACAATCTGGACCTGCGGGAGCTCACGGGCTCCGGGCCCGAAGGGCTGATCCTGCGGGCGGACGTGGAGAACGTGCTGCGGGGGGCCGTCCCCCGGGAACAGGCGGCACAGTCGTCGCCCGGGTCCTCCGCTCCCACCGGAAGCCGGCGTGTCCCCCTCAAGGGCGTTCGCGGCGCCGTCGCCGACAAGCTCTCCCGCAGCCGGCGCGAGATCCCCGACGCGACCTGCTGGGTGGACGCCGACGCGACGGAACTGATGCGTGCCCGGGCAGCGATGAACGCGTCCGGCGGACCGAAGATCTCCCTTCTGGCCCTGCTCGCCCGTATCTGCACCGCGGCGCTGGCCCGCTTCCCCGAGCTCAACTCCACCGTCGACCTGGCGGCCCGGGAGGTCGTCCAGTTCGACCACGTCCACCTCGGCTTCGCCGCGCAGACCGAGCGGGGACTCGTCGTGCCCGTCGTCCGCGACGCGCACGCCCGGGACGCCGAGGGACTCACCGCGGAGTTCACCCGGCTCACCGAGGCGGCCCGGGACGGCCGTCTCACCCCCGCCGACCTGACCGGCGGCACCTTCACCCTGAACAACTACGGGGTGTTCGGAGTCGACGGCTCCACGCCGATCATCAACCACCCCGAGGCGGCCATGCTCGGTGTCGGCCGCATCATCCCCAAGCCGTGGGTGCACGAGGGCGAGCTGGCGGTGCGCCAGGTCGTCCAGCTCTCGCTCACCTTCGACCACCGGGTGTGCGACGGCGGAACGGCCGGCGGCTTCCTGCGCTACGTGGCGGACTGCGTGGAAGCGCCGGCGGTGCTGTTGCGCACCCTGTGATTGCGGGCGTGCCCCGGTGATTCCCGCCTTTCCCGTGATCGGGCGGGCCCGCATCCCCGGGGCGGCCCGCATACTCGGGGGGTGACCTCGAACGAGCCCGCCGCCCACGACGCCGTCGTGCTCGCCGGTGGCGGCGCCCGCCGGCTCGGCGGCGCCGACAAGCCGGGTGTACGGGTGGGCGGGCGCGCGCTGCTCGACCGGGTGCTCGGCGCCTGCGCCGACGCGCGCACCACCGTCGTCGTCGCCGACCCCCGCCCCACCGCGCGGCCCGTGCGCTGGGCACGCGAGGACCCGCCCGGCGCGGGACCCGTCGCCGCGCTCGACGCCGGACTGCGCCACACCGCGGCGGACGACGTCCTCGTCCTCTCCGCCGATCTGCCCTTCCTCGCGGCGGACACCGTACGGCGACTGCTGACCGCCCTGCGCGCCGGCGCGGCCGAGGGCGTGCTGCTCACCGACGCCGACGGCCGTGAGCAGCCGCTCGTCGCCGCGTACCGCACGGCCGCCCTGCGCCGCGAACTGGCGGTGCTCACCGCCGGCGAAGGCGGCCTCACCGGACTGCCGCTACGCCGGCTGACCGCCGGACTCGACCTCACCCGCGTCCCCGACCCGGTCGCGTCGTTCGACTGCGACACCTGGGACGACATCGCCGCCGCCAGGGCACGTATCAGGGAGCATGACCACGTGTTGGATGAATGGATTTCCGCAGTCAAGGACGAGCTGGGCATCGACCTCGACGTCGACACCGGCGCCCTCCTCGACCTCGCCCGCGACGCCGCTCACGGGGTGGCCAGGCCCGCGGCCCCGCTGACCACCTTCCTGGTCGG
The DNA here is from genome assembly GCF_042737245.1 of Streptomyces sp. NPDC060002. Classification (NCBI taxonomy): domain Bacteria; kingdom Bacillati; phylum Actinomycetota; class Actinomycetes; order Kitasatosporales; family Streptomycetaceae; genus Streptomyces; species Streptomyces sp. NPDC060002. Next base: position 17,439 of record NZ_JBHWUW010000029.1, read on the forward strand.
CTATGCGGCGGCGCAGGCCCAGGGAGGCCCCGAAGCCGTGGCCGAGGCCGCCCGCAAGGCCGCCGCACTGGCGCTGCGCTGGGCGGAGGAGGCCGACCAGGAGAAGGCGGAACAAGGGAAGGCGGAACAAGGGAAGGCGGAACAAGGGAAGGCGGAACAAGGGAAGGCGGAGCAGCAGCAGGCCGACAAGCCCGGCGGCTCCGGACCGGACGCCGGATGACCGCCCGCGGTACCCGGCAGGGCCTCGACGCCGAGGACCTCGACGTCGAGGAGGCGCTCGCCCTCGTGAAGGACGGCAACGGCACCGCCCGCCCGGCCGGCGGTCACAGCCCCGCACAGCGCGAGGGCGGCGGCCACGGCACTCCGCCTTCACCCTCCCCCTCCCACACCTCCCCGTCCCCGTCCCCGGAGGCCGGTCACCGGGGAGAGGCCGCCGAGCACCGCCACCGGGCGACATCCTGGCCCGAGGCCCGGACGATCGCCGCCCGCGCCGCACGGTCCGGCGCCGCCCGCCTCGCCCCCGTCTCCGTGACCCTCGGCGACGCCCTCGGCCTCGTTCTGGCCGCCCCCCTGACGGCCCTCACCGACCTGCCGTCCTTCGACACCTCGGCGATGGACGGGTGGGCGGTCGCCGGTCCCGGCCCCTGGCACGTACGAAAAGAGGGCGTGCTGGCCGGGAGCGCGACGCCCGCGCCCCTGGCCGACGGCGAGGCCGTACGGATCGCCACCGGCGCGCGGATCCCCTCGGACACCACCGCGGTGCTGCGCAGCGAGCACGGCCGGACCGACGACAACGGACGGCTGCACCCGACCCGCGAGATGCAGCACGGCCAGGACATCCGCCCGCGGGGTCAGGAGTGCCGCAACGGGGATCAGCTGTTGCGTGCCGGGGCGGTGGTGACCCCGGCCGTCCTCGGCCTCGCAGCGGCCGCCGGGTACGACACGCTGGCAGCCGTCCCCCGGCCCCGGGTCGAGGTGCTCGTCCTGGGCGACGAACTGCTCACCGAGGGCCGCCCGCACGACGGCCTCATCCGGGACGCGCTCGGTCCGATGCTGCCGCCGTGGCTGCGGGCGCTGGGCGCCGAGGTCACCTCCGTACGCCGGCTCGGCGACGACGCGAAGGCCCTGCACAAAGCCATCACCGCCTCCGGCGCCGATCTCGTCGTCACCACCGGGGGCACCGCCTCGGGGCCCGTCGACCACGTGCACCCCATTCTGCGCCGACTCGACGCCGAACTCCTCGTCGACGGCGTCAAGGTGCGCCCCGGTCACCCGATGCTGCTGGCCCGCCTCAAGGAGGACCAGCACCTCGTCGGCCTGCCCGGCAACCCCCTCGCGGCCGTCTCCGGGCTGCTCACGCTCGCCGAGCCGCTGCTGCGCACCCTCGCCGCCCGACCGGCTCCCGAGCCGTACGCGCTGCCGCTGAGGCAATCGGTGCACGGGCACCCGTACGACACCCGGCTCATCCCGGTCGTCCTGCGGGGTGACCATGCCGTGCCGCTGCACTACAACGGCCCGGCCATGCTGCGGGGTATCGCGGCGGCCGACGCCCTCGCCGTCGTACCGCCGGGCGGCGCCCGCGCCGGTCAGGAGGCCGAGCTCCTCGACCTGCCGTGGGCGACGGCCGGGATCGACGCCTGTTTCACGTGAAACAGTCCTGCCTCAACCGCACTTACCCGTGTTTCACGTGAAACCGACCGAGCTTGTCCCCGCTCGCCCCTCGCCCCTCGCCCCCGGTTTCACGTGAAACATCGTCATGCCTGCTCAGGCGCCGGGACGGCTCGGCTGACCGTGATCACGCGGTCCCCCAGTTGGAGACGGGTGAGCCGGGGGTCGGTGTAATCCAGCAGTTCCTTGCCCCGGACGACGGCCACGACCAGGTCGGCGCAGCTGCGTGGCGCCTTGCCGATCTCCGCTTTGCCGACCGGCCGCTCGATGAGGTCCAGGCCGTTGCCGAGGGTCATCAGGTTTTCCAGGGTCCTGGCCACGGTCGGGCTGACCATCGAGACGCCGAGCAGCCGTCCGGCGGAGCTGGAGCTGGTGATCACGGTATCCGCACCGCTCTGCTTGAGCAGCGGCACGTTCTCGTCCTCGCGGGCGGCCACGACGATCGTCGCGCGCCGGTTCAGCTGCCGGGCGGTGAGGGTGACCAGGGCGGCCGTGTCGTCGCGCTGCGGGGCGACGATCACCCGGGTGGCGGTCTGGACCTCGGCCTTGAGGAGCGTCTCGGAGCGGGTGGCGTCCCCGGTCACCGACACCAGACCGTCGTCGCCGGCGGCGAGCGCGGACTTGCGCTGGGCGTCCACGATGACGATCCGGTCCTTGGGAATGCCCTGTCCGACGAGGGTCTCCACCGCGTGGCGGCCCTTCGTGCCGTATCCGACGACCACTACGTGGTTGCTGGTGCGGGCCCGCCAGCGGTGGACGCGGACCTGCTGACGGGTGCGCTCGGTGAGCACCTCCAGGGTGGTGCCGACCAGGATGATCAGGAACACCACGCGCAATGGCGTGATGACGAGGATGTTGACGAGCCGGGCCGTGTCACTGACCGGGGTGATGTCGCCGTATCCGGTGGTGGAGAGCGTGACCGTGGCGTAATAGGCGGCGTCGAGGAGACTGACGGAGCCGTCCGAGTTGTCGTTGTAGCCGTCGCGGTCGGCGTAGACGATCAGCGTGGTGACGGCCAGCACCAGCAGGCCCATGGCGAGCCGCCGCAGTACCTGCTGGAGCGGGGGAACGCCGATGCGCATGGGCATGGTGATGGAACGGCCCGCCTCCGCGTCGTCGCGGGCCTCGCTGCGCGAGCGGTACCAGAGGGACCTGAAGAGGGAGAGTCTGGCCGGGCCGGCCGGCTGTCGTTCGTGGTCCTTCATCGTGTGCCCCCTGTGACGGTGATCCGATCGGTGGGCACCATGGTTCCCGGCGGGCTCGTACCCGTCATGAAGCAACACGTGTCCATGAGTCCACAGATATTCATGATCCCGGAGGTCCCCTTGCGCGACCACACTGTCGTCGTCGGCTTCGGCACGAAGGGACGGTCCGCGATCCGGACGGCCTGTGCGGCGGGCCTGCGCAGGGAACAGGTCGTGGTGATCGATCCCAGTGCGAAGGTGATCGACGCGGCGACGGCCGAGGGCTACGAGGGCGTGGTCGGGGACGCCACCCGCAGTGATGTGCTGCGGCGGGCCGAGGTGCAGCGGGCGGGGCGGATCGTGATCGCGACCCAGCGGGACGACACGGCCGTCCTCGTGGCGCTGACGGCCCGCCAGCTCAACCCCGGGGCGAAGATCGTGGCGGCGGTCCGTGAGGAGGAGAACGCCCCGCTGCTCAGGCAGTCGGGCGCCGACGAGGTCATCACCAGCGCCGGTGCGGCCGGCCGGCTCCTCGGCCTGTCCGTGCTCAGTCCGGCGGCGGGCCGGGTCATGGAGGACCTCATCCAGCAGGGCGACGGGCTGGACCTCGTCGAACGGCCCGTCACCAAGGCCGAGGCGGGCCGGGGACCGCGTGAGACGGACGACCTGGTGGTGAGCGTCGTCCGCGGGCACCGTGTTCTCGCCTACGACGACCCGGCGATCGGCGTGCTGGAACCGACGGACCGGGTGGTCACGATCGTGCGGGTGGGCCCGGCCCGTACCCGGGGCCCCCTCGGGACCCCCGGTATGCCCGGGGTCCCGCCGCTCCCGCCGGCCTGAGGCGCATGCCCTCGGGCGGGGGCGTCGGCGCTACTTGCGGTTGTAGAGCCGCATCGTCACCGGCCCGAAGACCAGCACGAACAGGCAGGCCCATCCCAGCGACCAGGCGATCTCGGCACCGGGCCAGTCACCCGCCATCGGTCCCCGCACCGCCGAGGCCGGATGGGTGAACGGGCTGTTGTTGACGAACGCCTGAAGCCGGCCCGGCATTCCGCGTACTTGGGCTACGCACGGGGAGACCTTGGCCGTCGCCCGAACTCATCGGTGACGGATCCTGATCTTCCCGGTGTCACCGACTCAGCCGCGGATCATGATCGGGAGCGAGGAGGGGGAGGAGTAGCGTCCCCTTCATGCATGCGATCACGATTCCCGAACCTGGTGGTCCCGAGGCGCTGGTGTGGGGCGAGGTCCCCGATCCCGTACCCGGCACGGGCGAGGTCCTGGTCGAGGTGGTGGCCGGCGCCGTCAACCGGGCCGACATCCTTCAACGGCAGGGCTTCTACGATCCGCCGCCCGGCGCCTCCCGCTACCCCGGCCTGGAGTGCTCCGGCCGGATCGTCGAGGTCGGCTCCGGGGTGTCCGGCTGGTCCGTCGGCGACGAGGTGTGCGCGCTGCTCGCGGGCGGCGGATACGCGGAGAAGGTCGCCGTACCGGCCGGTCAGCTGCTGCCGGTGCCGGACGGCGTCGATCTGCGGCGGGCCGCCGCGCTCCCCGAGGTGACCAGCACCGTCTGGTCGAACGTCTTCATGATCGCCCACCTCCGTCCCGGCGAGACGCTGCTGGTGCACGGCGGCTCCAGCGGTATCGGGACCATGGCGATCCAGCTGGCCAAGGCCGTCGGCGCCAGGGTCGCCGTCACCGCGGGCACCAAGGAGAAGCTGGACCAGTGCGCCGAGCTGGGCGCGGACATCCTGATCAACTACCGCGAGCAGGACTTCGTCGCCGAGCTGAAGCAGGCCACGGACGGCGCGGGCGCCGACGTCATCCTCGACAACATGGGCGCGAAGTACCTGGACCGCAACGTCCAGGCGCTCGCCGTCAACGGCCGCCTCGCGATCATCGGTATGCAGGGCGGCAGCAAGGCCGAGCTGAACATCGGCGCCCTCCTCGGCAAGCGCGCGGCGATCAGCGCGACCTCGCTGCGGGCCCGCCCCCTGGAGGAGAAGACGGCCATCGTGGCGGCCGTACGCGAACACGTCTGGCCGCTGCTCGCCGCCGGCCACGTCCGCCCCGTCGTCGACCGCGAAGTCCCGATGAGCGAGGCGGCCGAGGCCCACCGGATCGTCGAGGCCAGCAGCCACGTCGGCAAGGTGCTGCTGGTCACGCCCGAGGACAGGGTCTAGAGGCGGCGGCCTCAGGTGCGGCGCAGCCGCAGGGCGGCCAGGGCGAGGGCGATGCCGAGGCCGATGAGGACGAGGCCGCTGCCGAGCGGCAGGATCTGAAGCACCGGGCCGTCGGCCCGCTCCGGCTGCGCCACGGCCCGCCGCACGGCGTCCCGCGGCGCACCCGGGGGCACGGGAGCGGCGGCCTCCGGCGAGTCGGACGCGGCGGTGTCGTCGGAGAGGTCGCCGTCGCCGCTCCCCTCGCCGGCGTCCTCGCCCTCCGTGTCCGGTGCCTCCTCGTCCGCTTCCTCGTCCTCCTCCACGTGGTCGCCGGCCCGTCCGGGCCGCTGGCGTCCCTCGCCCGCCCGGCTGCCCGCCCGTTCCGGCTCGGGGGAGGAGGGGGCGGGGGTGGCGGACGCCGACACGGAGACGTACGACGCGGCGGCCGTGTACGACGAGACGCCCCCGTGGGGCAGCACGAGCACGCCCAGCACGCCCACTCCGACGCCCATGCCGGCCCGCATCGCGCACAACGCCTGCTGCCATGGAGTCACGTCCGTGACCCCCTCCCGGTGCCCAGTCGCCAAGAAAAGACGCAATAAGCCTCACATCAGGGATCTACCGCCGCATTCCGGACTCCGCCGAACGGAAACAGTGGATCACCCTTCCCGGGGGGTGCCACGATGATGAGGTGGGGACGTGCGAGAGAATGACGGCATGGAGATGCCGAGGAACGAAAGGTCGCCGGAGAACGCCCAGAAGATCCTGGTCGTAGGTCAGGACGGCATGGCGCTCGGTGACATCGACGCTGACGACGACTCCCGTGAGATCCCGGTGACCGAACAGGTCGAGCAGCCGGCGAAGGTCATGCGGATCGGCAGCATGATCAAGCAGCTCCTCGAGGAGGTACGCGCGGCTCCCCTGGACGAGGCGAGCCGGGTCCGGCTGAAGGAGATCCACTCGAGCTCGGTGAAGGAGCTGGAAGACGGCCTGGCGCCGGAGCTGGTCGAGGAGCTGGAGCGGCTCTCCCTGCCGTTCAACGAGGACTCGACCCCGAGCGACGCGGAACTGCGCATCGCGCAGGCCCAGTTGGTCGGCTGGCTGGAGGGCCTCTTCCACGGCATCCAGACCACGCTCTTCGCCCAGCAGATGGCCGCGCGCGCCCAGTTGGAGCAGATGCGTCGCGCGCTGCCGCCGGGAGTGAGCCACGAGGGCGTCGACGACCCGCGCGCGGGCGGCCGTTCGGGCGGGCCGTACCTCTAGGACGCCGGCCGGTTGTCCGTAGCCGTACATATGAGAAGGGCCCGGCGTTCGGCGCCGGGCCCTTCTCCCATGACGTCAGGCGGTCACGACGCCGGGTTGCCCGTGGAGACCTTGAGCTGGATCTCCGGCATGTCCTTCGGGTCGACGTCCGTCCCGGCGGCGGGGAACTGGTCCATGACCGCCCCGTCGCCGTAGGTGTTCTCGTCGACCTTCACGATCTTGATCGACCAGCCGGCGGCCTGGAAGCACTCCTTGACCGAGGCGATGTACTTGAACTTGAAGTTCGGCACCCGGATCTTGTCGGGGTCGTTGTACGACTCCTGCGGCTCGGAGCACTCCGTCGACTCGATCGTCTTGGAGGTGTCGGGCGCCCGGTAGTCCGCCGCCTTCGTCGCCGACGGCGAGGAACTGGTGCCACCGCCCTTGGCGTCGTCGTCATCGCCTGCGCCCACCGCGAGGCTGGCGAGGAGGCCGCCGACCGCCACCACGGCGACGACGGCCGAGCCGATGAGCACCGCCTTGCTGCTCCTGCCGTTACCGCCGCCGCCCGAGGACACCGTGGTGGACGGCTGCGGGCTGAGGTTGTACGCGGGCGGGGTGTGCGGGGCCTGCTGGTGGCCGTAGGCCGGAGCGGGCGTCTGGTAGCCCTGCTGCGGGTAGCCGTAGGAGGCGGCCGGCGTCGGGGTGCCGTACGGGTTCGGGGTCGGCGCGGGCTGGTAGGGCGTCTGGACGCCGGCCTGGGGCGCCGGGGTGCCCTGGCCGATCGGCGGGAACACCGCGGAACCGACGCCCGCGCCGCTGGATGTCGGCGCGCCCGGGACGATGCTCGGCGGGGCCGGCTGGAAGGAGGCGGCGACCCGCAGGCACTCGTCGCGCATGGCGACAGCGGTCGGAAAGCGCTCGTTCGGGTTCTTCTTCAGCGCGCGGGCGATCAGCGCGTCGACGGCCGGCGGCAGCGCCCGGTTGATCGAGGAAGGAGCCACCGGCTCCTCCTGCACGTGCGCGTACGCGATCGCAAGCGGCGAATCGGCCTCGAACGGCAGCCGCCCGGTGACCAGTTGGAACAGCATGATGCCGACCGAGTACAGGTCGGACCGGGCGTCCACCGCACGCCCCAGGGCCTGTTCGGGCGAGAGGTACTGCGGGGTGCCGACGACCATGCCGGTCTGCGTCATCGAGGTGACCCCGGACTGCATCGCGCGCGCGATGCCGAAGTCCATCACCTTGACCACGCCGCGCTTGGTCATCATCACGTTGCCGGGCTTGATGTCGCGGTGGACGAGCCCCATCTCGTGGCTGATCTCCAGTGCCGCCAGCACGTCCGCGGTGATCTTCAGCGCCTTGTCGGCGGGCATCGCGCCCTGCTGCCGTACGTCCTCGTCGAGCACCGAACCGAGCGGGCGGCCCTCGATGTACTCCATGACGATGTAGGGGGTCGTCAGCCCCTCGACATCGTCCTCGCCGGTGTCGAAGACGGAGACGATGTTGGTGTGCGTGAGCTTGGCCACGGCCTGGGCCTCGCGGCGGAAGCGCTCGCGGAAGGCCTGCTCGCGGCCGAGTTCGGTGTGCAGGGTCTTCACCGCGACCTGACGGTCGAGCACGGCGTCGTACGCGAGGTGCACCGAGGCCATGCCGCCCTCGCCGAGCAAGTCGCGCAGCTGATACCGGCCGGCGGCGAGCGCCCGCCCCGCGTACCGGCCCTGCGCGCCGTCCTGGCTCATCTTCTGCGTCCCCCGTAGGCCCTCAGGCGCCGTTGACTGTCGTTGATCGAAAGTGCTATTCCCGGCCAAGTCTGCCGTAGGGCACTGACACGTCAAGCTCGGTGCCCGTTCCGTGACCCTACGAGAAAGAAGCGTCGCGGAAGCGTTACAGGTGCCGTACTGCCGGTACACAGAATTTGCACGTCGGTACGGCGTGCAGGTTTGATGACCGGTCCGTCCCGGACCGGCGCCCGGGCCCGCCCCGGGCGATGTTCCGGGGATCGTGCCGGGCCGGAGGCTTGCGCGGAGGCTGTAGCGTGGCCGACGGAGACCGTAACAACACCGCGCGTTCCGCGGGCAGAAACGACGGCGAGGACTGATGGCACAGCAGCGCGCTCAGGGCCCGTCCGACCCCGAGGCGACTGGCGGCGGTATGTCAGATGCGCCGGAGAACTGGGGCAACGGCGGGCTGGTTGGGGACGGCCGATACCGGCTGACCCGCAGACTCGGCCGAGGTGGCATGGCCGAGGTGTTCGCGGCCGAGGACGTACGCCTCGGACGCACCGTCGCGGTCAAGCTGCTGCGCGCCGATCTCGCCGAGGACCCCGTGTCCAAGGCCCGCTTCACGCGCGAGGCGCAGTCGGTGGCCGGCCTCAACCACCATTCGATCGTCGCCGTGTACGACTCCGGCGAGGACTTCGTGGGCGGCCAGAGCGTGCCGTACATCGTGATGGAGATCGTCGAGGGGCGCACGATCCGCGACCTCCTCCTCAACGCCGAGGCGCCGGGCCCCGAGCAGGCCCTGATCATCACCTCGGGTGTGCTGGAGGCGCTCGCCTACTCGCACCAGCACGGCATCGTGCACCGCGACATCAAGCCGGCGAACGTGATCATCACGCACAACGGCGCCGTCAAGGTGATGGACTTCGGCATCGCGCGCGCCCTGCACGGCGCGTCCACGACGATGACGCAGACCGGCATGGTCATGGGCACCCCGCAGTACCTCTCCCCGGAGCAGGCGCTCGGCAAGGCCGTCGACTACCGCTCCGACCTGTACGCGACGGGCTGCCTGCTGTACGAACTCCTCGCGCTGCGGCCGCCGTTCACCGGCGAGACGCCGCTGTCGGTGGTCTACCAGCACGTGCAGGACATCCCGGTACCGCCGTCGCAGACCTCGGACGGACAGTGCCCGCCGGAACTCGACGGTCTCGTCATGCGGTCCCTGGCCAAGGACCCCGACGACCGGTTCCAGACGGCGGAGGAGATGCGCGGTCTGGTCCAGTACGGGCTCCAGATGCTGTACGACCAGGGCGGCCACACCGGTACCTGGAACACCGGCCCGGTCGGCGCGCACGACGGCCGCGGCACGCCCGCCGGCGGCTTCGCGAGCACGACCGCGCTGGCGCACGGCGCCGACGGCTCCCGCACCTCGCAGATCCCGCAGCCGATCCTGCCCACCGGCTACGGCGGCGGTGACGACGGCGGCTTCGAGGGGCACGGCAACAAGGGCAGCGGCCGCGGCAAGCTGTGGATCCTCGCCGTCTTCGCGGTGATCGCCATCGCCGCGGGCGTCGCCCTCGCGCTGAACGGCCAGGGGAAGGGCAGCGGCGGCACCGACACCTCGCCGTCGCCGTCCACCTCGCAGTCCGCGACGGACGACACCTCCACCGAGACGCCGAGCGACGAGGCGACCGACACGTCCACGGACGACACCTCGGACGACAACTCCGGTTCGAACTCCGATTCGAACTGGACGCCGTCGTACACGCCCTCGGACACGCCGGAGTACTCCCCCTCAGAGTCGGCCAGCAGCGAGCCGACCGACGAGGAGACGGAGACCCAGCCGTCGGACGAGCCGACCGACACGGAGACCGAGCCGAGCGACCAGCCCACGGACCCCGAGACGGGCGGGGCCGACCAGGGCGGCACCACGCTCGGCAGCCTCGGCTGACCGACCGGCGTACATCCCGATCGCCTCACGCGCGCGTGGGCCCATGACAGGGCTCCACGCGCGCGTGTCGCGTCTGTGGAGCCCGGGTCAGTCCGCGAACGCGCCGCACACCGCGTCGTACTCCCGGGTCCACCACACGGCGAGGGCCGAGGCCGCCGGGAACTGGGAGTCCGCGCGGGTGTCGCCGCGCTCGTAGTGCCAGCGCAGCATCCAGAAGTCGTTGAGGCGCTCCCACCACACCCGGTGCGCGGCCGCCGCGAGTTCGGAGGGCGTGGCCCCGGCCGCACGCCGGTACGCGCGTGCGTACTGCCTCGCCTTCGGCAGGTCGAGGGTGCCGTCGGGACGGACGAAGAAGATCGCGGCGGCGCGGACGGCCTCCTCGGCGCGGGGCTGCACGCCCAGCCGGTCCCAGTCGACGATGGCGGCGGGGGCGTCCCCGCGGTAGAGCAGGTTGAAGGGGTGGAAGTCCCCGTGCACCCAGCCGGCCGGGCCGCTGTGCGGGGGACGTCTGTCCGCGTGCCGTTCCAGCAGCGTGCGCCGTTCCAGGAGGCGGTGGCGGGCGAGCTCGTCGAAGGAGTCGGCGGGGCGGTGGCGGCGCACGCGCGCGAGGAGGCCGTCGATGAGGACGAAGGTGTCGGCGGGGTCGGGACTCGGGGCGGGAGCGGCGGTCTCGACGGGCGCGGGGCACTCGGCCGCGGCGGTGTGCTGGTCGGGAGCGGTGACCGTGTCGCGGGCGAGGCGCTCGGACGGGGTGGCGCGACGCTCAGGGCTGCGTTCCGGGTGGCGCTTCGGGTCGCGCGCCGGTGGGGCGTTCTCCCCGTGCCTCCGGGGCCCGTGCGCTCCGCGTCCCGGGGGCGGGATCTCGCCGTGGGCCGCCCGCATCACGTGCTCCAGGCTGGCGTGCACCACCCCCAGCAGCGCTCCCAGACGGCCGCACTGGCCGGGGGTGAGCTGGGCGCCGTGGCGGTGGCGGCCGTCGATCCACGGGTGGAGGGCGTAGGCGTGGCCGCCGACGACGGCGACCGTGCGTCCGTCGTGGCCGGGCAGCGGGGGAGCGACCGGGACGCCGAGGTCGGCCAGGCGCTCGGTGGCCCGGTGCTGGCGGGCGATGGAGGCGGGGTCGGCGGTCTCCGGGTCGAAGTGGTGCTTGAGGAAGTAGCGGCCTCGGGTGGTGCGCAGCCGGTAGCCGCGGTTCAACAGTCCCTCGTCGACGGGCTCACAGGTGAGCGCGGTGCCGGCGGCGTACCGGCGGAGCAGGGCGCCCAGAGGGGGCGCGTGGAGTACTAAGGGGGGTACACAGGAGCGCGGCACGCGCTCGATGCTAGGGCACGATCCGAGGCTGTGAGCTGGGCGTTGTCACAGAAAGTCACTAAAGATCAACAGCTGTCACAGGTGGTCCCTTCAGGTCGCATCAGGTCGCCGCCAGGGCGTGCACGGACACGAACCGAGGGGTCACGCGCGGGTGGACCGGGGCGAACGGGACACCGCCGTCCACGAACCGGGGCGCGGGCCCCAAGAGCTTCGGTTCGGCGTCGGCGTCAGGCACTTGACGGAGTCGTCCCGGGAGCGGATCTCGCGGCACACCTCCAGCCCACTGCCGTCCGGGGGCCGTACGTCGAGCACCGCGGCGGCGGGCCGGGTGGCCGGGACGCGCACCAGTGCGTCGGTCGCCGCGCCGGGCTCGCCGACCACCTCGATATCGCTCTGAACGGAGAGCGCCCCGTGGGCCCCGCGCCGGACGACCTCATGGTCAACGAGCGGGAAAACGGTGATTTATCCTTCTTCGCGCATACGGTCGGTGTCACATACTGGCTCTTCCCGTGGACTGGGTGGCCGGGATAACGTGCCGTTGCTCCGGCCTCCTGCGAGGCTGTGACCAGGCTCTCTCCCGACTTTGCCGATTTACTTGGAAATCCAAGCAAAAACGCAGGTCAAGAGGGGTTTCACAGAAATGTGAAGCACTGGGTAACGTGATGACCGCAGGGCGCTCGCCGGGGCACCTGTCACGCCTGTTCCGACCGAGTGACACCCACCCCGTGTACGGGTGCCGGAACAGGTGAGCCGCACTGGTCACCCGGCAACCCCGGGGGCCGGACCGACGGAGGAGCACACGTGACCGTGGAGAGCACTGCCGCGCGCAAGCCGCGACGCAGCGCCGGAAGCAAGGCCGGCACCACCGGCACCGAGCGCACCACCCGCACCACCGCCCGGAAGGCCGCCGAGCCCGAGCTCGTGCAGTTGCTGACGCCGGAGGGCAAGCGGGTCAAGAACGCGAAGAACGCCGAGTACGCCAAGTACGTCGCCGGTGTCACCCCCGAAGAGCTCCGCGGCCTGTACCGCGACATGGTGCTCACCCGCCGCTTCGACGCGGAGGCCACCGCCCTCCAGCGTCAGGGCGAGCTGGGTCTGTGGGCCTCGCTGCTCGGCCAGGAGGCCGCCCAGATCGGCTCCGGCCGGGCCCTGCGCGATGACGACTACGTCTTCCCGACCTACCGCGAGCACGGCGTCGCCTGGTGCCGCGGGGTCGACCCGACCAACCTGCTCGGCATGTTCCGGGGGGTGAACAACGGCGGCTGGGACCCCAACAGCAACAACTTCCACCTCTACACGATCGTCATCGGCTCCCAGACGCTGCACGCCACGGGCTACGCCATGGGCGTCGCCAAGGACGGCGCGGACAGCGCGGTGATCGCCTACTTCGGCGACGGCGCGAGCAGCCAGGGCGATGTGGCGGAGTCCTTCACCTTCTCCGCCGTCTACAACGCGCCGGTCGTGTTCTTCTGCCAGAACAACCAGTGGGCGATCTCCGAGCCCACCGAGAAGCAGACCCGGGTGCCGCTCTACCAGCGCGCGCAGGGCTACGGCTTCCCCGGCGTCCGCGTCGACGGCAACGACGTCCTGGCCTGCCTCGCGGTCACCAGGTGGGCGCTGGACCGGGCCCGCGACGGCGAGGGACCCACCCTCGTCGAGGCGTACACGTACCGCATGGGCGCCCACACCACCTCCGACGACCCGACGAAGTACCGGGCCGACGAGGAGCGCGAGGCCTGGGAGGCGAAGGACCCGATCCTGCGCCTGCGCCGCCACCTGGAGGCCTCAAACCACACGGACGAGGGATTCTTCGCGGAACTCGAGGTGGAGAGCGAGGCGTTGGGCAGGCGAGTGCGCGAAGCGGTCCGCGCCATGCCGGACCCGGACCGTTTCGCCATCTTCGAGAACGTGTACGCGGACGGACACGCGCTCGTCGACGAGGAGCGGGCCCAGTTCGCGGCCTACCAGGCATCGTTCGCGACGGAATCTGACAGCGGCTTCGCCGCGGGTTCGGGGGGAAACTGAGATGGCGGAGACCGTGACGTCCAAGAACCTGGCCCTGGCCAAGGCGATCAACGAGTCGCTGCGCCGCGCCCTGGAGACGGACCCCAAGGTCCTGATCATGGGTGAGGACGTCGGCAAGCTCGGCGGCGTCTTCCGGGTGACGGACGGCCTGCACAAGGACTTCGGCGAGAGCCGCGTCATCGACACCCCGCTCGCCGAGTCCGGCATCGTCGGCACCGCGATCGGGCTGGCCCTGCGCGGCTACCGCCCGGTGGTGGAGATCCAGTTCGACGGCTTCGTGTTCCCGGCCTACGACCAGATCGTCACGCAACTCGCGAAGATGCACGCGCGCTCGCTCGGCAAGATCAAGCTGCCGGTCGTCGTCCGCATCCCCTACGGCGGCGGCATCGGCGCGGTCGAGCACCACTCGGAGTCGCCGGAAGCCCTCTTCGCGCATGTGTCGGGCCTGAAGATCGTCTCCCCGTCCAACGCGTCCGACGCGTACTGGATGATGCAGCAGGCCATCCAGAGCGACGACCCGGTGATCTTCTTCGAGCCGAAGCGGCGCTACTGGGACAAGGGCGAGGTCAACTTCGAGGCGATCCCCGGCCCGCTGCACAAGGCTCAGGTGGTCCGCGAGGGCACGGACCTGACCCTCGTCGCCTACGGTCCGATGGTGAAGCTCTGCCAGGAGGTCGCCGCCGCGGCCGCCGAGGAGGGCAAGAACCTGGAGGTCCTGGACCTGCGTTCGGTGTCCCCCCTGGACTTCGACGCGATCCAGACGTCGGTCGAGAAGACCCGCCGCCTGGTCGTCGTCCATGAGGCGCCGGTGTTCTTCGGCTCGGGCGCGGAGATCGCGGCCCGGATCACGGAGCGCTGCTTCTACCACCTGGAGGCCCCGGTGCTCAGGGTCGGCGGCTATCACGCCCCGTACCCGCCGGCGCGCCTGGAGGAGGAGTACCTGCCGGGCCTGGACCGGGTGCTCGACGCCGTCGACCGTGCCCTGGCGTACTGAGGAGAGGGTCGTGACGACGATGACGGAAGCGTCCGTACGCGAGTTCAAGATGCCCGACGTGGGCGAGGGGCTCACCGAGGCCGAGATCCTCAAGTGGTACGTCCAGCCAGGCGACACGGTGACGGACGGCCAGGTGGTGTGCGAGGTCGAGACGGCCAAGGCCGCCGTCGAACTGCCCATCCCCTATGACGGGGTGGTCCGCGCGCTGCACTTCCCCGAGGGCACCACGGTCGACGTGGGCATGTCGATCATTGCCGTGGACGTGGCGGGAGAGGCGGGCGGCGATCCGGTCGCCGCCCCGGTGGCCGAGGTACCGGCGCAAGCGCCCGCGCAGGCCCCGGCCGCCCCGGAGAAGAAGCCGGAGGCGGCGCAGGCCGAAGCACCCCGGGCCGATGCACCGCAGGCGGCGGCGAAGCCGGTGGGCTCCGGCCGCCAGCCGGTCCTCGTCGGGTACGGCGTGGCCGCGTCCTCCACCAAGCGCCGTCCGCGCAAGGGCCCGCAGACCACGGTCTCCCGGGTCCCGGACACGATCCAGGCGGAGCTGAACGGCCATGGCGGCGCGCCCGCCGTGAAGGAGCGCCCGCTGGCCAAGCCGCCGGTGCGCAAGCTGGCCAAGGACCTCGGCGTCGACCTCGCCACGGTGGTGCCGTCCGGCCCGGACGGCATCATCACCCGCGCGGACGTCCACGCGGCGGTGGCCCCGGCAGCCCCGGCGACCGAGGCCGCTCCGGTGGCCGAGCCGGCGCCGCAGGTGACGCAGGCCCCGGTCACGACCCCCGCGGCCGTGCCCGTGCCGTCGTACGACACGGCTCGGGAGACCCGTGTCCCGGTCAAGGGCGTCCGCAAGGCGACGGCGGCGGCGATGGTCGGTTCGGCGTTCACCGCGCCGCACGTCACGGAGTTCGTGACGATCGACGTGACGCGCACGCTGAAGCTGGTCGAGGAGCTCAAGCAGGACAAGGACATGCAGGGCCTGCGGGTGAACCCGCTCCTGCTGATCGCCAGGGCCCTGCTGGTCGCCGTCAAGCGCAACCCGGAGATCAACGCGTCCTGGGACGAGGCGGCGCAGGAGATCGTGGTCAAGCACTACGTCAACCTGGGCATCGCGGCCGCGACCCCCAGGGGCCTGCTGGTCCCGAACATCAAGGACGCCCAGGCCAAGACGCTGCCGCAGCTGGCGGAGTCCCTGGGCGAGCTGGTCTCGACGGCGCGGGAGGGCCGGACGTCCCCGGCCGCCATGCAGGGCGGCACGGTGACCATCACCAACGTCGGCGTCTTCGGCGTCGACACCGGCACCCCGATCCTCAACCCCGGGGAGTCCGCGATCCTCGCGATCGGTGCGATCAAGCTCCAGCCGTGGGTCCACAAGGGCAAGGTGAAGCCACGGCAGGTGACGACGCTGGCCCTGAGCTTCGACCACCGGCTGGTGGACGGGGAACTGGGCTCCCGGGTGCTGGCGGATGTGGCGGCGATCCTGGAGCAGCCCAAGAAGCTGATCACCTGGAGTTAGGAGCGGCCCTGCCGACAGGGCCGCTCCACCGCGAAGGGCCGAGCACCGCGAAGGGCCGCCCCCCGAGGGGGGCGCGGCCCAGGGTCCGGCGGCCTCAGTCGGCCGAGGCCGGATCCGGACGCAGCCAGTGTCCGTCCGTGGCCGTGGTCCAGCCGAGGAGCAGCCGGCCGGCGCCCTCGTCCGCCCGGCCGCCCTCGGCGACCTGGTGCAGGCCGGTCAGGGCGGGGGCCAGTCGGCCCGCCACATGGCCGGGGTGCCGGGTCAGCTCCTCCGGCAACCGGGCCAGGGTGCGGGCCCGCTCGCCGGGGGTGCACAGGGACAGATGGAACACCAGCTGCCGCCAGGCGTAGGCCACGTCCTTGACCGTGCTCAGCGGGCGCGGGTTGCCGTGCACGCGGCCGGTCAGCCGGCACACGGTGACGAAGCAGCGGCGGGCCAGGTCCGCCCAGCCCACCGCCGGGTCGATGCCGACCCGGTGGACCAGGGTGGCCAGGTTGTGCGTGGTGAGGATCTGCGCCTGCTCGATCACCTTGCCGTTCGCGGCCACCGATCCGCCGCCTCCGTGCCGCGACCGGGACGAGCCGGCCTCGGCCCGCTCGACGCACAGCTTCGCGAACCCGGGCGAGGTCCTGGCCCCGTACGACCTCGTCAGCGCCTCGCCGGTCTCGACGATCGCCAGATTGCGGACGGCCCGGTAGTCGATGACGTAGTAGCGCTCGTAGAGCGAGCCGCCGCCCAGCAGCTCCGCCGCGATCCGGGCCGCGGCGAGGAACTTCGGGGTGAACGTGCCCATGAAGATGTCCGCGGCCAGCTCCTCGACCAGGGGAGCGCCCAGCTCGGCCTGGCGGGCCAGCACGGACAGCTCACGGATCAGGGCGTTGGGCAGGATCGTGCCGGGGAAGGCCTGCACGGCGAGCTCGCCGAGCTGCCGCAGCGCGACGGCCGACACCGCGCCCGCCTCGCCGTCCGTGCGCTGCCCGGCCACGGCACGCACCCACGGCAGTTCCTCCGCCCGTACCTGCCGCTGGAGGTTGAGCAGCAGCAGCGAACGGCGGCCCGCGAACGCCCGGTGGTGAGCCGCCGCCAGCGTGCGCAGGGCCGGGTCGGGGTAGGCCTGCGCGGTGGTGGCGGCGACGAGCCGCGGCACGAGCTCGGCCAGCACCTCCGCCGAGGGCACGACCCCGCGTTCCACGAGAGTGCTCAGCGGCGCGCTCAGCGAGGCCTCGACGGGCCGCCGGACACCGGCCGGAATCGCCGCGCCCGCGGGCAGCCCCGTCTCCCGCGCCTCCTCCTCGCCGACCTCGGCGACGAGCGGCGCGACCTCGGTCACGCCCGCCTGCTGGTCGAGCCCGGACAGCCGGCGCAGCACCAGCCGGGCCAGCGCGTGGTGCGAGGGCAGCGCCGCCTGCGCGGCCTGCTCCCGGCGCAGCGCGGTGAGTCCGGCGGAGCCGGGCAGCCCGCGCCGCCGCACCATGGACGTGACGGCGTGCCGCAGCAGCCCGAGCCGGCGCGCGTCCAGTTCCCGTCCGGCGACGGTCTCCTCCAGCGCCCCGCGCAGGATCCCCAGGTTCCCCTTCGGCTTGAGGTGCTTGGTGCAGTGCGTGTGACGGCCGGCCAGGTCGCGGTAGCGGCGCACCAGTTCCGCGCTGTGCTCGTGCCAGGCGGCGTCGGGGGCGCGCGTCAGCACCCGGGCCGGCTGCCCGGTGTCGGCGGTCTCCAGCCAGTGGGCGAGCAGTTCGTCGCCGAACGGCTGCCACACGGCCAGCGCCTCCCGCTGCGTCTCCACCGCCTCGTTGATCCGCCGCCGCGCCAGGCTCTGGCCGGCCTCGGCGACGGTCCACCGGTGCACCGTGCCGGCGTCGGGCGCCGGGCGGGTGGACGGGCGGGGCGTGAACCGTAGCCGTCCCGCGAACGGGGCGAGTTCCTCGACGAGTCCGAGCGCCGCGTCCGTCTCCCCGGCCCGGGCCAGCCAGGCCACGGTGAGCAGGGCGGCCTCCTCGGGGACGGTCACCTCGTACCGTCCGTCGTCGAGGACTTCGTAGAGCCGCGCCAGTCCGTCCTCGGACAGCCAGTACGCGAACAGCGCCTGCCGGTCCGGCGGCACCCCGGCCCGGCGGGCGGCCTCGGCCTCGTACTCCGTGAGGGGTCCGGCGGCGCTCGGCGCGCCGGTGGCGAAGCCGCCCCGGAGCACCTCGGGTGTCACCCACGCGGGCAGATCCCGGACCGGTGTGCGGGAGCCGATGGTGAGCAGCCCGTTCGCCATGCCCGCCAGCACCGACCGCCACGCACGCTGTCGTTCGCCGGCGCGGCGGCGGGTGTCGGGGTCTGCGTGGGTGAGCGCGGTCTCGAGCGCCCTGGCCAGTTGGCCGGAGGCGTAGCCCGGGTTGGCCTCTGCGAGGTGCTGCTGGTCAGCGTCGTCGTTCATAAGCCGACGTGGCGGGTGCCGCCCCCGCCCCCTCCGGGTCCCGAGCCCGGTGCTCTGCTGCTGAGCTACACGTCGATGGGCCGACGTGGCAGGTTCCGCCCCTGCGCCCTCCGGGTCTGCAGCCCGGCGCTCTGGCTACTGAGCTACACGTCGACGAGGTCCGACGGTAGACGTCGAACTAGCGTCCGGACAACCGTGTTTCGCCGCGGAGAAGTCTGAACAGCCCCACGACTCAACGCCGTCAACGCCCGTCGACGCCGGTCACGCCGTCGACGCCGGCTACGCCGGTCACGCCGGTCACGCCGTCGACGCCGGTCACGCCGTCAACGCCGGTCACGCCGGCACGTGCACCGTCTCCACCCGGCTGGCCACCAGCCGCTCCCGCTCGCGCCGAGCCGCCCGGCTGCGCAGCCGCAGGATCTGGCTGACGCCGACGGCCTGGAGGACGAAGACGCAGGAGAAGGCGATCGTGTAGTCGTCGCCGGTCGCGTCCAGCAGCACGCCGACCAGGAAGAGCGTCGTCATCGACGCCACGAAGCCACCCATGTTGGTGATGCCGGAGGCTGTTCCCTGGCGCTCGGGCGGGTTGGCCGGGCGGGCGAAGTCGAAGCCGAGCATGGAGGCGGGGCCGCACGCGCCCAGGACCGCGCAGAGCGCCACGAGCAGCCACATCGGCGCCCGGTCGCCGGGGTAGGCGAGCGTGGCCGCCCACATGAGGGCGGTCGCGCCGACCGTGCTCAGGGCCAGCGGCAGCCGGGCTTCGTGGTGGCGGGCGACGATCTGGCCGTAGACCAGGCCCACGACCATGTTGCTCAGCACCACCAGGGTCAGGAGTTCGCCGGCCGTCGCCCGCGACAGGCCCTGCGCCTCCACCAGGAACGGCAGGCCCCACAGGAGCAGGAACACCATCGCCGGGAACTGGGTGGTGAAGTGCACCCACAGGCCGAGGCGGGTGCCCGGCTCGCGCCAGGACGCGGCGATCTGGCGGCGGACGTACGCCGCGCCCTGGTGCGGGAACGGCTCGGGCTCGTGGCCCTCGGGGTGGTCCTTCAGGAAGAGCAGCAGGAGGACCAGGACGATCACTCCCGCCAGCGCGCTGCCCGCGAAGGCCGCCGTCCAGCCGATGCCGTGCAGGAGGCGGGCCAGGACGAGGGTCGAGACCAGGTTGCCCGCCATCCCCGCCAGTCCCGCCATCTGGGCGACCATCGGTCCGCGTCGGGCCGGGAACCACCTGGTCCCGAGCCGCAGGACGCTGATGAACGTCATCGCGTCCCCGCAGCCGAGCAGTGCGCGTGAGGCGAGGGCCGTGCCGTAGGACGGGGAGAAGGCGAAGCCGAGCTGACCGGCCGTGAACAGCACGACGCCGATGGTCAGCACCTTCTTCGTGCCGAGCCGGTCGACCAGCAGGCCCACCGGTATCTGCATGCCCGCGTAGACCAGGAGCTGGAGGATCGAGAAGGTGGACAGGGCCGAGGCGTTCACCTGGAAGCGTTCGGCGGCGTCGAGGCCGGCCACCCCCAGGGAGGTGCGGAAGATGACCGCGACGAAGTAGACCGAGACGCCGATCCCCCAGACGGCCATCGCGCGCCGTCCGCCCGGTGGATCACCCGGAAGGGTGGAGTTCAGGCTGCGGGCGCCGGAGCTCATCGGACCTCCCCGCGGGCCAGGTGCGAGAACCAGCCGACGTGCCGGTGGACGATCTCGACGGCGGCCTCGGCGTCACCGGAGCGCAGCGCCTGAAGGATCTCCTCGTGTTCGCCCAGCGTCTTGGCTATCCGGTCGGGGTGGGAGTGCATCACGGCGACGCCCATCCGCAGCTGGCGGTCGCGGAGCTGGTCGTACAGCCTCGACAGGATGTCGTTGCCGCCGCTGCGGACGATCTCCGCGTGGAAGCAGCGGTCCGTCACGGCGGCCGCGGCCAGGTCGCCCGCCGCGGCCTGTGCCTTCTGCTTGGCGAGCAGCTCTTCCAGGCGCTCGATCAGCGCGGCCGACGCGGGTACCGCCTTGCGTGCCGCGTGCTCCTCCACCAACAGCCGGGTCTCCACCACGTCCGCGATCTCCTGTGCGGAGACCGGCAGGACCAGGGCGCCCTTCTTCGGGTAGAGCTTGATCAGCCCCTCCGCCTCCAGGCGCAGCAGCGCCTCACGCACCGGAGTGCGTGAGACCCCCACGGCCTCGGCGAGCTCGCCCTCGGTGAGGAGGCTGCCGCCCTCGTAGCGGCGGTCCAGGACGCCCTGCTTGATGTGGGCGTACACGCGGTCGGCGGCGGGCGGTTGCTTCACGGGAGCGGGGGCGGGCGGGGCGGAGGACGGCATGCCCACAGGATAGATACAACACGTACGCAACGGGGGGCCGGTCCAGAATGCGGACCTGTGGCCGGGGGTGTGGAGAGGTGCGGGAAGCGGGGTGGCCGGGGGCCGGGTAAGAGCAAGGTCAATTAATCGGAAAATCGGCCCAGCAAGCGCACAACTTTCTGTGCTACTTACGTGTCACACACATGCGGCCCCTTCTGCTTTCCCCTTCAACTTGGCCGCATCGCAGGGGCATTCGACGTAATCGGGGTATTTCAGTTGATAACCGCCACCAAGGGCATCCGAGTCCGCAGGGCCGCATCCGTCGCCGTCACTGTCGGCGCAGTGCTCGCGACCGGAGCCCTCACCGCGGCACCCGCACAAGCCGTCACGACGCCCACGATCGCCGCCAAGACCGGCTACGTGATGAACAACGCGAACGGCGCCGCGCTGTACAACAAGGGCATGGACACCAAGCTGTCCACCGGCTCCACCACGAAGATCATGACGGCGAACGTAGTGCTGTCGCAGACGAACCTGAATCTGGACACCAAGGTCACCATCCAGAAGGCGTACAGCGACTACATCGTCGCGAACAACGCCTCGTCCGCGCGCCTGATCGTCGGCGACAAGGTCACGGTCCGTCAGCTGCTCTACGGGCTGATGCTGCCGTCCGGTTGTGACGCCGCGTACGCCCTGGCCGACAAGTTCGGCACGGGTACGACGCGGGCCGCGCGCGTGAAGAACTTCATCGCCAAGATGAACAGCAAGGCCAAGACGCTCGGCATGACGAAGACGCACTTCGACTCGTTCGACGGGATCGGCAACGGGTCGAACTACTCGACCGCCAAGGACCTGACGAAGCTCGCCAGCAACTCGCTGAAGAGCGCCAACTTCCGTGCGGTCGTCAAGACGAAGTCGTACACCGCCAAGACGATCACCAAGACCGGCTCCACCCGCACCATGGCGGCCTGGACCAACACCAACACACTGCTGAGCAGCTACAGCGGCGCCATCGGCGTGAAGACGGGCTCCGGCCCGGAGGCGAAGTACTGCCTCGTCTTCGCCGCCACCCGTAACGGCAAGACCGTCGTGGGTACGGTGCTGGCCTCCACCAACGCGACGGTGCGCGCCGCCGACGCGACGAAGCTGCTGAACTTCGGCTTCGCCAAGCTGGGCTGACACCCGCTCAACCGGTAACGCCTTCGGAACGGGCCCGTCGTGATCCTCACGACGGGCCCGTTCTGTCGAGGGGCGAGGGGGTACCGCCGGCTACCTGGTGACCGCGAAGTTCCGCAGGATCGCCGCCGTCAGCTCCGGGTCGCCCTCCGCCTTCACCCGGTCGGCGACCGCCTCCGCCGTCACCCGCCCGCAGGCCAGCCGCACGAACGTCTCCCAGTCGAGGGTGAACGCGGCGGCCGGGCCGAGCGCCGGAGCCGTCTCCAGGGTGCCGCGGCCCTGGATGTCGACGCGGATGGTGCGCAGGAACTCGATCGGCCCGTGCACGTCGAAGACGACCGCGGAGCTGCGCGGGGCGTCGGCCTTCTCGGCGACGACCGCCGGGAGTTCGGCGAGCAGCGCGTCGCGGGCGATGTGCGCGCCGGGCGAGTCGAGGTTACCGGGGCGGCCGAGGGCGGCGCGCAGGTCCTGCTCGTGCGCCCACACGTTGAACGCGTGCTTGCGCATGGACTCCTCGAGCGTGAGCTCGGTGCCGAGCGGGCCGCGCACCATCGTGGTGGGCTGGCGCGACTCGTTGCGCAGCTGGCGGTTGCGGCGGATGACCGTGTACTCCAGCTCGGACGTCATCTCCGGCGCCGTGTGGTGGCGGCGGACGTCGACCTGCATCTCCATGTAGCGCTGGATGTCGTTGGTGACGTGGTACAGGTCGCGCGGGAGGGTGTGGATGGGGCGCGGGTCGCCGTACATCTCGCAGTCCAGCCCGATGACGTGCGACACGATGTCGCGCACCGACCAGCCGGGGCACGGGGTCCGGCGGTTCCAGTCCGCCTCCACCAGCGGCAGCACCAGCTCGGATATCGCTTCGATGGAGTGGGTCCAGGCGTCGGCGTAGGGCTGGAGGGTGGGATGCAGACTCACGGAAACGGGACCCCTCGGCGGTCGGTACTCGGGTGGGTTGTGGCGGCGTTGCCAGCGGGAGGTGGCGGTTGTCGGCAGGTGTCGGCGGGTGTCTCGGAACGCTAAGTTACGCTGCTGTGAGGCACCCCGGCAGTGCTTTCGTGTGACGATCGTAGGCCCGTGTGGACGACTCGAATGCCAGGACGGTGGTAGTGTGCGCGCCTCTCTGATCCAGATCGCTGTAGAAGAGGGCGAATCGGTCGAATCGCGCCGGGTGCGGGTTGCCGCGCTGGTGCGGGAACGGGCCGGTGCCGCCGACCTCGTGGTGCTGCCGGAGCTGTGGACGACCGGGGCGTTCGCCTACGAGGCGTTCGGCAGCGAGGCCGAGCCCCTGGAAGGGCCGACGTACGAGGCGATGGCCAAGGCCGCGAGCGACGCGGGCGTGTGGCTGCACGCGGGCTCGATCCCGGAGCGGGCTCCGTCCGGCGACGGCTCCGCCGAGGGCCCCCTGTACAACACGTCTCTCGTCTTCTCCCCCTCCGGTGAGCTGGCCGCCGCCTATCGCAAGATCCACCGCTTCGGCTTCGACAAGGGCGAGGCCGTGCTGATGGGCGCGGGCGAGGAACTGGTGACGGTCCGCCTCCCCGGGACGACCGTCGGTGTCGCCACCTGCTACGACCTCCGTTTCCCCGAACTCTTCCGCGGCCTCGTCGACGCCGGCGCCGAGACCCTCGTGATCTCCGCGGGCTGGCCGGAGCGCCGCCGTGCGCACTGGACGCTGCTGGCCCGGGCGCGGGCGGTCGAGAACCAGGCGTTCGTGCTCGCGTGTGGAACGGCCGGGACGCATGCCGGAGTTCCGCAGGCGGGTCACTCGATCGTGGTGGATCCGTGGGGTGAGGTGCTGGCGGAGGCGGGTTCCGGCGAGGAGGTCCTGACGGTCGAGTTCGACCCGTCCAGGGTCGCCACGACCCGGGAGCAGTTCCCGGCCCTCAAGGACCGGGTACTCGGACTGCCCACTCCCGAACCCCGGTCCTAGTCGCTTCCGGCCCTCCTGCTCCGGTCCCTCCTGCTCCGGTCCCTCCTGCTCCGGTCCCTCCTGCTCCGGTCCCTCCTGCTTCGGTCCCTCGCTTCCGGCCCGCCCGTTCCGGTCCCTCCCGGCTCCCGGGCCTTCGAGCTCCCGGACGCTCCTAGTCCTCGTGCTCCTTGTCGGCGAGGTGGATCACGCACACCGCGACCGCGATCAGCAGCGCCGGGTCCGCGTCCTCCCGTACGACGTCGACGCCGTACGTCTCCCGCACATGCAGCCACCGCCGGGAGACGACGGCCAGCAGCTCGCCGTCGTACTCGACCGCGAACTCCCGGTCGAGGATCTTGCCGCTGACGTCGAGTTCGGTGCGGCCGTCCGCCAGCGCCACCCGGTAGTGGTTGCGCAGCAGCGACAGCCGCTTGCGCCGGATCGTGGCCAGCGGCTCGCCGTCCCGTTCGATCACCATCGTGTCCCGCAGGGCGAACATCTTCTTGCGGATGTCGATCAGGACCCGCCCCTGGGTGTCCTTCAGCTCGAAGGTGTCCCGCAGCCGCATCGCCTTGCCGTCGACGAGGTACACCTTGTTGCCGTGGTCGTCCTCGATCCAGTAGTCGTCACCGATGCCGAGCAGCCGGTCGCGTACGAGGAATCTCATGCGGTTACGGCTTCCCCGGCGGCCGGTCCGAAACGCCGCCGGTAGGCCGATGGGCTGAGTCCGGTCTCGCGGCGCACGCGTGCGCGCAGGTTCGCGGCGGTCCCCAGCCCGCTCCTGGCCGCCACCGCGTCCAGCCGCTGCTCACCCCGCTCGATGAGCCGGCAGGCGAGCGCCACCCTCTCCGCCGTCAGCCAGGCGAGTGGGGTCGTGCCGAGCTGGGCCCGGAACCGCCGGTGCAGGGTCGCCGGGCTCACCGCCGCCCGCGCCGCGAGCTCCGCCACCGTCA
Organism: Streptomyces sp. NPDC060002; assembly: GCF_042737245.1. Lineage (NCBI taxonomy): Bacteria > Bacillati > Actinomycetota > Actinomycetes > Kitasatosporales > Streptomycetaceae > Streptomyces > Streptomyces sp. NPDC060002. The sequence goes on from NZ_JBHWUW010000029.1 coordinate 41,967, forward strand.
GCGGTTCCCCGAGCCGTTCCTGTGCCCACGCGAGCAGCGGCGCCAGCGATTCGTCGGGCACGTCCGGCACCGGGCGCTCGACGAACTGCCGCTGGCCACCGTCGCGGTGCGCGGCGAACACCAGTCGGCGCGAGACGGCGTTGGCGATCTCCGCGCCGTGGTCGCGCCGTATGACGTACAGCCCGAGGTCGAGCGCGGCGGCGCTGCCCGCCGCGGTGAGGATGCCGCCCTCGTCGACGAAGAGGACGTCGGACTCGAGTCGCACCGTCGGATGCAGCGCGCGGAACGTCTCGGCCCACATCCAGTGGGTGGTGGCCCGGCGCCCGTCCAGCAGCCCGGCCTCGGCGAGCGCGAAGGTGCCGGTGCAGAAACTCATGACGCGCGCCCCGCGCGCGTGGGTGCGCCGGATGGCGTCGAGGACGGCGGGGCCGCGCGGGACGACGTTGTCGGGCCGGCCCGGGACCACGAGGGTGTCCGCCGAGTCCACCGCCTCCAGGCCACCCCCGCCGGTCATGGTGAAGAACCCGTGGTTCATCCGCACCTCGCGCGCGGGCGTGCACAGCACGACCTCGTACAGCGGCCGGGCCAGCCCGAGTTCGGGCCGGGGCAGCCCGAACAGTTCGGTGGCGACACCGACCTCGAAGGGATTGGTGCCCTCGTCCACGATCACGGCGACCCGGTGTGGCGCACCCGCGGTCCGCTGAGAGGATTCTTGCGGCATGTGCGATTCCTAGCACTCGTGGGGCGGTCGGCGCATCCCGCACCCTGAGCGCATGACCACCGAACCCGTCTCCCTGGCCATCGCTCTCGCCTCGTTCACCCGGCGTTGGAGCCCTCGCATCGTCGCCGCCGTCAACGACTACGACGTGCGCGTCGCGAAGGTCGAGGGCGAGCATGTGTGGCACGTCCACGACCACACCGACGAGTTCTTCCTCGTCCTGGACGGTGAGCTGCACATCGCGCTGCGGGAATCGGGCGGCGAACGTACCGTCGTCCTGCCCAAGGGCTCGGTGTACACCGTCCCGCGCGGTACGGAGCACAAGCCGTTCGCGCCGGTCCCCACGGAGATCCTCGTCTTCGAGCCGGCCGGCACCCTCTCCGTGGGCGACCGCCACGACGACGTGCCGGACCATGTGGACGCCACCACGGGTCACGCGCTGACGTGACTGCCGGTGGCCGGCCGGTGCGACGACGATCCCGCCGGCATGTACCCGGCCCGCCCTGTGCACCGGCCGGACCGGGGCGTTCCGGTCCGCCTCACCGGGGGCGGGGCGGACCGGTCGCCGTCGGTCCTGGCCGGACTGGACGCCTGACCCGGGTCACGGTCAGACGCCGTAGCCGCCGTTGTAGCCGTCGCGCTGGTGTCGTTCCGTCTCGACCACCGTGGTCGAGGTCGGAGGCACCATCACGCGGCGGCGCCGGGCGATGCTGCTGAACGTCGTCACGCCGATCAGACCGACGATCATCAGGATGACGCCCACCAGATCGAGATTGACGCCCTGCATGTCCCAGTCGGTCGCGAACGTGAGGATGGCTCCCACGGCGATGAGGATGATGCATCCGCCGAGGCCCATGATGTCGCCTCCTGTCCGGTGTACCGGCCACTCCGGTTCACCACCGGATCCGGGTACCCCAGGGCCCGACTCCCATGCGCGGCAGCCGACTTGCTACCCCTCCAGGAACGCCACCAGCGCGTTGGCCAGCAGGTACGGGTCGGCGTCGCCGCACAACTCCCGTGCGCTGTGCATCGACAGGATGGCCACACCGATGTCGACCGTGCGGATGCCGTGCCGGGCCGCGGTGATCGGGCCGATGGTCGTGCCGCAGGGCATGGAGTTGTTGGAGACGAAGTTCTGGAACGGCACGCCCGCCTTCTCGCAGGCGGCGGCGAAGATCGCCCGGCCCGAACCGTCCGTCGCGTAGCGGTTGTTGACGTTGACCTTGAGGATCGGGCCGCCGTTGACCCGCGGGTGGTGCGTGGGGTCGTGCCGCTCCGCGTAGTTGGGGTGGACGGCGTGACCGGTGTCGGAGGAGAGGCAGACGGTGCCCGCGAAGGCTCTCGCCCGGTCCTCGTACGACCCTCCGCGCGCGAACACCGAACGCTCCAGCACGCTGCCCAGCAGCGGCCCGTCCGCGCCGGTGTCCGACTGCGAGCCGTTCTCCTCGTGGTCGAAGGCGGCCAGCACCGGGATGTACGGCAGGCCCTCGCCGCCGGTCGCCACGGCAGTCAGCGCCGCCGTACCGGCGTGCACGGACAGCAGGTTGTCCATCCGGGGGCCGGCCACCAGCTCCTCGTCGCGGCCCAGGTACGCGGGCGGCTCCACGGAGTGCGCCATCAGGTCCCAGCCGGTGACCTGACCCGCGGCCAGCCCGGCCTCCTGCTCCAGGAAGGCGATCAGGTCGCCGTCACGCACCTCGCCTCCCAGGCCCCAGACGGGCTGGAGGTGACGCTGCTTGTCGAGCTTGAGGCCGTCGGTGTTGACCGCCCGGTCCAGGTGGATGGCGAGTTGGGGGACCCGCAGCAGCGGACGGCCCACGTCGACCAGGCGGGTCGAACCGTCCCGCAGCGTCAGCCGGCCGGCCAGGCCCAGGTCGCGGTCCAGCCAGGAGTTGAGCAGCGGACCGCCGTAGATCTCCACGGCCACCTGGCGCCAGCCGTGCGCCCCGGTGTCGGGCTGCGGCTTGACGCGCAGGTTCGGGGAGTCGGTGTGCGCGCCGATGATCCGGAACGGCGTGTGCGGCGCGGCGCCCTCGGGCACGTACCAGGCCACGATCGCGCCGCCGCGCAGGACATACCTGCCACCGCTCCCCGTCGCGGAGGCCGCCGAGGTCTCCGCGTCCCAGGCATCCGTCTCCGAGACCTGCCGGAACCCGGCCTTCTCCAGGCGCTCGGCCGCGTTCGCCACGGCGTGGTACGGCGACGGGCTCGCCGTCAGGAACGTCATGAGGTCGTCGGTGTGGCCGCGGTCGAAGCGGGAGGGTGCGCTCATGGGGTTCACCTTAACGACGGACGAGAGCCCGCTCCCGGTGATGGGGAGCGGGCCCTCGTGAGGACAATGTGGAGTGCTGGGCGGTTGTGCGGATGCGTCCTGGAACGCGGCCTCTGAGTGCTAGAAGGCGGCCTCGTCCAGCTCCATCAGGTCGAGCTCGACACCCGCGGCGATCTTGCGGGCCAGGGTGACGCCCGGCAGGACGTCGGCCGCGAAGAACTTCGCCGCCGCGATCTTGCCGGTGTAGAACGCCACGTCCTTCGCGGAGAGGGCCTTGGTGGCGGCCGCCTCCAGCTTCTCGGCGGCGATCGCGGCGCCCTTGAGGAGCAGGTAGCCGACGATGACGTCACCGGAGGCGAGCAGCAGGCGGGTGGTGTTCAGGCCCACCTTGTAGATGTTCTTGACGTCCTGCTCGGTGGCCGCGAGGTCGGTCAGCATCAGGCCGACGATGGCCTCCAGCTCGACGGCCGCCTTGGCCAGGTGCTCGCGGGCGCCGGCCAGCTGCTCGCCGCCGGTGCCCAGCGCCAGGAACTTCTTGATGTCCTCGGCGAGGGAGTTCAGCGCGGCGCCCTGGTTGCGGACGATCTTCCGGAAGAAGAAGTCCTGGCCCTGGATCGCCGTGGTGCCCTCGTACAGGGTGTCGATCTTGGCGTCACGGATGTACTGCTCGATCGGGTACTCCTGGAGGAACCCGGAGCCGCCGAAGGTCTGGAGCGACTGGGCGAGCTGCTCGTAGCCCTTCTCGGAGCCGTAGCCCTTGACGATCGGCAGGAGCAGGTCGTTGAGCGCGTGCTCCGTCTTCGAGTCCTCGCCGTTCGCCTCCTTCACGGCGATCGCGTCCTGGACGGAGGCCGTGTAGAGGACGAGGGCGCGCATGCCCTCCGCGTACGCCTTCTGCGTGATCAGCGAGCGGCGCACGTCGGGGTGGTGGGTGATGGTGACCTTGGGCGCGGCCTTGTCCATGAAGTTCGCCAGGTCGGGACCCTGGACGCGCTCCTTGGCGTACTCCAGGGCGTTGAGGTAGCCGGTGGAGAGCGTGGAGATCGCCTTCGTGCCGACCATCATCCGGGCGAACTCGATGATGCGGAACATCTGGCGGATGCCGTCGTGCTTGTCGCCGATGAGCCAGCCCTTGGCGGGGTGCCGGTCGCCGAACGTCATCTCGCAGGTGTTGGAGGCCTTCAGGCCCATCTTGTGCTCGACGTTGGTGGCGTAGACGCCGTTGCGCTCGCCCAGCTCACCGGTCTCGAAGTCGAAGAGCGTCTTCGGGACCATGAAGAGGGACAGGCCCTTGGTGCCGGGTCCGGCGCCCTCGGGACGGGCCAGCACGTAGTGGAGGATGTTCTCCGACATGTCGTGCTCACCGGACGTGATGAAGCGCTTCACGCCCTCGATGTGCCAGGAGCCGTCCTCCTGCTGGACCGCCTTGGTGCGGCCGGCGCCCACGTCCGAGCCGGCGTCCGGCTCGGTGAGGACCATCGTGGAGCCCCACTGCCGGTCGACGGCGATCTGCGCGATCTTCTTCTGGACGTCGTTGCCCTCGTCGAAGAGGATGCCGGCGAAGGCCGGGCCGGAGGAGTACATCCACACGGCCGGGTTCGCGCCGAGGATCAGCTCCGCGTACGCCCAGATCAGGGACGGCGGGGCGGTGGTGCCGCCGATCTCCTCGGGCAGGCCGAGACGCCAGTACTCGGAGTCCATGAAGGCCTGGTAGCTCTTCTTGAAGGACGCGGGTACCGGCGCGGTGTTGGTCTCGGGGTCGAAGACCGGCGGGTTGCGGTCGGCGTCCGTGAAGGACTCCGCCAGCTCGTTCTCCGCGAGGCGGGTCAGCTCCTCGAGGATGCTTTTCGCGGTCTCGGTGTCCATCTCCCCGAACGGGCCGGTGCCGTACAGCTTGTCGCGCCCGAGCACCTCGAAGAGGTTGAACTCGATGTCGCGGAGATTCGACTTGTAGTGCCCCATGGCGACGGCTCCGTAAAAGAGAGATCGGCGAGGGACTTGGATCCTCGCGCTAGTTCACGTACCAACAAGTAGCTACCGATGATGCTACCCGTCGGTAATAAGTCGCAACCCCGAACCGGCCATCTGTGACGCGTGACGCGTCCCGTACGCCCCGGAAGCGGCCCCCGTACCGCCCCGTCCGCCGGGCGCGCTCGGTACGCTTGCGCCCATGTACGGATACGGCCAGCCCATGGACGGCGGTGCTGCGCAGCAGCAGTACGCCCCGCCGCAGCAGCAGATGCCCGGCGGCCACGGCGGGTACGGTCAGCAGCCGCCGCTCTACCCGGAGCCGTCCCCGCCGTCCCTCGCGGACGCGGTGCGGGCCTTCACCACCGGGCAGCTGGCCGCGGAGGACTTCCAGCAGGTCTTCGCGACCTCCAAGGTCTACTGCCCGCGCGGGGACAACCCCGGTTTCCTCGCCCTGCACAACACCCAGCAGCCGGTGATCCCGATGTTCACCTCGCTCAAGGAGCTGCGCCGGTACGCGGGCAAGGAGTCCAAGTACTTCGTGATCACCGGCTCCGAGATGGTCGACCTGCTGCCCACCGGGTACGGCTTCGTCCTCGACATGGAGGGTGAGCACCGGATGGTGTTCGACGCGAAGGCGGTCGAGCAGATGGTCGAGTTCGCGATGCGGCGGATGTACGGCTGAGGGCTTCCCCCCTGCCCCTGGCCTGCCCCTCCCCTTCCCCCTTCCTCTCCTCCTTCCTCTCCTCCTTCCTCTCCTCCTTCTGATCCCCGGCCGGCCCTCGGGCGTCCGGGGATCACCCTTTCCCTTCACAGCGATGCCATAGGGTTCCCCCGCGCCGCCGCCCCTGCGTGGTCGCCTCTCCACGGGAATGTCCTCAGGGCTTCCATCGTTACGGGTAGCAGAAAGTTCAATGCTCAACTAAACTGGGACGCACGTCGCCCAAGGAGGTACGGACATGCCCGCAGTGACCGTCGAGAACCCGCTTACCCTGCCGCGCGTCACCGCATCGGCCGACGCGGTCGCACGTCCCGTGCTCACCGTCACGACCGCGCCCGGCGGTTTCGAGGGTGAGGGCTTCCCGGTACGCCGTGCGTTCGCCGGGATCAACTACCGCCACCTCGACCCGTTCATCATGATGGACCAGATGGGCGAGGTGGAATACGCGCCGGGCGAGCCGAAGGGCACCCCCTGGCACCCGCACCGCGGCTTCGAGACCGTCACCTACATCATCGACGGGATCTTCGACCACCAGGACAGCCAGGGCGGTGGCGGCACCATCACCAACGGCGACACCCAGTGGATGACGGCAGGCTCGGGCCTCCTCCACATCGAGGCGCCGCCGGAGTCGCTCGTCATGTCCGGCGGTCTCTTCCACGGCCTCCAGCTGTGGGTGAACCTGCCGGCCAAGGACAAGATGATGGCGCCGAGGTACCAGGACATCCGCGGCGGCCACGTACAGCTCCTGACCAGCCCGGACGGCGGCGCGCTGCTGCGTGTCATCGCGGGCGAGCTGGACGGCCACTCCGGGCCCGGCATCACCCACACCCCCATCACGATGGTCCACGCGACCCTCGCGCCGGGCGCGGAACTCACTCTTCCGTGGCGTGAGGACTTCAACGGTCTCGCGTACGTCATGGCGGGCCGCGGTTCGGTCGGCGCCGAGCGCCGGCCGATCCACCTGGGTCAGACGGCGGTCTTCGGCGCGGGCTCCTCGCTGACGGTCCGCGCGGACGAGAGGCAGGACTCCCACACGCCTGACCTGGAGGTCGTGCTGTTGGGCGGGCAGCCGATCCGTGAGCCGATGGCCCACTACGGCCCGTTCGTGATGAACACCAAGGACGAGCTCCAGCAGGCCTTCGAGGACTTCCAGAAGGGCCGGCTGGGCACGGTTCCGGCGGTGCACGGGATGACGGCGGAGGGCATCTAGCCCTCCGGTCGGCCGAAGACCGCTACGGTGTGACAAGGCCCGAAGCCGCAACCTCGTTTTGCGACTTCGGGCCTGTCTCATGTCACCTCGCTACGGCAGTACGTAGAGCGGCGCTCCGTCCGGGGCGCATCCGGTCTGCCGTACACACCCGCGCTTGAGCAGCATCCGCAGGCAGTCGTGGACACGGTCGTGCGGCAGCCCCGTACGAGTCGCGATCTCCTCCACGCGGTAGCGGGCCTCGCCACGTACCAGTGCCGGGGCGAGGAGGGCGGCGACCGCGTGCACGTCATCCGTGACGACGAGGTTCTTCGTCTTCCAGACGGCGAGCAGCTGCTGGGGCGTCAACCCCGCCTCGAACACGAGCCGGGAGCGCTCGGTGGGGCGGTTGAGGGCCGCCGCGATGTCCTGAAGGCTGTGGTTGATCTGCCGCAGCAGGTCGTTCCGCTCGCCGGCGAAGGCGGCCAGGCTCTCGTCCATCTGCATGTTGCGCTCTTCGAGGCGCACGAGGGCGTCGACGACCTGCTCGGGCATGACGTACGCGGTGCCGCCGGCCGGGATGGGTTGTACGGGGGCCGGTTCCAGGGAGTAGGAGCCGTCGCGCTGGATGGTGGCGATGACTCCGGCGACCCAGGTTTTGAAGGGCTGCGACTCCGGCTTGGTGCAGGCGTTGACCAAAAGGATCAAGCCCTGAAGGTTGACGAGATTCATGTCTCGGCGCCACTTCCGACCTGCGGGAATGCTGAGAGTGTGCTTCTGAAGCACACTCTCGACACTGTCGAAATTGGCTGCGTCCGCAATGTTGCGCAGAGTGGAACCGACGTGTGCGTAGCCCAGGTTCCTGCACACGTCGACTGCCGGGAACCAGTGCGTCCCGTCCGGAGTGGTGAGCCTGCGCACCCGTGCGCCGGTCGACGCGTAGACGAAGTCACTGATGTCGATCGCGTCCTGCTGTGCCGCCGACTCGTTCGGCGGCGGTGTGTTGTTCTGCTCGTACATCGAGCATCACCTCCGCCTCGAAAAATAGGCATATGCCACAGCAACGGGCCGCGCTGGCAAGGATGTTCACCCTTTAGGAGTGGACGTTCGATTCTGAGTCCGGGTCATGTCCCCTCACCCGGGCGGCCGTCCGGTCAGGACAACCCGGCGCTTCCGTGATCCGCTGAAGGCGTGCACCTGCTCCCCCTTCCCGCCCGCCGCTTCGCGGCCTGGTGCGCTCTCGTGCTGCTCGCGTCAGGCGTCGGATACGTCGGGATCAGGCTCTGCTCGGAGCTGCGTACGGCCGTCACGCCGGTGTTGCTCGCGCTGCTCGGGACCGCGCTGCTCAGGCCGCTGTACCGGAGGCTGGTGGAGGTGGGGGTGCCCCGGTCGGTGTCGGCGGGGCTGACGTGTGTCGCCGTCGTCGCCGTGGTCGGCGGGGCGGTGTACATCGTCGTCGCCGCGCTGATCGACAGCGGGGATCAGATCGTCGCCGCGCTCAGATCGGCGGCGCGGGGTGTCGCCGAGCACTTCGGGGCCGCCGGGACCTCGCTCGACGACCTCGCGTCCAACGCGAAGGAGTTGCTCACCAAGTTCGGGGGGACGGCCGCCTCCAACGTCATCAGCGGGGTGAGCGTCGTCGGCGAGAGCATCGCCATGGCCGTGCTCGCGCTGCTGCTCGTCTTCTTCTTTCTGCGGGACTCGCACCGGGCGATCGGCGCGCTGCGCGCCGCCGCTCCGCGCGGTACCGGCGACACCCTGGAGGCCATGGCCCGGCGGGCCTTCCGGGCGGTGGAGGGGTTCATGCGCGGGACGACCTTCATCGCCTTCATCGATGCCGTGTGCATCACCGTCGGGCTGCTCGTTCTCGATGTGCCGGGAGCGGTCGGACTGGGTGCCCTCGTCTTCGTCGGGGCGTACATCCCCTATCTCGGGGCGTTCCTCTCCGGGGCCGTCGCCGTGCTGGTGGCGCTCGCCGACCGGGGCTTCGTCATCGCGCTGTGGGCGCTCGGGGTGGTGCTGGCGGTGCAGGTGCTGGAGGGGCATGTGCTTCAGCCGATGATCCAGAGCCGGACCGTGCAGATGCATCCGGCGGTGGTGATGGTGGCCATCACGGCCGGGGCGTCCGTGGCCGGGATCCTGGGCATGCTGCTCGCCGTCCCCGTGACGGCCGCCGCCTTCGGGGTGCTGCATGAACTGCGGGGGCGTTACGGGGCGGCCGCCGAGGGCTCGCCGAACTCGTAGGGCTCGTGGAGCTCGAACCAGATGCTCTTGCCCCCCGCGGCGCCACCCCCCAGGTGTCCGCGAGCAGTTCGATGAGGACCAGGCCGCGCCCCGAGGAGGCCAGTTCACCGGGGCGGCGCTTGTGGGGGAGGTCGTCGCCGGCGTCGGTGACCTCGATGCGGAGCCGGCGTTCGCCGGGGGTGCCGTTGACCTCGGCGACGAGCAGCGCGTCCGTGTGGGTGTGGACGACCTTCTTCACCGGGTCGAAGGACGGCTTGGAGCGGCTGCGCACCACCCGGACGACCCGACCCCGGTTGTCCATGATCCGGATACGTACCTCGGCGAGGGTGCCCTCGGTGACGGCGAGCTGGACCACCCCGGTGATCTCGTTCCAGTCGACGGGGTGGAGGCGGGCCCGGGTCTGGGCCTCGGTGAGGACCGTCTCCCCCCGGGCCAGCCCGAGCAGCCAGGCTGCCTCGGCGTCGACCGTGACCAGCCCGGTGGCGGTGTCCCAGTGCCACAGGCCGGTCGCGAGGGAATCCAGGACCTCCCCCACGGCGGGCAACGGCTCACCAGTGCGCATTGCCCCACTTCAGGAAGATGCGATCGAGAAGTGCCACTGATCGCCGCACCGGTATAGAGGGGAGGTGATCAGTGACCGCCCGGTACCCTGGGGGTTGTTTCACGTGAAACACGCCCCTCGATCCGCGAAGACTGGATGAACGACGATGCATCGGTACAGGTCCCACACCTGCGGCGAGCTCCGCGCCTCTGACGTCGGCACCGACGTCCGGCTGAGCGGCTGGCTGCACAATCGGCGCGACCTGGGCGGCATCCTCTTCATCGATCTGCGTGACCACTACGGCATCACGCAGCTCGTCGCCCGTCCGGGCACGCCCGCGTACGAGGCCCTCGACAAGCTGACCAAGGAGTCGACGGTCCGCATCGACGGCCGGGTCGTCTCGCGCGGCGCGGAGAACGTCAACACGGAGCTGTCGACCGGCGAGATCGAGGTCGAGGTCGGCGAGGTCGAGCTGCTCGGCGCGGCCCAGCCGCTCCCCTTCACGATCAACGCCGAGGACGGGGTCAACGAGGAGCGGCGCCTGGAGTACCGCTTCCTGGACCTGCGCCGTGAGCGCATGCACCGCAACATCATGCTGCGCACGTCGGTCATCTCGGCGATGCGGCACAAGATGACGGCGCTGGGCTTCAACGAGATGGCGACGCCGATCCTGTCCGCGACCTCCCCCGAGGGCGCCCGCGACTTCGTCGTCCCCTCCCGTCTGCACGCGGGCCGGTTCTACGCCCTGCCGCAGGCCCCGCAGCAGTTCAAGCAGCTGCTGATGATCTCGGGCTTCGACCGCTACTTCCAGATCGCGCCCTGCTTCCGTGACGAGGACGCGCGCGCGGACCGTTCGCCGGGCGAGTTCTACCAGCTCGACGTCGAGATGAGCTTCGTCGAGCAGGAGGACGTCTTCCAGCCGATCGAGAAGCTCATGACGGAGCTGTTCGAGGAGTTCGGCGGCGGCCGTCATGTCACCTCCCCCTTCCCGCGCATCCCGTTCCGCGAGTCGATGCTGAAGTACGGCTCCGACAAGCCGGACCTGCGGGCTCAGCTGGAACTCACCGACATCACCGACATCTTCGAGGGCTCGGAGTTCAAGGCCTTCGCGGGCAAGCACGTCCGCGCGCTGCCGGTGCCGGACGTCTCCGCGCAGCCCCGTAAGTTCTTCGACCAGCTCGGCGACTTCGCTGTGACGCTGGGCGCGAAGGGCCTGGCCTGGGTCCGCGTGACCGAAGACGGCTCGCTGACCGGCCCGATCGCCAAGTTCCTGACCGAGGAGAACGTCGCCGAGCTGACCAAGCGCCTGTCGCTGGCCGCCGGCCACGCGGTGTTCTTCGGCGCGGGCGAGTTCGACGAGGTCTCGAAGATCATGGGCGCGGTGCGGGTCGAGGCCGCCAAGCGTGCCGGGCACTTCGAGGAGAACGTCTTCCGCTTCTGCTGGATCGTCGACTTCCCGATGTACGAGAAGGACGAGGAGACCGGCAAGATCGACTTCTCGCACAACCCGTTCTCGATGCCGCAGGGCGGCCTGGAGGCCCTGGAGACCCAGGACCCGCTGGACATCCTGGGCTGGCAGTACGACATCGTCTGCAACGGCGTCGAGCTGTCCTCCGGCGCGATCCGGAACCATGAGCCGGAGATCATGCTCAAGGCGTTCGAGATCGCGGGCTACGACCGGGAGACGGTCGAGGACAAGTTCGCCGGCATGCTGCGCGCGTTCCGCTTCGGCGCCCCGCCGCACGGCGGCATCGCCCCGGGTGTCGACCGCATCGTGATGCTGCTGGCCGATGAGCCGAACATCCGCGAGACCATCTCCTTCCCCCTCAACGGCAACGCCCAGGACCTGATGATGGGCGCGCCGACGGAGCTGGAGGAGGCCCGGCTGAGGGAGCTGCACCTGTCGGTGCGCAAGCCGCAGCCGAAGTAGCGGCGAGCGGCAGGCGCCGACGGGAGTCGGCGGAAGCAGGCGGTACGAACGAAAGTGGCCCGGAACCGACGTCGGTTCCGGGCCACTTTCGTTTTCCCCGGCAACTGACAGCTCTTCCCTATGCTGCTGACAGGTTTCGTCCCTAGCGTCCCGGCCTCATGACGGGATCTCAGAAACCACACAGCGAACAGGACTTATCACGTCGGAAGGTCGTGGCCGTGGCCGCGGGCGGCGTCGCGGCGGCGGGCCTGGGCGGCACCGCCTTCGCGGCGAGCGCCGCCGACGGGCGCGGCAGACCGGCTCGGACCGGCACCGGCACCGACGGGGAGGTCTGCTACCGCCTGACCGCGGAGACGGTCGAGGGCCCCTACTACATCGACGCCGACAAGATCCGCCGGGACGTCACGGAGGACCGGGAGGGCATCCCGCTCCTCCTCGGTCTGAAGGTGATCGACTCGGAGACGTGCAGGCCGATCCGGAACGCGGCCGTCGACATCTGGCACTGCGATGCGGCGGGGGTGTACTCGGGCTACGAGAACCAGGGCAACGGGGGTGGCGGCGGGCCCGCCCCGACCGGCGAGCCCCCGACCGGCGAACCCCCCACGGGTGCGCCCACCGGGGCGCCCCCGGGTGGCGGCCACCAGGAGCCCACGGACGACAGCCGCTACCTGCGCGGCACCTGGCGGACGGACCGGCACGGTCAGGTGACTTTCCGGACGGTCTTCCCGGGCTGGTACCGGGGCCGGTGTGTCCATATCCACGTCAAGGTGCATGTGGACGGCGAGTGGACGGACGCCGGTTACGAGGGCGGGCACACCTGCCACACCGGCCAGTTCTTCTTCGACGAGGAGTCCGTGCTCGCCTCGGCGGTGGTGGAGCCCTATGCGAGCAACGCCGCGGAGCGCACGACCCTCACCGAGGACACGATCTACGACCAGAGCGGCACCCAGGGCGGTCTGCTGAAGCTGCGCTACGACAAGCGGGACATCGCGAGGGGCGTCCACGGGTCGATCACGGTCGGGGTGGACCCGGAGGCGACGGAGGACGGCCAGGGCTCACCGCCGCAGCCGAGCGCGTCGGCTTCGGCCTCTGATTCCGCCGCTGCGCCGGCTTCACCTTCGGTCTCCGACAGCTGACGGTTTTGTCCGAGCCACGCCCCCCGACCTGCGCGTCGGGGGGCGTGGCTCTCTTCATGGGTCGTTCACACACGTGGTCGTCTGAACAACCCATTGACCCGGAGGGGTTGCCTCCATATCGTTCCCACATACATAACACCAGTTCAGGTATGTGAACGGCACGATGGGGAGACAACGATGTCAGAACCCGAGAGCGGGGCAGAGGAAGCGGCGGGGGCCGGCAACGGGGCCGAGAGCCGCGCGGTGGGCAAGTTCCTCCGCCGGATGATGCCGATCCTCGTCCTGATGCTCCTGGTCAACAATCTCGACCGGACGAACGTGGGCTTCGTCCAGGACGAGCTCCAGGCCGACGTCGGTATCAGCGCCACCGCCTACGGCCTCGGGGCAGGCCTGTTCTTCATCGGGTACGCCCTGTTCGAGGTGCCCAGCAACATGCTCCTGGAGCGCTTCGGCGCCCGGGTCTGGCTGACCCGCATCATGATCACCTGGGGTCTGGTGATCGTGGCGATGTGCTTCATCCACGACGTGACGACCTTCTACTCGCTGCGCTTCCTGCTCGGCGTCGCGGAGGCGGGCTTCTTCCCCGGCGCGATGCTCTACATCACCCAGTGGCTGCCCGACGCGAGCCGGGGCCGGGCGACGGCGATCTTCCTCGGCGGTTCGGCGGCCGCGGGCATCGTGACCGGCCCGGTCACCGGGGCGCTGCTCGAGCTGCACGGCGCGGGCGGGGTCGCCGGCTGGCGGTTGATGTTCGGCCTGGAGGGCGTGTTCTCGGTCGTGGTCGGGATCGTCGCCGGGTTCTTCCTCGTCTCCCGGATCGAGGACGCGCGCTGGCTCACGCGGGAGGAGAAGGACGCGCTCGGCGCGGCGGTGGCCGAGGACCGGGAGGCCCGCAGCCGCGCTCCGCACACGTCACGGTTCAAGCTGCTCTTCCACCCGCAGGTCGCGCTGCTGACCGGCGCGTTCTTCGCGATGACGCTCACCGGATACGCGATCACCTTCTGGCTGCCGAGCCTGATCGAGGACATCGGCGGACTGTCGTCCTTCCAGGTCGGGCTGCTGTCCGCGATCCCCGCGGTCTGCTCCATGATCGCCATGTACTCGATGAGCCACTTCACCGACCGTGCCCCGGACCGCCGTCCGTATCTGGCCATCACCCTGGTGCTGTCGGCGACGGGCACCTATCTGGCCACTCTGGGCTCCCCGTGGTTCGGCCTCGCGGCGATCACGCTGGCCGGGGTCGGCTCGAAGTGCGCGGCCACGCTGTTCTGGCCGATGGCGCAGTCGGGGCTCGACCTGAGGATCGCGGCACCGGGCCTGGCGCTCGTCAACTCCCTCGGAAACCTGGGGGGCTTCTTCTCCCCCACGCTCTTCGGCTACCTCAAGGACACGACCGGCAGTACGAACGGCGGCCTGTACACACTGTCGGCGGCATCGCTGCTGGCGGTGGTCGCGGCCAGGTTCATCCGCGGCGCCCGCGCGGCCTCCGATCCGCTGCTGGAGGCCTCACCGGAGGCGCACAGGAACCCCGAGGGGGCAGCACAGCGGCGCGTCGTCTCATAGCGGTACGCCGGCACGGGCCGACGGGGCAAGGGAGGAAGCCAGCCATGGGATCCACGGGATTCATGATCACGCTGTCGGTGCTGCTGATCGTCGGCGCGGTGGCGGGGGTGGTGGCCCAGCGTCGCGCGGCTCGCACCCGACGCCCGGCCGGTCGTCCCGGTCGGTCCGGTCGGCCTCGTCGTCCCGGTCGGTTCGGTCGGTCCGGCCCACCGGGCCCCTCCGGGTTGTCCGACCTGGATGCGGAGGTGGAGGCGAATCACTGGCTGATCCGGCTGGGCGGCGGACTCGTCCCGCCGGACGCGCGCTCCTGGGCGGGTGCGGACGAGACGGCGGGCCGGGCGCTGACCAGCGCGGCGGAGTGTCATCGCGCGGCGCGGGACCGGCTGACCGGGGCCCGCACGGCGGGGGAGTACGAGGAGGTCACGCGGATGGCGAAGGAGGGGCTGGCGCATCTGCGGACGGCCCGTACGGCACTCGGGCAACCGGCCTCGGCCGACGGCGTGCCCGCTCTCCCCCGTGCCGCCCGCGTCCCGGCAGTCGGCGGGGCCTGCACGGTCACGTCTCGCTAGGGGGCCCGCGCTGCGTCTGTCTCGCCGCGCTCCCTCGCCGCGCCCTCCTCGCCGTCCTCTCGGTGCCGCCGCGTGAACGGCCGCGAGGCGGCGTACGCCGACGAGGTGTCGGAGTGCGCCGCCCCGGAGCGGGACGAGCCACGTGCCATGGCCGGCAAGGCTGCCGACCGGTCCTTCTCCCCGCTACTTCGGGTCCCGGTCGAACAGCGACTTGGACCAGAAGTAGCCGAGTACGGCGAGACCCAGGCACCAGGCGACGGCGAGCCATCCGTTGTGGCCGATCTCGCTGCCGAGCAGCAGCCCGCGCAGGGTCTCGATGGCCGGGGTGAACGGCTGGTACTCGGCGATCGGCTGGAACCAGCCCGGCATGGCGTCGACCGGGACGAACGCGCTGGAGATCAGCGGCAGGAAGATCAGCGGCATGGCGTTGTTGCTGGCCGCCTCGGGGTTCGGGCTGGACAGCCCCATCCCGACCGCGATCCAGGTGAGCGCCAGCGCGAACAGCGTGAGCAGCCCGAACGCGGCGAGCCACTCGAGGACCGTGGCATCGGTGGACCGGAAGCCGATGGCCACGGCGACGACACCGACGAGGGCCACGCTCATCACGCACTGGATCACGCCGCCGACGACGTGTCCGAAGAGCACGGAACCGCGGTGGATCGCCATCGTCCGGAAGCGGGCGATGATGCCCTCGGTCATGTCCATGGAGACGGAGACCGCGGTGCCGATCGTGGTGGAGCCGATGGTCATCAGCAGCAGGCCCGGGACGAGATACGCGATGTACTCGGAGCGGTCCGCGCCGCCGCCCCCGATGCCGGCGCTCATCGCGCCGCCGAAGACGTAGACGAAGAGCAGCAGCAGCATGACCGGCGTGAGCAGCAGGTTCAGCGTCATCGACGGGTAGCGCCGCGCGTGCAGCAGATTCCGGCGGAGCATCGTGGAGGAGTCGCGTACGGCGAGGGAGAGGGCGCTCATCGGACGTTCTCCTTGGGCTGGGTGGGCTGGGTGGGCTGGGTGGGGAGGGTGGTGGAGCCGGTCAGGGCGAAGAAGACGTCGTCGAGGTCGGGGGTGTGCACGGTGAGTTCGTCGGCCTCGATGTCGGCGGTGTCCAGCCGGTCGAGGATGGTGCGCAGTTCGCGCTGGCTGCCGTCGCTGGGGATCTGCAGGGTGAGTGCCTCGTCGTCCCGGGCGACCTCGTGCAGTGCGGAGGCGGCGGAGCGGTAGGCGGCGGGGTCACTGAAGCGGAGGCGGACGTGGCCGCCGGGGACGAGCCGTTTCAGTTCCTCGGCGCTGCCCTCGGCGGCGATCTTTCCGTCGTTGAGTACGGCGATGCGGTCGGCGAGTTCGTCGGCCTCGTCCAGGTACTGGGTGGTGAGGAAGACGGTGACGCCGTCGGCGACCAGCTCGCGGATGATCTGCCACATGTTGTGGCGCGAGCGCGGGTCGAGGCCGGTGGTCGGCTCGTCGAGGAAGATGATCCGCGGGCTGCCGACGAGCGTCATGGCGATGTCGAGGCGGCGCTTCATGCCGCCGGAGTAGGTGGCGGCGGGCTTCTTCGCGGCCTCGACCAGGTCGAAGCGCTCCAGCAGTTCGGCGGCCACCCGGCGCCCCTCCGCCTTGGACAGGTGGTGCAGGTCCGCCATGAGGAGCATGTTCTCCTCGCCGGTGATCAGGCCGTCCACGGCGGAGAACTGTCCGGTCACACCGATCGCGGCACGTACCCCGTCCGGTGCGGTGGCGAGGTCGTGGCCCGCGACCTGGGCCTGCCCGCCGTCGGCGGTGATGAGCGTGGAGAGGATCTTCACGGCGGTGGTCTTGCCGGCTCCGTTCGGCCCGAGCAGCGCGAACACGGAACCGGCCGGGATGCGCAGATCGATGCCGTCGAGCACGGTCTTGTCGCCGTACGACTTGCGCAGACCGATGGTGGAGACGGCGATCGGCGACGGGTGAACGTCGCCCTGGCTGGGCGTGGGCATGACAGATGAAGGCATGGGGC
The DNA here is from genome assembly GCF_042737245.1 of Streptomyces sp. NPDC060002. Classification (NCBI taxonomy): domain Bacteria; kingdom Bacillati; phylum Actinomycetota; class Actinomycetes; order Kitasatosporales; family Streptomycetaceae; genus Streptomyces; species Streptomyces sp. NPDC060002. The sequence continues at coordinate 58,811 of NZ_JBHWUW010000029.1, forward strand.
CCTCCGATCGAAGGCAGAAGTGGGTGAGGGACGGGGCCGGTCGAGGAGGTGGTGCTCAGGCCTTGGCGCGGCGGACGTGGATGTTGCCGTAACGGGTACGGGCGCGGATCTTGACGGTGTCCTCGGTCTCCTCCGGGGAACCGGACGCGGTGAGCGTGTTGCGCACCTGGCCGGAGTCGGAGCTGACGTCGAGCCAGGCGGCCGTGCCCTCGCGGATGCCGACGTCGATGGCGCCGTACGAGGTCTCCAACTGGACGGTGCCGCGAACCACTTCACCCACCCGCAGGGTGCCATGGGCGGTGGTGGCGGTGACCGAGTCCTCGGCGCGAGTGATGTCGATGTCGCCGTTGGCGCCGCTCACCCGCAGTTCACCGGTCACGGCGCCGACGGTCGTGCTGCCGTGCGAGTTCTTCAGGACGGCGGGGCCGTCGACGAAGCCGACGCGCATGCTGCCGGAGCTGGCGGTGATCTCGGCAGGGCCCTCGACGCGGTCCACGGTGATCGTGCCGTGCGACGCGGTCAGCTCCAATGGGCCCGTGGTGTCGAGGCGGACGTCGCCGGCCGAGTTCTTCACGTGGACCTCGCCGAGCCGGCCCTCGCCGATCACCTGGGTCCAGGCGCCGGTCGTGTCGACACGCGAGCCCGTGGGGAGGTCGACCGTCACGTCGACGGTGCCGGTGCGGCCGAGGCCGAACAGTGTGGGCTTGGGCGTCCTGATGGTCAGTACACCGCTCGCGTAGGTGACCTCGGTCTGGGCGGCCGCCCGCGTGTCCAGATCCTTCTCCGGGTCGCGGGGCCGCACCTCGACGACGGTGTCGGGGCGGTCGCCCGCGGTGAACTGGAGGGAACCGGCGTCCACTCGCGCGGTGACCGAGATCGGTTCGGGAGTGTCGAAAGAAGGCATGGCTGTCCCGTCCTCTTGGCTCTTCAGGGCGTCCCCGCTGGTGGGACGTGGTGTGGGTGAAGCGGTGCGGTTGGAGTGGTGTGGGTGAAGTGGGGCCGGCGGGAGCGCGGTCAGCGCACCCAGCCCGTGAAGCTCTGTCCGAGGGCCTGGGTCTTCTCCGCCGTACGCGGAGGCCGGGTGCCGCCGTCGACCGCGGCCGACACGGCGCGTACCAGCCACGCGTTGACCGACAGGCCCTCGCGGGTCGCGGCCTCCTCGGCGCGGGCCTTGAGGTGGGCCGGCAGGCGCAGGTTGACGCGGGCGGTGCCGCCCTCGTCGCCCTCGGCCGGGGCCTTGAGCGGTTCGACGGGCGCGTCCGGCTCCGCGAGGGCGCGACCGTCGCTGGGCGGGAGGGTCACCACGAAGTGGGGGTCGAGCCCGCGCAGCCGTACGTCGACGGAGCCGGGGGCGAGTTCGCGGGTGATCTCGTCCGTCGCGGCGGAGAGCACATGGAGCATGGTCAGCCGGGTCGCCGACTCCAGGGGCGCGGTGAGCCTCTCCGCAAGCTGGCGGGCTTCGTCACCGCCGGCTTCGGCGGCCACCGCGAGTTCGCGGCGGAGGGTGTCGACATACGGGGTGAGGTCCATGACGCCATCATGGCACCACTGTGGCGCCATCTGCAAGCCGTGAGGTGACATCTCTGGGTTACCGGTCGACTTGACCGTGTTGACCTGCGGAAATGTGCTGTCGCATAAATGGTCGACTGTGGTGCCACGCGCGCTCATGCGCTTTCGGTGGCGGCGAATGGCGCATCGTGGCACCGCATGGCACCGAATGGCACCTCATGGCGCTGGGTGGCACTCGATGGCGCCTGAGGGCGCCGGGTGGCGCCAGGTGGTGCTGGATGGCGTCGGGTGGCGCTGGACGGCGTCAGGCCGCGCCGCTCGCACGGGGGGGGCAGATGTGGAAGTCCGAGTAAGGTTAGCCTCACCAACCCCTTTACCATGGACGGCTGAAAACAGACCTGTATCCCGGCGTTTTTTTGCCTGCCCTTGGAATTCCACAGGTCGTTCCCACGCCTCTGACAGCCTCGCCTCCTAGCTTCGCGGCCATGACGGGAAACGCAGGAAACACAGAAAACACAGCCGGTACCGAGCACGACCAGCAAGGTCCCCGGCACAAGCGTGATCTGACCCGACGCAAGGTGGTCGTCGCCGGTGCGGGCGCGGCCGTCGCCGTCGGGGCGGGCGGCGCGCTCGCCGCCGGTGCCTTCGCCGGGGAGAAGAGCGGGAACAAGCCCAAGGCCGCCGCTTCCGCCAGTGCCGGCGAGGCCTGCTACAAGCTCACCTCCGAGACCACCGAAGGCCCGTACTACATCGACGCGGACAAGCTGCGTCAGGACATCACCGAGGACAAGGAGGGCATCCCGCTCACCCTGGCCCTCAAGGTGATCGACTCCGAGACCTGCAAGCCCATCGCGAACGCCGCCGTCGACGTCTGGCACTGCGACGCCCTCGGCATCTACTCCGGTTACGAGAGCCTCTCCACCGGTGGTGGCGGCGGCGCTCCCACCGACGCGCCCTCCGGCACTCCGACCGGTACGCCGACCGACGTTCCGACCGGCACCCCGACCGGCGAGCCGCCGTCCGGTGGCGGTGGTGGCGGCACGCACGAGGAGCCCACCGACGACGAGCGCTATCTGCGGGGGACCTGGAAGACCGACAGGCAGGGACGCGTCACCTTCAAGACGGTCTTCCCGGGCTGGTACCGCGGCCGTACGGTCCACATCCACACCAAGGTGCACGTCAACGGCGAGTGGACCGACGCCGGTTACGAGGGCGGCAACACCTGCCACACCGGCCAGTTCTTCTTCGACGAGGAGTCCGTGCTCGCCTCGGCCGAGGTGGCGCCGTACTCCACCAGCACCACCGAGCGCACCACCCTCACCGAGGACACGATCTACGACCAGAGCGGCGTCCAGGGCGGTCTGCTCAAGCTGAAGTACAACAAGAAGAACATCGCCAAGGGTGTCGTGGGTTCGATCACGATGGGCGTCGAACCCGACGCCACCCACGAGGGCACCGACGACGCCGTCCAGCCGGGCGCGTCCGAGACCGCGTCGGCCGAGGCGTCGGCCGCCGCGAGCTGATCCACGCGGCGGGGGTGTCGCGGTCACTCGTCCGGTGACGCCCCCTCCTCCAGCAGCCGCTCCGCGATGTCCGTCGACCAGCTCTGGGCCCACGCACGCAGGTCCGTGAGCTGGTCCTCGGTCAGGCCGTACGCCGTGAACGCCGTGTCCGGGTAGTGGTCCGTGCCCGTCAGCCGGGTCTGGAGGGTGGGCAGGTCGAAGTCGTCGCGGGCATGGCGGCGGGCCAGTTCCTCCAGGTCGGGGTGGGTGAAGCGGGTCGAGGCCGCCCTCGCGTCGATCAGGTCGACGGCCAGTCCGCGGTCGTAGAGCGCCCGGACCTTCGTGCCCACCGCGTCCGGGAGGGAGAGCGCCGGACCGTACGGGGTCGGGACGGGCGGGCTCCAGAAGGTCTCCTTGTGCAGGGCCAACCGGAGGACCGTGTCCGTGGTGCGGTCCAGCACGGACAGGTGCGCCGACAGCGGGTCCGAGTCCTGGAGCATCACCTCGTGGAGGCCCCCGGAGGCAAGCGCCGCGCCCAGCGCCTCGGCGAGACCGGGCATCGCCTCCGCGCTCTCCGTCGCCAAGTCCAGATTCGCGTGCGGGCGTTGGAGCAGCTCGTGCGCCTGGAGCGCGTAGCCGCCGGCCAGGGCCCAGGGGGCGCCGACGGCAGCCACGTCGAAGACCTCGGCGAGGAGCCGGAGGTGGGGTTCGAGAAGGTCCACCGAGTAGTCGTACCAGGTGCGGTGACGATCCGTGTGTGTGCGGCGCCCCGGATCGTACGCCCCGGGCGTCTGCCACCCCGCCGGGTTCCCCGGGGTGAGGTGAGGACGTCGTGGTGGTGCCGGCCGCCGGTGGCGAGGGTGGTGTACGGCATCGCCGGCAAGTGATCGGACTGCAACGGCCGACCCGAAGTGACGGCCCGTCGAATTCCATGAATCGCCCCGTACTTCCCCCGTCCTTTCTCCGTGTCCGCTCCGTACTTCTCAAAGTCGCTTAAGGAATCACCAAGGGGCCTCACAGTGAGGTGCCCGATCGTCATGTCATGAGCACCCAACCGGTCCTCGTGGCCACGGACCTCGTCGCCATCTCCGTGCTGGCCTTCGCCGTCTACTTCCCCCGCCATCACCGCCGGGACCTCATCACGGCGTTCCTCGGGATCAACGTCGGCGTACTCGCGGTGGCGATGACGTTGGCCTCCTCCTCGGTGGGGATCGGGCTGGGGATGGGCCTGTTCGGGGTGCTGTCGATCATCCGGCTCCGTTCGTACGAGATCGCTCAGCACGAGATCGCCTACTACTTCTCGGCGCTCGCCATCGGCCTGCTCAACGGCATCCCCGAGGAGACGTCGGTGCTGCCGGTCTCCCTCACGGCGCTGATCGTCGGCACGCTGTACGTCGCCGACCACCCCCGCCTCTTCGCCCGGCACCGCACCCGCGGACTGCGCCTCGACTCCGCGTACACCGACGAGGACGCCCTGCGCGCACACCTCGAGGAACTGCTCGGCGGGCGGGTGGTCAACCTCTCCGTCAAGAGCATCGACCTCGTCAACGACATCACCCAGGTCGAGGTCCGGTACGTCGTGCCGGGCAGGACGACAGCCGCTGAGCAGATCCCCGATCCCGTACGGCGGCCGGAGGTCCGGGCGTGACCGCGCTCGACTCCCTCGGCGCGGCCGTCGGCTTCCTGCGGCCCGTCGCACTCGACGAACTCGTCGCCCGCGCCGAGCTGTTGACCCGCGTCGACCGCAAGTACGTCCTGCCGCTCGCCGACCTGCCGTTCGTGCTCGGCGGGCTCGACACCGGAGCGGAGGTCCTGGAGATCGACGGGGCACGGGACTTCGGATACCGGTCGCTGTACTTCGACACCCCGCGCCTCGACGCCTACCTGGGCGCGGCCCGCGGCCGCCGGCGCCGGTTCAAGGTGCGGATCCGCAGCTACCTGGACTCCGGGCTCGACTTCCTGGAGGTCAAGACACGCGGGCCGCGCGGCACGACCGTCAAGCACCGCGTCCCCTACGAGGGGTCGTTCGCCGCGCCCGGTCCCCGGCTGGACGCGGGTTCCCGCGCCTACGCCGACACGGTTCTCGCCGGCGCGGGCATCGACTCCCGGGGCTTCCGCTTCCTGCCCACGCTGACGACGACGTACCGGCGCACGACCCTGCTCCTGCCCGACGACGGCAGCCGGCTGACCATCGACACCGGCCTGGTCTGGAGCCTGCCCGACGCGAGCCGGGCGCTGGCCGTCCCCGGCCGGGCCGTCGTCGAGACGAAGGCGGGGCGGGCCGGTTGCGGCGCCGACCGGCTGCTGTGGTCGCTCGGCCACCGGCCCTGCACGGTGTCCAAGTACGGCACCGGGCTCGCCGCGCTGCGCCCCGAACTCCCCGCCCACCGCTGGCTGCCGGTCCTGCGCCGCCATGTCCCCACCGCACTCGACTTCCCCACCGCACTCGACGGGAGCCCCGCATGAGCAGAGGAACGGTACGACCGCTGCGGCACAGGGCGGCGGCGGCCCTCGTCTCCGCGGCCCTCGTCTCCGCCGCGCTGGCCGGGTGCTCCTCGGAGGGCACCTCCGACGCGGCCGACAGCGGTTCCGGGGCGTCGGGTTCGGCCTCGGCCGGTGCCGACGTCGACGGCACCCAGACCGCCGCCGCCGTCCTCGCGGCCGACCGGCAGGCCCACGACGCCGACACCGGCGAGGACGTCTCCGCCGCCGTGCGCATCACGCTCGACGGGGACGCGGCCTCCGTCGACGGTGCGGGCGCCGAGGCCGACGGATCCACGGTGACCGTCACCAAGGGCGGTACGTACCGGCTCAGCGGCACCCTCTCCGACGGGCGGATCGTCGTCGACGCGCCCGACGCGACCGTGAAGCTGGTCCTCGACGGGGTGCGGATCTCCAGCTCCACGGGTGCCGCGATCGCCGCCACCGCGGCCGGCGGACTCGTCGTCGTCCTCGCCGACGGCAGCGCCAACACCCTCTCCGACGCCGGCTCCTACGCCGCCGACGCCGAGGTGAACGCGGCCCTGTTCAGCGCCGGTGACCTGACGGTCGCGGGCACCGGCTCGCTCACCGTGCGCGGCAACGGCGACGACGGCATCGCGAGCAAGGACGGCCTGGTCATCGCCGCGGCGACGGTGACCGTGCAGGCCGCCGACGACGGGGTCCGTGGCAAGGACTACCTGGTCGTGCGGGACGGCGAGCTCACCGTCACGGCCGGTGGCGACGGCCTCAAGGCCGACAACGAGGAGGACGCGGACGCCGGATACGTGTCGGTCGCGGGCGGGACGGTCGACGTCACCGCCGAGGGGGACGGGGTCGACGCGGCCACCGACCTGGTCGTCACGGGTGGTCGCCTGACCGTCGGCAGCGGGGGCGGCAGCGGGAACCGGCCGGCCGAGGACGCCTCCGCCAAGGGGCTGAAGGCCGGCGTCATCAGCGTGCTGGCGGGCGGGACGATCGCGGTCGACGCCTCCGACGACGCCGTGCACAGCGACGGCGCCGTCCACTTCGCCGGGGCCACGGTGTCGGTCGCGAGCGGCGACGACGGAGTGCACGCGGAGGGCGACCTCGTCGTGGACAAGGGGACCCTGAAGGTGACGTCCGCGGTCGAGGGACTGGAAGGCTTCGACATCGCCGTCAGGGGCGGCTCGGTCTCCCTCGTCTCCAGTGACGACGGCATCAACGCGTCCGGGAACAGCGGTAGTTCACAGCAGGGCGGCGGCGGCCCGGGCGGCGGGGGCGGCGGCGAGAACGTCGGCGCGTACAAGCTGACCGTCTCCGGCGGCACCCTGCTCGTCGACTCCGAGGGCGACGGCCTCGACTCCAACGGCACCGCCGAGATCACCGGCGGCACCGTCGTCGTCAACGGCCCCCAGCGGGGCGGCAACGGCGCCCTCGACGTCAACGGGACCTTCACGATCGGCGCCGGCACCCTGCTCGCCTCGGGCAGCTCGGGCATGGTCGTCGCCCCCGACGAGGACTCCGCGCAGGGCTGGCTGTCGGCGACCCTCGACTCCTCCGTCCCGGCGGGCACGACCCTGCACGTCGTCGACGCCGCCGGCAAGGTCGTGGCCACATACGTCACGTCCAAGCAGATCCAGAACGTCGTCTACTCGTCGTCCGCGATCAAGTCCGGACAGGAGTACCGGATCTACTCAGGCGGCACGTCGTCCGGCGGCGACGGCACGGGCGGCCTCGCGGTGGAGGCGGGCGCCCTCGGCACGGCGCAGCGGATCGCCACGGCGACGGCCGGCGAGGCGCCGGAGGGCGGCGGCTTCGGCGGCGGCGGTGGTGGTGGTCCGGGTGGTGGTCCGGGCGGAGACCGCGGATGAACGGGGGCGGGCGACGCCCCTTGGGTGGGGCAATCGTGAAGGCGTTTGATCGAGTCGCGGAGGAGGCGGCGGAAAAAATCCTCTGCACGCGGCAACTCTTCACGGGGCGGCGACCACTGACAGGACGTAAGTCCGCTCCTCCCCGTAAGGATCCCCCGTGGCAGCTCCCTCCCACCGCCGGTCCCTCCGCTCGCGCCGCGCCCTCGTCGTCTCCGCCGCCGCCGTGGCCGCGGCTGTCGGCGCCGGTGTCGTCGTGATGAACGCGAACGCCGGGACCGTCGACCTGTACCACCAGACGCTCGCCGCCAAGGACGGCTGGGCCTCCTCCGGCACAGGCACCACCGGTGGCACCAAGGCCGACGCCGCGCACACCTTCACCGTCTCCACCCGCGCCCAGCTGGTGAAGGCGCTGGGCTCCGCCTCCGACACCACCCCCCGGATCATCAAGATCAAGGGCACGATCGACGCCAACACCGACGACGCGGGCAAGAAGCTGACCTGCGCCGACTACGCGTCGGGCACCGGCTACTCGCTCTCCGCCTACCTCAAGGCGTACGACCCCTCCTCCTACGGCACCTCGAAGCTGCCCTCCGGCACCCAGGAGAAGGCCCGCGCCGCCGCCCAGACCAAGCAGGCGAAGAACATCGTCTTCAGGGTGCCGGCCAACACCAGCGTCGTCGGTGTGCCGGGCAGCAACGCCGGGATCTCCGGCGGCATGCTCCAGATCCAGAGCGTGGACAACGTCGTCGTCCGCAACCTGAACTTCGCCGCCACCGAGGACTGCTTCCCGCAGTGGGACCCGACCGACGGCGACGAGGGCAACTGGAACTCCGCCTACGACTCCGTCACCCTGCGCGGCGCGACCCACGTGTGGGCCGACCACAACACGTTCACCGACGCGCCCCACCTCGACAGCGCCAACCCCAAGTACTACGGCCGCGAGTACCAGATCCACGACGGCGCCCTGGACATCACCAAGAGCTCGGACCTGGTGACCGTCTCGCGCAACCAGTTCACCAACCACGACAAGACGATGCTGATCGGCAGCAGCGACAGCGAGCCCTCGGGCAAGCTGCGCGTCTCCATCCACCACAACATCTGGAAGGGCATCGTCCAGCGCGCCCCGCTGGCCCGGGTCGGCCAGGTGCACATCTACAACAACTACTACGACGTCACGGCCCTCAACGGCTACGCGACGCAGTACAGCATCAACTCCCGCGCCAAGGCCCAGGTCGTCGCCGAGAACAACTACTGGAAGGTCCCGGCCGGCGGAAAGGTCGCCAAGCTCCTCAGCGGCGACGGAACCGGCTCCGTCAAGGGCTCCGGCAACCTCGTCAACGGCACGGTCACCGACGTCGTCGCCGCGTACAACGCCGCCTCGTCGAAGGACCTGAAGACCACGGTCAACTGGACCCCGACCCTCACCTCGGGCCTCGAGACCTCGGCGAAGAACCTGCCGACGTCGCTGGCGACGACGACGGGCGCGGGCGTTCTGAAGTAGCACCCCGGACTCGCGAGGGCCGGGTGACCACGAGCCCCCGGCCCTCGCGTTCGCCTGCCTCGCATGCGCCCAGGAGGCGCCTCACGCAAGGCGCATGACCTTGTGGGCTACGGTTCGCCGCTGCGAGAGGACGCGTTTCACGGGTGCGCAGTGTGCTTGTGGAACAGCGACCGGAGGATGGTCAGGCCGCACTGAACCGGCCGCGGACGTGGCCTCCGTGTTCCAGGCAGCCGCCGCATCTCAGAAGCCGAGACAGGTGATCTGCACGACGCAGACCCGTTCGCTGCGCACGACGACCTGGTACGTGAACATGCCGCCGGGAACGATGACATCTCCGCCCTTCGGGTCGACCCGGCATGGGCCACGCCATGGACGTGGAGAGCCTCGGCAGCCCTGACCAGCTCGTCCGCCATTCTTTCGACACCGGTCAGGAAATCTGCGGGAGCGGTGCGGGAAGCTTCCTCCGCGCCGAAGGCGTACTCCCACTTCCAGCTCACTCGCGCACTGTTTTCATGGCTTCGTCCAGGACGTCGCCCAGTTCCCGCAGGGCGTCCCGAGCGACGACGGGATCCTCGTGCTCCAGGTTGCTCTTCGCACGAGCGTGGCGGACGGACAGATCGGGGCGGCGGGCGATCTCGATGTCCCTGGCCCAGGCGAGGACCCAGCTCCGTACGGGACTGAGCGACTGCCACTCGACCGCCTTCGCGAAGGCTTCGTCCTTCGTGCTCTGCATCTCTCCCAGACGCCCCGGGGCGACGACGGCCAGGGCGGCACGCAGGGCATCGGGAGTCTGCTCGGGACGCGGGATCAGCTCGTGTCCGTGATCGGCCTGAATGCTCATCGTGTCCTCCAGGGGGTGCCCCGGCCAGAATATCCGGCCGGGGCGGTCGAGGAGCAGGGACGCCGGCGGAGCCGGACCCGGATGCCAGGCCTCTGAAGTTCGGTGAGAGTCCTGCTTCGGCCCGAACGGCATTGCGGGGGCGAGTGCGAGGGCCCGGCGGTGGCGGAGCAGCACGGCGGACTCGCCCACGACTCGCTCAGGATTCGAGGGGAAGCGAGATCTGTTCGGCGGCCGGTCCCAGGTAGGTGTACTCAGTGGACCGGGCGATACCCACGGAGTCCAGCCGCTGTCGGAAGCGAACTCGGAAATGGACGTTGTCCCCGAGACCCGGACGCATGCGCAGCAGTTCCTCGGGCTCCTCGAAACGGACGTCGTAGGCGTACGCGTTCTTGGCCGTGCCTGTCTTGACCTTCACCCAGCCGCTTTCGCGCAGTTCCGTGATGCGGCCGGAGATCACCATCTCCTGATCGCGGTCCCTGGTCTCCCGGAGCAGTTCCACGTAGCGCCTGCCTCTTTCGGTCAGCTGCGCCCGACGAGCGCCGCCCTCTGCGTCGTACCAGGTCACACCCAGGTCGAGGCGGTACTTGCCCAAGGCACGGGACAGTGCCTCCACCGCGTCGAAGAGCCGAGCCCACTCGCGGATGTCGCTCTCGGCTTCCAGCGCCGACAACAGCTTGGTGAGTGTGCTCATGCCAGTACTCGCCGCAGAGGTAGCGGGCGTGTCCAATGCGTGCGCCTCAGGTGAGAGCACGGGAGCGACCGGCCGTGCGTGCACCACCGTGCTGCCCGCCGAGATACCGGTGAGCTCCAGTTCGACGGGCGTGCCCGCGGCCATGGAGACCGCCGCCTCCACAGGATGGAGGAGGGCGTCACCCCATTGGAAGCGCAGGGCGCCGGCTTCGGTGTCCGGGCCGGTGAGGCGGAGCTGGAGCACTTCGTCGAGACGGGCCTCCGGATCGTACTCGCGCACCGCCGCGAGGCGACTCGCACGGTGCTCGGCCTCGATCTCCTCGTCGTCCCGGTCCTCGGTGCCCATCTCTTCGAGGAGGGACGCCGCGATCTCGGCTGCCCCCTCGGCCCCCAGAATCGAGCGCCTGCGCTCGCGCCAGCTGTCGCCGGTCGTCACAGTCGCACCTCCAGGTATCCGCGCGCCGCAGCGGCGCTCTGCTCGGACGGCGATCCGTCCGCCTGGTCAGGCAGTCGACAGCGCTGCCACCAGTCGTCCCACACACCCCGTTCCATGAAGTATGTCCGTTCCTCCGGTGTCATGAGACCGGACCGGAAGACGTGGCTGACGGGCCGATAACCGACTCTGACCGGAGAGATGCCGAACTCCTCCTTCATATTGTCCCGGCACTGGAAGGCCTTGGTCAGCCACTTCGAGCCGGGTTTGCCACGCACCGCGTGCTCGGCCCGCGTGTCGATCAGGAGGGTCACGTCGATGTTTCCGGGGTCGGGCTTCGTGCTGACGAAGCTGCCGCCGAGCCACAGCCGGTGAACGAGGGTGAGCCCGTCCAGGATGTCCTGGTACATGTCCTCCAGCGCGAAGAAGCGATCCAGATAGCCGTGCAGTCCGGCCCACAGCCGCTGACGCGTGGCGGAATCCCGGAACTCCGGCGCGCTGACCAGTACCGCCTCCGCCTCGTCGAAGGAGATGGAGTACCGGCCCAGCGGAAGGAATCCGTTCGCGGCGAAGGAGGGCAGCACGTGAGGTCCTGTCGGGTGCGGGAGAACGTCCTCATAGCGGTGAGGGCGGGGCAGTGCGGGTCATCTTGCCGGTGCGGCTCCGGCGGTGCCGGGGATTTCGGCGATTCCGCCCACTGATGCGCACGCTCGGCAGGATCCCGGTTCCGGGCCGCGGAAGGCGCGGTCGCAGGTGTCGCAGTTGTGGAGGGGATGCCTGACGGGCGGGGGCTGCTCGGGGGCCCGGTAAGGCGGCAGTGGTGGGAGCTGGGCGGTCAGGCGGTGGGCCAGGAGGGCGGCCGGGCGGTACAGGGGCTCGGCCGGCAGGTCGCTGGTCAGGGCGTGGCGTACGGCGGTGGGGGTGAGGTCGCGCTCCAGCCAGGCGGCGACACCGGGGGCGAGGTGCTCGGCGTCGGTGGCGGAGAGGAGGAGGCGGGGGTCCGCGCGGCGGAGGCCGGCGAGGAGGTCGATGGCCGCCTGGAGGAGGGTGGGGGAGGTGTACGAGGGCTGGGGCACGGCGGGAAGGAGCTTGCGGCGAGGCGGCGGCTTGTCCTGGGCAGGACGTCGGGTGGGCCTGTTCGAGGTGTCGGCCGGGGTGTCACGGCGGCCGGGCTGGTTGCAGGAGACGGTGCGGGTGACGATGCGGCCGCTCTCGGTGCGCTCGCGGGGGCGGCGCAGGTAGCCGTGGGTCTCCAGTTCGCGCAGGGCTGCGGCGATACGGGTCGTGCCCTCGGGGAAGCGGGCGGCGAGGGTCTTGATGTCGACGCGGGCGCCGGCGGGGAGGGACTGGATGTGCACGGCCAGCCCGATGGCGAGCCCCGAGAGGTCGGGGTGCTGGGCGAGGTGGTTGCCGATCACGGTGAAGCGGGTGGTGTGGCGGGTGTTGTCGTGGACGACTCCGCCGGAGTGCGCTGCCGTGGAGGCGCGACGGGGAGGGTGGTTTTTCCCGCTGATACGGGACTGGGCGTGTGGGGGCAGGCTAGGGTTTTGGGTGTCCATCGGGAAGGGTCTGACTTCCTTGGTGGTCAGGCCCTCGCAACGGGATGCCAGTCCCTGCGAGGGCCGTCGTATGTCCGGGGGTTGTGCTGTGTCGCGCTGAGCGTAGAGCAGGCAACCGGTGCCGAATCCAGCTGAGTTGGTGATGTTCACTCGCGCGAGTGAGCGTGTGCCGTGGGCGGGAGGGGTGGGGCTTGGTGGGGTTTCTTTCCCTCTCGTGTTTCTTGGAGGAGAGCGCCCGAGCCACCGGAGCACACGGTTCTGAACTCCGGTGAGAGGTCGAGTTCGGCCCAAACGGTCTTGCGGGGGACGGGGCCGAGTTCGACGCCCCAGCGGTCGGCGAAGGCCTCGACGAGGAGGAGGCCACGTCCGGACTCGGCGTCGGGGATTGGTGGTCGGCGGTGCGGGAGGTCGTCACCGCGTGTGTCCGTCACCTCGATGCGGAGGGTCTCGCCGCGCGCCAGGAGTGCGAGGCGGAAGTCGCGTCCGGGGAGGCGGCCGTGGGTGGCGGCGTTCGCCGCGAGCTCGGCGACGAGGTGTTCTGCGGCCTCGGTGGCGTGGGGCGGCAGGTCCCAGGTGCGCAGCCATTCCGTGGCGAGGAGGCGGGCGAGGCGGACGCCGCGTGGTGTGGGGGACAGCAGGACGCTGAAGTGACGGGTTGGGGGGTGGAGTTGGGTGGAGATTTCCTGGTTCACGTCACTGAGCGTGGCGGCGCGCGCTTACCGTGAACAGTGACGACGCCGATGCGTAGGGTGACTGTCCGGGTCTTGTCCACTGTTGTCCGGGCTGTCGGAGCGGGCCTTACGGGTACGGGCGATGCGGCACGGCGGGACGACGGAGGGCGTGGCATGTCGGTGGACGGCGAGGTACGACGACTCAGGACCGAGGCGGACGAGCCGGGGTGGGAGGTGGACCCGGACGACGAGTGGGGAGTGGCCGTCATCACCACCGTGGGGCGGCAGTTGAAGCTGCGGCGCGAGGCGGTGGGGATGCGGGCCGCCGAGTTCGGGGAGGCGGTGGGGTACGGCGAGGACCTGGTCTACAAGATCGAGGGCGGGAAGCGGATCCCTCGGCAGGAGTACCTGGACAAGGCCGACGAGGTGCTGGGCGCGGACGGGCTTGTCGCGGCGGCTTGGGAGGACGTGAAGAAGGTTCGGTATCCGAAGAGAGTCCGGGAGCTGGGGAAATTGGAGGCCCAGGCGGTTGAGATCGGTATCTACGAGTGCAACAGCATCCATGGGCTGTTGCAGACACCGGAACACGCCCGCGCCTTGATCGAGGCGGCCCAGCCGCCGTACTCCTCGGACGACGTGGAGCGCATGGTCGCTGCCCGTCTGGCTCGACAGACCGTGTTCGAGCGCGACCCGGCGCCCTCCCTCCATTTCGTCCTGGAAGAGACACCGCTGCGCCGACCGGTGGGAGGCACAATGGCGTGGAAGCGTCAGCTCGAACGTTTGCTGGGGGTGGGGCGGTTGAACCACGTCACGCTTCAGGTGATGCCGACGAACACTGATGCCCACCCCGGTGTGGACGGCAAGATCGAGTTGCTGAAGTTTCCGGACGGTACGGCCGTGGGGCGCAGTGATGGTGCGTTCAACGGCCGACCGACTGCTGAGGCCAGGGACCTGCGCATCCTTGAACTGCGGTATGGCACCATCCGGGCGCAGGCTCTCCCGCCGAGAGAGTCGCTCGCCTTCATCGAACAACTGCTGGGAGAGACATGATCCGCAAGGCCTCCACCGAGGACGCCTCTGAACTGGACTGGTTCAAAAGCAGCTACAGCAGCGGCACGGACGGCAACTCCTGCGTCGAGCTTGCCGTCACCCCCGGCGCAGTCCACGTCCGCGACTCCAAGAACACCGGCGGCCCCCGGCTCGCGCTCAGGCCCGATGCCTGGACGCACTTCGTGACGTACGCATCGGGAAGCTGATCCCGTAACTGCCTTCGCCCCGCGCGAGGCGAGGTCCCGCGGTGCATGCCTTACAGATCGAGCAGGGCGTCCGGCTGGGAGGACAGCACGTCGTCGGATCCCACCGGGGGCTTCTGAGGGGGGTGCGTGTAACAGCTCGTGCCTTCGCGCGAGGCATCATCGGCCGGCTTCGCCGGGCGTTCGGAGCGATCGACAGGCGATCAGCCGACGAGTCGGCGACCACGATCTGGGTCGGGGTCCTGAGCGGGGGAAAGGCTCACGGAACCACGTGAACGGTTCGGGTCGGGGTGGTCACGTGTCGTACGTGCCGTCCCACGGCTCGGTGAAGCCCAGACGGTCCGGGTAGAGCTCCGCCCAGGTCTCGGGGTTGCCGTCCTCGTCCTTGTCCTCACGGATCACCAGGCCGAACAGCACGCCCTCGAAAGTGAGCCGGAAGGGGCGGACGGCGATGTCCGTGTAGGAGCGGCGGGGCAGGCTGCGCAGGAGGGTGGCCAGGCGGACGCGGGCCCGGTTGAGGACCGAGTCGTCGCCGTGCGGGTCGCGCTGCTGCTCGCCCCAGGTGCCGGCACACCAGATGTCCGAGTCGCGGTAGTGGCCGTCCGCGTCGAAGGTGTGCAGCACGGTGTAAAGGCGTTTGTGCTCTTCCCAGCCGTCGTCGAGACGGAACCCTTCGGGGAAGGCGTAGGTGACCGACGCGAGGAACTGGCCGTCCGCGTACCGCCCGATGGACTCGGTGCGGTGCTTCGGCCCGTAGGCGATCGGGATGACGTTGGGGACTGCCATGGCGGAAACCATACGGCTTGGCGGGAACATGCCGGAGGCGGGGGAACCTCTTCGGTTCTTCCTCCAGATCTTCCGACCGGGGTCCGTCTTCCGGCCAGGGTCCGGGAGACCCCGGCCAGGGCCGGGAGGCGAAGCGTCCTCTGGTCCGGGAGACCCCGGCCAGGGTCCGGGAGGCGATGCGTCCCGGACCCCGTGGTCGGTCGTCGACGCGCTACGCGGTCGGCTTCTCCTCCAGGCGCGGGAAGAGAACCGCTCCCTTGGTGACCGTCGTACCGGCCGGGAGCGTGCCCCAGGTGCCGGCCTCCTGGACCCGCTGGTCCGCCAGAGCACCCAGGACCGCGTCGGCGCCCAGCGAGTCCCAGAGCTTCTGGGAGGTGTCCGGCATGACGGGGTTCAGCAGTACGGCGACGGCGCGCAGGGACTCCGCGGCGGTGTAGAGGATGGTCGCGAGACGGGCCCGGCCCTCCGCCGAGTCGTCCTTCGCGACCTTCCACGGCTCCTGCTCCGTGATGTAGCCGTTGACCTGCTTGACGAAGTCGAACACGGCCAGGATGCCGCCCTGGAAGTCCAGCTCCTCGCCGATCTTCCGGTCGGCCACCGCGACCGCGTTCGCCAGACCGTCGTGCAGCGCCTTCTCGGCTTCGCTGTAGGCGCCGGCCCCGGGCAGGACGCCGTCGAAGTACTTGCCGACCATCGCGGCCACCCGGGAGGCGAGGTTGCCGTAGTCGTTCGCCAGCTCGCTCGTGTAGCGGGCGGAGAAGTCCTCCCACGAGAACGAGCCGTCCTGGCCGAAGGCGATGGCGCGCAGGAAGTACCAGCGGTACGCGTCCACGCCGAAGTGCGAGGTCAGGTCCTGCGGCTTGATGCCCGTCAGGTTCGACTTCGACATCTTCTCGCCGCCGACCATCAGCCAGCCGTTCGCGGCGATCTTGCCGGGCAGCGGGAGGCCCTGCGCCATCAGCATCGCGGGCCAGATCACCGCGTGGAAGCGGAGGATGTCCTTGCCGACCAGGTGGACGTCGGCCGGGAAGGTGGCCTCGAACTTCTCTTCGTTCTCGTTGTAGCCGACCGCCGTCGCGTAGTTCAGCAGCGCGTCGACCCACACGTAGATCACGTGCTTCTGGTCCCACGGGATCGGGATGCCCCAGTCGAAGGTGGAGCGCGAGATGGAGAGGTCCTGGAGGCCCTGCCGGACGAAGTTCACGACCTCGTTGCGCGCGGACTCGGGCTGGATGAAGCCGGGGTTCGCCTCGTAGAGGGCGAGGAGCTTGTCGCCGTACGCGCTCAGCTTGAAGAAGTAGTTCTCCTCGCTGAGGATCTCCACGGGCTTCTTGTGGATGGGGCACAGCTTCTGACCTGCGAAGTCGCCCTCGCCGTCGAGCAGCTCGCCCGGGAGCTTGTACTCCTCGCAGCCGACGCAGTACGGGCCCTCGTAGCCGCCCTTGTAGATCTCGCCCTTGTCGTACAGGTCCTGCACGAACTCCTGGACGCGGTCGGTGTGCCGCTGCTGCGTGGTGCGGATGAAGTCGTCGTTCGCGATCTCCAGGTGCTCCCAGAGGGGGCGCCAGGACTCGTCGACGAGCTTGTCGGCCCACTGCTGCGGGCTGACGCCGTTCGCCTCCGCGGTGCGCATGATCTTCTGACCGTGCTCGTCCGTGCCGGTGAGGTACCACACCTTCTCGCCACGCTGGCGGTGCCAGCGGGTGAGCACGTCGCCTGCGACGGTCGTATAGGCGTGGCCCAGGTGAGGAGCGTCGTTGACGTAGTAAATGGGGGTGGAGACGTAGAACGCCTTGCCACCCTGCTTCTCGGTTCCAGTGGCCGCCATGCCCGAAATCCTACTGGCCCCGCGAAGATCCACTCACATGCGTTTCGGGGGGTGGACGTGATTCTCCACCCCCCGATGCGGGCCTACGGGCGCCAGGTGGCCAGTACGCCCTCGTAGAGCTCGGCGTCCGTCAGCTCGCGCGGGGCCGGGCCCGCGTGGAAGAAGGACGTGTTGGGGGTCTTGAGCTTGCGCAGGTAGTCGAAGGCCTTGTTGTCGGGCTCGCCGAAAGCGACGAAGGAGAAGAAGACGGCGGGGTGGTTCTTCGCCGCGTCGGTGAGGGACTGGGTGGCCGGGGTCTTCGCGTCCGGGGCGCCGTCCGTCTGGAAGACGACCAGGGCGGGGGTGCCCGGGGCGGCTTCCTTCTCGTGGTGGCCCACGACCGCTTCGACCGCCGCGTGGTAGCTGGTACGGCCCATGCGGCCGAGGCCGGCGTGCAGCTCGTCGATCTTGTTCTCGTGGTCGGTGAGGGTCAGCTCGCCGGTGCCGTCCAGTTCCGTCGAGAAGAAGACGACGTGGACCGTGGCCTCGGGGTCGAGGTGGGTGGCGAGGGCGAGGGTCTGCTCGGCGAGAGCCTGGGCGGAGCCGTCCTTGTAGTACGGGCGCATGCTCGCGGAGCGGTCCAGCACGAGGTAGAGCTTCGCTCGGGTGCCGGTGAGGTGGGCTGCCTCCAGGGCGGTGGCGGCC
Source organism: Streptomyces sp. NPDC060002 (assembly GCF_042737245.1). Lineage (NCBI taxonomy): Bacteria > Bacillati > Actinomycetota > Actinomycetes > Kitasatosporales > Streptomycetaceae > Streptomyces > Streptomyces sp. NPDC060002. The sequence goes on from NZ_JBHWUW010000029.1 coordinate 76,399, forward strand.
GCGTCGTAGGCGGTGGCGAGGCCCGGGGGGAGGGTCGGGGTGGGGGCGGCGTGAGTCTCGGCGGGGGCCTTGACCTCGGCCTTGTCCTTGACCTCGGCCTTGTCCTTGACCTCGGCTTCGTCCTTGACCTCGGCTTCGCCGTCGGCGGCCGCGGCCGCGGGCTCCTCGGCTTCCGCCGTAGCGGCCGCGGGCTTGTCGGCTTCCGCCGCAGCGGCGGCGACCGCGACCTGCTCGGGCTCGGCCTCCGGCTGCTCGGCCGCCGGCTCCGCCTCCGCCGCCGTCGGCTCCTCGGACGGGGTGCCGGTCTCGCCCTCGGGCGCCGGCTCTTCTGCCGTCGGCTCCGCCTCGGCGACGGTGACCACCGTGGGCTCCTCGGCCGCCGGCTCAGCCTCCGCAGCCGCCTCGACCGTCGGCTCGTCCACCTTGGCCTCGGGCTCGGCCTTCGCTTCAGCCTCGGGCTCGGGCTCGGGCTCGGTCTCGGGCTCGGCCTTCGCCTGCGTCGGCGCCTCAGCCTCGGCTTCCGCCTTCGCTTCCGCCGTCACCTCAGCCTCAGTCGGCGCTTCAGCCTCGGCCGTCGGCTCGGCCTCGGCCGTCACCTCAGCCTCAGTCGGCTCGTCCACCTTGGCCTCGGGCTCGGCCTTCGCCTCAGCCTCGGGCTCGGGCTCGGTCTCGGGCTCGGCCTTCGCTTCAGCCTCGGGCTCGGTCTCGGTCTCGGGCTCGGCCTTCGCTTCAGCCTCGGGCTCGGTCTCGGCCTTCGCCTGCGTCGGCGTCTCAGCCTCGGCTTCCGCCTTGGCTTCCGCCGTCACCTCAGCCTCAGTCGGCGCTTCAGCCTCGGCCGTCGGCTCGGCCTCGGCCGTCGGCTCGGCCTCGGCCGTCACCTCAGCCTCAGTCGGCTCGTCCACTGTGGCCTCGGGCTCGGCCTTCGCTTCAGCCTCGGGCTCGGTCTCGGTCTCGGTCTCGGTCTCGGGCTCGGCCTCCGCCTGCGTCGGCGCCTCAGCCTCGGCTTCCGCCTTCGCTTCCGCCGTCACCTCAGCCTCAGCCGTCACCTCGGCCTCAGCCGTCACCTCAGCCTCAGCCGTCACCTCGGCCTCAGCCGTCACCTCAGCCTCAGCCTCAGCCTCAGCCTCAGTCTCCGCCTCCGTCGACGGCGGCAGGTCTTCTGTCGACTGGGTCGGTTTGGGAACCGATACGTTGTCGAAGGCTGCTGAGACCAGGTCGTGTTCGTCCTCGGATGCCGGGCGGGGTTCCGGGACCTGGGCCGTGGGGGTGGCCCTCGGGGTGGGTTCGGGGGAGGGGGACGGGACCGTCGGTTCGGGCGTCGGGGTCGGCGCGGCCGCCGGTGCGGGGACGGCCCCGGCCGGCTCCTGGTCCTGCTCCTCGGAGGCGGTCTGTTCCTGCGAAGGAACCTGTTCCGCACCCTCTGCCTCGGCGGCCCGCTCTTTGCGTGACCGTCCGAACGCGTTCCGCAGGAGAGTGAGAATGCCCATGTGCGCAACCCTTCGCGTGAGTTGAAGCCCGTAATCCCTGGCCAGGACGGACACGTAAGGTTAACGGCCCCGGAAGGTGATCTTGGGCAGGGGTGAGTGTAAGGAATCCAGGTGTGTCAATACCGCCTCGTCACCCCCTCCGCGCAAGTCCAACACCCTTCTGGCTGCCGGGGATTCACTCTCCGTTCAGCCTGCAGCAGCGCCTGCGCACAAACGTGCCCCTAACGTCACGGTCACACCAAGGGCACGCAAGGGGAGATTAAAGGTGCGCAAGCTTCTGCCGCTGATCGGAACGCCGTCCCAGTCCCATCCCGGCGGACGCTCCGCCATGACCTGCCGCTTCCGGTGTGGTGACGCCTGCTTCCACGAGGTGCCCAACACCAGCGACAACGAGTACGTCGGAGAGATCATCGCGGGGGCGATCGGCCGCCGCGCGATGGTGCGCGCCGCCGCGGTCGTCACCGTCGCGGCCGCCGCCGGGACCGCCGGTCTGGCCGGTGCGCCGTCCGCCGCGGCCGCGGTGGGCGAGACGTCCGGAAAGTCCTCCGGGAATTCCGGAAAACCCTCCGGGAAGCCTGCCGCCAAGGCAGCCCGCGGGCTGCGGTACAGCTCCGTCGCTCCCAACACCGCCGACGCCGTCACCGTCCCGGACGGGTACGGGCAGAACGTCGTCATCCGCTGGGGCGAGCCGATCCTGCGCGGGGCTCCCGCCTTCGACCCGGAGAAGCAGACCGCCGCCGCCCAGGCCGGGCAGTTCGGCTACAACAACGACTTCCTGGCGCTGCTGCCCGTCCCGGGCGAGTGCGACCGGCAGCTGCTCGTCGCCAACCACGAGTACACCGACGAAGTGCTCATGTTCCGTGGTTACGACGCCGCCAACCCCACCCGGCAGCAGGTCGAGGTCGCCTGGGCGGCGCACGGTCTCGGGGTGGTCGTCGTGGAGGAGGACCGCAGGACCGGCAAGCTGACCGCCGTGCCCCGGCACCACCTCAACCGGCGGGTCACCGCCACCACCGAGTTCCGGCTCACCGGGCCCGCCGCCGGCTCCGGTTTGCTGAAGACCTCCGCCGACCCGACCGGCACGAAGGTGCTCGGCACCCTCAACAACTGCTCCGGCGGCACCACCCCGTGGGGCACCACGCTGCACGGCGAGGAGAACTTCAACCAGTACTTCGCCAACAGCGGCCGGGCCACGGACAAGCGGTACGGGATCGGGGCCGGCGCCACCGAGCGCAAGTGGGAGCGGTTCGACAAGCGGTTCGACGTCGCCCAGGAGCCGAACGAGGTGCACCGCTTCGGGTACGTCGTCGAGCTCGACCCGTACGACCCGACGTCCACGCCCCGCAAGCACACCGCCCTCGGCCGGTTCAAGCACGAGGCCGCGACCGTGCGGCTGACCGAGGACGGGCGGCCGGTCGTCTACTCCGGGGACGACGAGCGGTTCGACTACTTCTACAAGTTCGTCGGCAGCAAGCGCATGAAGAAGGGGTCGAGCCGCGCCGTCCGCGAGCACAACCTGTCGCTGCTCGACGAGGGCACGCTCTACGTCGCCAGGCTCACCGGCGACTCCCCCACGATCGAGATCGACGGCACCGGCAAGCTGCCCGCCGACGGCGAGTTCGACGGGAGCGGCGAGTGGATCCCGGTCGCCACCGCCACCGCCGAGGGCGCCGTCTCGCACGTCGAGGGGATGAGCGCCGAGGAGGTCTTCGTCTTCACCCGCCTCGCCGGTGACAAGGTCGGCGCGACGAAGATGGACCGGCCCGAGGACATCCAGCCCTCGCCCGTCACCGGCAAGGTGTACGTCGCCCTCACCAACAACACCAACCGCGGTGTCGGCGCGAACGCCAAGGCCGACGAGGCCAACCCGCGCAACGCCAACAAGCACGGGCACATCCTGGAGCTGACCGAGCGGCGGGGCCGTCCCGAGAGCACCACGTTCGCCTGGTCGCTGTTCCTCGTCGCCGGTGACCCGGACGACCCGGCGACCTACTTCGCGGGCTTCCCGAAGGACGACGTCAGCCCGATCTCCTGCCCGGACAACGTGGCCTTCGACCCGCACGGCAACCTGTGGATCTCCACCGACGGCAGCCAGCTGGGCTCGCACGACGGTCTGTTCGGCGTCGCGACGCGCGGCTCGCGGCGTGGTGAGCTGAAGCAGTTCCTGACGGTGCCGACCGGGGCGGAGACCTGCGGCCCGATCGTCCAGGACCGGCGGGTGCTCGTCGCCGTGCAGCACCCGGGCGAGGTCGACGGCGCGACGGTGGAGAAGCCGGCGAGCACCTGGCCGGACGGCGCCGGGAAGATCGTCCGCCCGGCGGTCGTGGCCGTGTGGCGCAAGGACGGCGAGGACATCGGGGTCTAGCCGCCCCCGCTCAGGAGCCCGGCGCAGGCCGCCCGCGTGCGGCGAGGTGATCGCCCTCGCCGCCGCGACCTCCCGGCGCAGGGGCTCCCGGACCCTGCCGGGCCCCGGCTACCGGCCCTGCCGGAGGGCGACGGCGGCCCCGGTGGGCACGGTCAGCCACGGCAGGAAGGCGAGCAGTTGCGGTACGGGGGTCACGGCATCGGTGTCGGCGACCCGGCATCCGACGACCACGCTCACCCCGGCCAGCGGCAGCCCGGCGCACCAGACGCCGAGGAGCCGTCCTCGCATCGACCTCATCCCGCCGAAGGCTACGCCCCGGTCTTCGCCAGGAACTCCGTCAGCACCCTGTTGAACTCGTCCGCCCGCTCCAGGTTCGGCAGGTGGGCCGCGCCCTCGACGATCCGGAGTTCGGAGTGCGGGAGCGCCGCGTGCATCGCCTCCGCGTCCGACACGGGGGTGTACTCGTCGTCCGCGCCGACCACGACCAGGGCGGGGACGGTGACGCGGGTCAGCAGGGGGCGGTAGTCGGGGCGTTCGGCCCGGCCGCGCAGCGCGGCGGCGGCGCCCTCGGGAGACGCGGACGTCATCATGCGGTGGACGTGGGCCTTGACCTCGGGGGCCGCGTAGGGGGCGACCATCTTCTCCAGGACCTCGTCGGCGTAGCCCCGCATGCCTTCCGCGAGCAGGCGGTCGGCCATCTCGTTGCGCGCCAGTCTGCCGCCGGGGGTCTCCGGGGCCGGGAAGGTGTCGGCGAGGACCAGACCCCGGACGCGGCCGGGGAACTGCCGGCAGAGGTCCATCGCGATCTGGCCGCCCATCGACAGCCCGGCCAGCACGAACGTCTCCACCTTCAGTTCGTCCAGGAGCGCCGCGATGTCCTGGGCGAAGTCGGAGAGCAGCGTGATGCCGGGGACCACCGGGGACGCGCCGTAACCACGCAGGTCGGGGGCGATCACCCGGCGGGTGGCGGAGAACGCCTCGATCTGCGGGGCCCACATGGTGCGGTCGAAGGGGTGGCCGTGGACGAGGACGAGGGGGAGCGCCGGGGGCGTGTCCATGCCTTTGTCCTCGTATGCGAGGAAGGGTGCCATGTGATCGACAGTAGGGCGGGCCGACTTCTCGGTGCAATAGGATCTTTGTCCTCGGTGCAATCCCGATCGCGCCGAAGAACGGAGCGGGACACCCCTATGGCCGACTTCCGGCTCATCGCCGACCGCATCGCCGGTGACATCGCCGCCGGACGGCTCGGCCCAGGCCAGCAGCTGCCCCCGCAGCGGTGGTTCGCGCGGCGGCACCGCATCGCCCCCTCGACGGCCGGGCGGGTCTACGCCGAACTCGTGCGCCGCGGCCTGGTGGTGGGCGAGGTGGGGCGAGGTACCTTCGTCCGGGCCGCGCCGGCCGTCGCGCACGGGCGGGCGCTCATCGAGACGGCCACCTCCGCGCCCGTCAACCTCGAGCTCAACTACCCGTCGGCCGAGGGGCAGTCTGATCTCCTCGCGGCCTCCCTCGCGCCGCTGCTGCGGGGCGATGTGCTGACGGAGGCCATGCGTCCGGGCGCCGCCGACGGGACCGCGGCCGCCCGCGAGAGTGCCGCCCGGCTCCTCGCGCTGCCCGGCTGGCGGCCGGACCCCGCACAGCTCCTGTTCACCGGCAACGCCCGGCAGGCCATCGCCGCCGCCCTCGCCTCCCTGGTCCGGCCGGGTGGCCGGGTCGGGGTGGAGGAGCTGACCTATCCGCTGGTCAAGGAGATCGCCGGACGGCTGGGGGTGGTTCTCGTCCCGCTCGCCGGTGACGCGGAAGGAGTGCGGCCGGACGTCCTCACCGCCGCCCATCGCGCCGCTCCGCTCTCCGCTCTCTACCTTCAGCCGACGCTCCACAATCCGACGTCCTCGACCATGAGCGAGCGGCGGCGACGCGAACTGGGCCGCCTGGTGGTCGAGTGGGGGCTGCCGGTCGTCGAGGACCGCATCTGGTCCTTCCTCCGTCCGGACGCCGCCGCGTTCGCCGCGCACGCCCCCGGTCTCACCCATGTCGTCGACGGGCTGTCGAAGAGGGTCGCGCCGGGGCTGACCGTCGGCTTCCTCGTCGTACCGGAGGACCGGGTGGAGGCCGTGGGGGCCGCGGTGCGGTCCGGCGGGTGGAGCGCGGGGCGGTTCGCGCTGGAGGCGGCCGTGCGGTGGACGGGGGACGGGGTGGTGCGGCGGCTCGTCGAGGCGAAGCGGGCGGATGTCGCCCGGCGGCAGGCGATCCTCACCGAACACCTCACCGAGCACTTCGGCGGGCACCCCACCGCGCACCTCAACGCGCAGCTCACCGCGCACCGCACCGAGCACCTCGGCGGGCACTTCACCGGGCACCTCAACGCGCACCCCACCGGGCAACTCGGCGGACACGCCACCGGGCAGCCCACCGCGCACCCCACCGAGCGCTTCGGCGGGCGGCTCGCAGGGGGCACGGTACGGACCGATCCGCGCGCCTACTTCGCCTGGTGGGAGCTGCCCGCGCCCTGGCGGGCGGACACCTTCACCGCCGCTGCCGCCGCGCACGGCATCGCCGTGACCCCGGGGACCGCATTCGCCGTCGACCCGCACCGCACCCCGGACGCCGTCAGGCTCGGACTCGCGTCGGCTCCGGAGGGGGAGTTGGCACGGGCGTTGCGCACACTCGCCGCCGTCGCAGCAGGCGGACCGCCGGGGAGCGCCGGCGGATGAGCCAGGTCGCCGCCGCCACCGTCAGGCCCAGCGCGAGCAGCAGCCAGGAGGCCGTCCGCAGGGTGGCGGTGAGGGCGTCGTACACCGCGCCCGCGGCCGGGCGGTGGGTCTCGTCGGGGAGGTCGGAGAGGGTCAGGCGGCGGGCGATCGCGACGGCGAGGCCCAGCAACGCGCCGCCCAGGGCGGTGCCGAGGGCCGTCGCCGTGACCGCCCGGCGGCGGGAGACCGCCACCGAGATACCGGCCATCGCGAACACGACGGCTGCCAGGGGCAGCCAGAAACCGGCTACGTCGAGCACGTGGTAGCCCTTCCGGAGAGCGGCCAGTTCACCTGGCGGGAGGAGTGCGACACGGGTGTGCTCCACCGGTACGCGGTCGGCGAACGGCACGTGATCGGCGGTCATTTGGCGCTTCAGCGGGGAGGTGACGGTGGCGAGGTCCACGGTCACCGGGTGGGAGTCGCGGTCGGCGCTCTCGTCGTTCAGCGCCCTCATCACGGCCGTGTGGGCCGCTTCGTTGCCCGCGTCCCAGGCCGTGCGGTAGGCCCGGGTCGCGGTGAAGGAGCGGACCGCGTCCCGCAGGAAGAGCGGGTTCATCCCGGCCTCGCGTGCCACTCCGTCACCCACCGTGTCCGCGACGGCGTTCCGTACGGCGGGGTCGGAGGCGAGCGGCGCCATCGTGGCGACGTAGCCACGGGTGTCGGTGAGGCCGTACGCAGCCCAGGCCGCGAGCGCGCCGAACGGCACGAGCAGGCAGGACAGCGCGACGAGGACGGCCGAGAGGGCGGTCCGCAGGCTTGGGGACACCCCTCCAGGCAACGGGGTCGGGGCGGGGAACGCGAGCCCATGGCGGCCGTCCGGGTGGTGCCCCGGGGACGGGCCGGGGACGTCCTGGAGCCGCCCTGGTGGCGCCCTGGTGGCGCGCTCCGGTGGAGGGTTCACCCGAACGGGTGTTTCCTGGTTCTGGGGAGAAGGAGGTCGATCATGCGCACCACTTTGGCCCTGCGGACTCTGGCCACGGCCCTGCTCACCGGTGGCACCCTCGCCGGCGCGGCACTGGGAACCACGGCGACGGCAGCCCCTCCGACCAGCGGCGGCGACGGGAACAGCTCGATCCGGGGCACCGTCGTCTCCCGCTCCGAACTGAGCGTGCGACAGGAACCCACCACCCGCTCGCCCGTCGTCGCGGCGCTCGCGCCCGGCAGCCACGACCGTGTGCAGTGCATGGTCAAGGGGCAGAGCGTCAACGGCAACCCGGACTGGTACTGGCTCTTCGGCGCCCAGGGCTGGGCGAGTGCCGCCTTCGTGGACACCGGCGGCGCGCGGGTGCCCGACTGTGCCGACCCGTGCCCGCTGTGGAAGAACGGCGACTGGACCAACTGGGACGACCCCTTCACCAACAGCTCGTTGGGCGTCTCGGCCTCGGGGACGTTCAGCTTCTCCGGCTCCTGGAGCTTCAGCGCCACCGGAACCTCGTCGGGTGACTGGGAGTGGGTCCCGGTCGGCCGGTGAGTGGAGGGATGAGGGAAGGCACGGGCCCCGGCGTACAACGCCGGGGCCCGTGTGCGTCCTGGTGCGGACGCTGTCGGTGGGCGGATCAGCGGATACGGTGTCCGGCCGCGTCCTCGTGCGTGTAGAAGCGGTAGAACAGCGTCACGAAGACGCCTGCCGAGACCGCCAGGGACCACCCCACGGAGCGCAGGACGCTCGCGCTGGTCTCGCTGTAGAGGAATCCGAAGGCGCAGCCGGCGAACGCCGTCCACAGCAGGGCGTGCAGCTCGCGCCGCATGCGTGGGGCCAGGGCGTGGATGCCCATCCACAGGGCCGCGAACACGAAGGCGCTCACGAAGCCGAGCAGGAGGTTCCAGCCGGTGATGGGGCCGCCGGAGCGGTTGTTGGCCGCGACCCAGTAGCCGTAGACGAGTCCCAGTGCCACGGGTGTCGTCCACTCCGCGGCCTGGTGGGTCCGTTCGCTGAAGACGTCGGGTGTACGGGACCGGGTGGAAGTGGTCCGTACGCCTGACGCGGGTGCCGCATGAGCCATGAGAGGACTCCTCTCTCTCCTCGCCCCCGCCTTCCAGGGCACACCTGGGCGGGGGCGGTGGCAAGTCGGGTGCACTGTCTCGTCCGCCGGTTTGGTCCGCCGGGTCCGTGTGCCGGGTCCGTGTGCCCGGTTTCGTGCGCCGGTCCGTGCGCCGGCTCCCGGATGCGGGCGCCTCGCTCCCGTGCTTCGCTGACCTCATGGAGTCCGGCGGTCACAGCCTGCTCGACCGCTATCCGCGGGCCCGGCGCCGGGACGTCCTCCAGCGGCACCAACTGCTCCAGATCCGGGGCCGCAGCGTCACCTGGCTGGTGCCGCTGGTGATGCTCGTCGCCATCTCCTACGCCGACTACAACACCACCGGCGAGTTCCGCATCGTCTCCTGGTGCGTCTTCGTCGCCGCCATCGCCGCCGCGCTCTGCGGGGTGTGGACGACGGCGCTCTTCGCGGCGCTCGCCCTGCTCACCTATGCCACCAGCGACGCCGCCTGGCCGTCCGAGTACCAGCAGGGCGCGGCCGACTTCGTGCTGGTGCTCGTCGGCGGTGCGCTGTCCGTCCTCGCCGCGTCGGTACGGGTGCGCGGCGAGCGACGGATGCTGCACATGATGCACATCGCCGAGACGACCCGCCGTACGGTGCTGCGTCCGCTGCCGTCGCCCTGGGGCGGCCTCGACCATGCGGCGGTCTACCTGGCCGCCGACGCCGACGCCCGGGTGGGCGGCGACTTCTACGACATCCAGCCCGGTCCGCACGGCACCCGGGTCCTCCTCGGCGACGTACAGGGCAAGGGGCTGGGCGCGGTGGACGCGGCCGCCGCGCTGCTGGGCACCTTCCGCGAGGCCGCGTACCACGAGGCGGATCTGGCGACCGTGGCCGGCCGGCTGGAGACCCGGATGCGACGGCACCGGGCGTACACCGCGGCCCTCGGGCGGCCGGACGGCGACCGGTTCGCCACGGCCGTGCTGATCGGGTTCCCCGGGCGGGGGCGGGGGCGGGAGCGCGGGGTGGCGGGGGAGAACCGGGTGGCCGTGGGCGAGCAGGGGATGGTCGAGATCGTCGGGTTCGGGCACGAGCCGGCGCTCGCGGTCGGCGGGACGCAGGGCGTACGGGCCCTGCCGAACGGCGAGGGGCTCCCCCTCGGCCTCGGTCAGCTGGTCGCGCAGGACGACGGGCCCCCGCCGGTGCTGCGGGTGGCCGTGGCCCCCGGTGAGACGCTGCTGCTGGTCACCGACGGGGTGACCGAGGCGCGGGACGCGGCCGGTGAGTTCTATCCGCTGGCCGAGGAGGTCGCGGCGGCCCTCGCCCGGGATCCGCGGACCGCCGAGCCGGGCCGGCTGGTGGCCTTCGTGCGGGACCGCACGCTGCGGCACTGCCGAGGGCGTCTCGCCGACGACACGACGGTCTTCGCGGTGCGGCCCGTGACGTCCGTGACGTCGGTGCCGCCGTCGGTGCCGCCGTCCGTGCCGCCGTCCGTGACACCGCCCGTGCCGCCGCCCGTGCCGCCGCCCGACGAAGGCCCCGTAGAGGGACGTTTGCAGGCCTGAGGCTCCCCTTCGCACCCGCAGCGGTTACGGTGCTGAGGTACCTGATCGACAGGGGAGGGGACCATGCGGGAGGGGACCATGCCCGGAACCGTGCTGCTGCTCGCGGCCTCGCCCATGGGCAAGGGGTGCCTGGTGGACGCGGCCTCCGTGCTCCCCGTGCTCGCGGCCGTGCCGCCTCCCGTGCTGGCCGGAACCGACACCGCGAACGTCGTCGAACTCGCCGATCCGCTGGATCCGCAGGCCGTTCTCACCCGGCTGCGGGCCGCCGCGGTGGCCCCCGGGCCGCTCACCCTGTTCGTCGCGGGTCAGCTTCAGCTCGACCGGCGACAGCGACTGCCCCACCTGGCGCTCGCCCGGACGACGCCCCCGACCGTGCGGTACACGGCGTTCCCGTGGCACTGGTTCCGGGAGGAGCTGCGGCTGCGGGCACCCAATTCCACGACCGTGGTGCTCGATCTGCGCGCGGACCCCGAGACCTGGGACTGGCTGCGGGGGAACACCCTGGACTGCGGGCCCGCGGCGACCGTCTACGGGCGGATCGCGCCGCCGCCGGGCCGCCGGGCCGTCGCCGCGCCGTCGTACATGAGGGCGGTCGCGACGATACTGCGCAGCGGTGGCCGTCCGGCGATCGATCGGCTGCACCAGGCGGCACTGGCCCGCATCGCGGGCGACGGCGAGGTGGGCGACCTGGTACTCACCCCCTTCGGCGGGCCTGCCGGCCGGGCGGTACCCCACGCTTCAGGCGCCCCTGCCGCAGCCCCGGGCACACCCTTCGCGCCCGTAGCCCCGGGCGGGTCTTTCGCGCCTGTAGCCCCGGGCAAACCTTTCGCGCCCGTATCCCCGGGCAAACCTTTCGCGCCCGTAGCCCCGGGCGGGTCTTTCGCGCCCGCAGCCCCGGGCGCACCGCTCGCCTCTGCGGTACCGAACGCATCCGGCCTGCCTGCCGGCCCCGGCGTGCCTCTCGCGTTGGCGGCACCCGACCCGCCTGGCGTCCCTGTCGCCTCGGGCGCACTCCTCACCTCGGCTGTCTCTGCGCCCTTCGCCGTGCCGGTCGCCTCGGGCGGGCCGGAAAGGCGGGACTCCGACCCGCACGTCGCGATTTCCACAGCCGTCCGGGCCGGGCGGCACGGCGACGCCGATGTTCTCGCCGCCTGCCAGGAGCAGGCGGCCGCCGCCTCGTACGGGCCCGGGTCCGAGGAGGCGCTGCACTGGGCCGAGGTGCGGGCGGATCTGGCGATGTTCGCGGGGGACGCCGAGCGCAGCTGCCGCACCTGGATGGCGGTCGCCGTCGCCCGGCTGGAGGCCGGGCAGCCGGTCGACGCGCCCGCCGTGGAGGCGGCCGTCGACCGGGCGCACCACCAGTGGGGGCGGGTCCACGACGCGCCGCGGGCCCGTGCGCTGGGCCCGGAGATCGCGCAGTTGCGCGGCCGGGTGCCGGGCCGCCGCGAGGGCGCGCTGGACCACGTCCAGCAGCAGTTGCGGCAACTCCAGACGCAGGGATGAGCCGCCCCCGTCGGTGAGGCGGACGCCGATGGGGCGGCCGGGAAGGCGGCTGCGGAGTCCTGCCCGGCAAGGGGCGCGGGGAACTGCGCGTCCGGCCCCCACCGGCCCGCCGCGGAGGTACCGTCCGACCCGCGGAGCGCTCAGCGGCGCTCGGCCGTCTCGTGCCGGGCCGTCGGAGAGGTCGGTCCGGCGTCCGTGGCTGTGGCCGGGCCCGCGTTGGCCGCGGTGACCAGGGCCGTCACGGCCAGGACCGCCGCGGCGACGGCCCTGACGTAGGGCGCGGAAGGGCGTGCGGATGTGCGTCCGGGCACGGCTACCTCGCAACGTCGGCGACTGCGATACTCACGTCAGCCAGCTATTAAGCATGCTTAACTCGCCGTTTAACCTAGGGGCTGAGATAGTCCAACGGCAAGAGGTACAGGGGTAGTTGGGGGAGTCGGGCGTGGGAGAGCGGGACGAGCCGGAGGTCGTGGGTCGCCGGGTGCAGCGGCTGCGGGTCGAACGGGGGCTGACACAGCGGCAGTTGGCCGAGCCGACCTACACCCCCGCCTATGTGTCGACGCTGGAGGCCGGCCGGGTGCGGCCCTCCGACGAGGCGCTCAAGCACATCGCCGAGCGGCTCGGCGTCGACTTCGATGAGCTGGCGACCGGTCGGCCCGCCCGCCTCGTCACCGACCTGCGGCTGCGCCTCACCGAGGCGCAGCGGGCGCTGGCCACCGGGGCGGCCGAGGAGGCGGCCCTCCAGTACACCGGGCTGCTCGCGGAGGCGCAGGAGCACGGGCTGGCGGAGGAACAGGCCACCGCGCTGCTCGGCCTCGGGGAGTGCGGGATCGACACGGGCGACCTGGAAACGGCCCTGCGCTGCTTCGAGCGCGCCGAGGCCGCTCTCGCGGACGCGCCGCTCCCCGCCCGCGTCCCCGCCCTGCGCGGCCGCGCCGTCGCCCACTACCTCGCCGGTGAACTCCGTTACGCCGTCTACCTGCTGGAGTCCACGCTCGACGAGCTGAACCGGGGCGGCCTGCACGACCCCGACGCGCTGCTCCTCCTCTACGCCTCCGTCATCGGCCCGTACATGGACATGGGCGCCCAGGCCCGCGCCGCGCAGGCCGCCGAGTTCGCCCTCGCCCTCGCGCCCCAGGTCGGCGACCCCGCCCTGGTCGCCCGCATGCACCGGTCCGTCGCCCGCACCCTGCTCGCCGAGGGCCGCCTCGCGGAGGCCGACGCCTCGCTGGCCAAGGCGTCCGAGCTCTACCGGCAGCTCCAGCTCCGTACGGAGCTCGCCAACTGTCACTGGATGCGCGGCTACGTCTACGCGCAGAACGGCGAACTGGCGCGCGCCGAGGACGAGTTGAAGCAGGCTCAGGCCATGCTCTCCGCGCAGCGCGCCGCCCTCTACAGCAGTCAGGTCGCCGTCGAGCTGGCAGACGTCCTGCACCGGCGGGGCAAGTCGGAGGAGGCAGCCGCGCTGCTGCGCACCGTCCTCGGGGAACTGTCGCCCGAGCGGGGCGCCGTGCACTCCGCGGGGGCGCACCGGCTGCTCGGGATCATCGCCGAGGACGCCCGGGACACGGAGGCGGCGGAGGAGCACTATGTGCGTGCTCTCAGCCTGCTGGAGCGGGCGGGGGCCGCGGGGGATCTCGCCGATCTCTGCCGGATGCTGGGAGATCTGCTGCGGCGTACGGGGCGGGTGGAGGCGGCCCTGGACGCGTACCGCACGGGGCTCGGGCACCGTACGGCGCCGGGGACGACGACGCTGGGACCGGCGCCCGCGCAGCCGCCGCTGTAGTCCTCGAACGCCGGCCGCGCGGGAGACGGACGGGCCGGCACGGGGACGGCTGTCACAGCAGTCTCCTGGGAAAGCGGACGGTCGGACACAGCCGTCGCCGTTAGCTTGCGGGACGTGGAGAATCAACGGACTGTGGCCGACGGCCTGCGGGTCGTCGTGCGCGCGTCCGTGTACGCCGTGCTCGGCGGTGCCGCGCTCGTCGCCATCGCGACCGTCGTGTCCGTCCTCGGGCCGCTGCTCGCGCTCGACCTCTACACCCCGCCGGTGGCCGCCTGGTGGACGGTGTTCACCGCCGTCGCCGTCCAGGGGGTGCCCTTCCTCCTGCTGGGGACGGTCGTCTCGGCGGCGATCGGCGCGTTCGTGCCGGAGCGGGTGTTCCGGCGGCTCCTGCCGCGCAGTCCCGCGCTCGCCGTGCCGGTGGCCGGGATCGCCGGGGCCGTGCTGCCCGGCTGCGAGTGCGCCTCCGTGCCGGTGGCCGGGAGCCTGATGCGGCGCGGGGTCGCCCCGGCGGCCGCCCTCGCCTTCCTGCTCTCCGCGCCCGCGATCAACCCGGTGGTGCTCGTCGCGACCTCCATCGCCTTCCCCGGGCAGCCGAAGATGGTTCTGGCCCGGCTGCTCGCCTCGCTCGGCACGGCCGTGGTGATGGGCTGGCTGTGGGCGCGGTTCGGGAAGGAGAAGTGGCTGCGGCTGCCGGGGCGCGGCACCCCGTCGGCCCACGCCACCGGCCCCCGCGCCTTCCTCACCGGCCTTCAGCACGACTTCCTGCACGCGGGCGGCTTCCTGGTGCTGGGCGCGGCGGCCGCGGCGACCTTCAACATCGCCGTCCCGCGCTCCGTCCTCGACGTCTTCACCGGGTCGCCCTGGCTCGCGGTGCCGCTGCTGGCCGTACTGGCCGTCGTGCTGTGCGTGTGCAGCGAGGCCGACGCCTTCGTCGCCGCCTCCCTGAGCGCCTTCCCGCCCACCGCGCGGCTGGCGTTCATGGTGGTGGGCCCGATGGTGGACCTGAAGCTGCTCGCCCTCCAGGCGGGCACCTTCGGCCGGTCCTTCGCCGTACGGTTCACGTCGGCGACCTGGGTGGTGGCCGTGGCCGCCAGTGTTCTCGTGGGGTGGTGGCTGCTGTGAGGCGGTACGGACCGGCGGCGCTGCTCCTCCTGACGGGCGGCGCGGTCCTGCGGATCACGCTCTTCAGCGACCTGTATCTGCGCTATGTGCAGGCGGGCCTGCGGCCCTACCTGATCGTGTCCGGGGTCGCGCTGGTCCTGCTGGGCGTGGTGACGGCGATCCTGCGCCACCGCACGCCCAGCCTTGACGAGAACGCCCTTGACGAGAACGCCCTTCACGGGGACGCCCTTCACGGGGACGCCCTTCACGGGGACGCCCTTCACGAGGACGCGCACCACGAGGACGACGGCGGGTACGCGGGTCACGAGGGGCATTCCCACGGTCCCGCCGGGCCCCGGGTCGCCTGGCTGCTCACCCTCCCCGCGCTCGCGCTGCTCCTCTTCCCGCCCCCGGCGCTCGGCTCCTACAGCGCCGGCCGCGAGGCCGCCCAGCGGGCCGCGCAGGGCATCGGCGCCTTCCCGGCGCTCCCGGCGGGGAACCCGGTCGAGCTGACGGTCGCCGAGTTCAGCTCGCGCGCGATCTACGACAGCGGACACTCGCTGAAGGGCCGTACCGTCCGGATGACCGGCTTCGTCACCCACGGCGAGGACGGCACCTGGTACGTCACCCGCCTCCTCGTGACCTGCTGCGCCGCCGACGCCACCACCGGCAAGGTCGAGATCCGGGACGCGGACGACGACGTCCTGCCCGCCGACACCTGGGTCACCGTCACCGGCACCTGGCGACCGAAGGGCAGGCTCGGCTCGGACGCGGCCTGGCCGCCGGTCCTGGACGCGGCCGCGGTCACGCGGGTGGAACAGCCGGCGGATCCGTACGAGAAGCCGTAGCCGAGGCAGGTTCTCCTGGTGGGCGAGGGGTACCCGGCGCACCACGAGAGGTGAGCCGGCCCCGTCGACGGAGGTGATGGCAGGTGATGACCATGTGCCACCGGGACCGGGACCGGGACCGGGTCGCCGAGGTCATCGCCGAGGAGACGCGGGGCGCGGGTCCGCGGGAGGTGCCGCAGCGGCTGTGCGACGCCGTGCTGAAGCTGCTGCCGGTGAGCGGCGCGAGCATGTCACTGCGCGGCGACGGCATGCCGGTGCCGCTGAGCGCGAGCGGTGAGCAGGCCGCGCATGTGATGGAGTTGCAGGTCAGTCTGGGGGACGGGCCCTGTCTGGAGGCGGCCGAGACCGGTTCGGTGGTCTGGGCCGCGGACCTGATGTCGAGCCGGGACGCCTCCCGCTGGCCGGTGTTCGCCCAGCAGGCGGCGGCCCTCGGGGTGCGGTCGGTGTACGCGCTGCCGCTGGGCGACCGCGCGGTGTGCGTGGGCACCCTCGATCTCTACCGGGACGTACCCGGCCGGCTCGCCGCCGAGGAGGTCCGCACGGCGCGGGTGGTGGCCGAGATCCTGACGGAGGCGCTGGTGGCGCTGCCCCGGGCCGACCCGGACGACCCGGACGAACCGGACGGCGTCGGCCGCTGGCTCAGCCCGCTGGCCACCGACCACGACGATGTGTACCGGGCCGTCGGGATGGTGATGGCCCAGCTGGGCGTCGCCGCGGACGAGGCGCTGTCGTTGCTGCGCGGCCACGCCTTCGCGAAGAGCCGTACGGTGCTGGAACTCGCCCACGAGGTGGTCGCCCTGCGGACGCGCTTCGACGACCTGCCCCTGTGAGCCCGCTCCCTGCGAGCCCGCACTCGCACGAACCCACCGGGACCTGTGCCGCAGACCGGACCCGCGCTCAGACCTGACCCTCGGACTGCGCCTCAGACCGGACCTGTGCCTCAGACCTGCACTTTCCCCTGCTGTCTGACGTCGGCCAGTCGCCGGACGCCGAGCTGGACGGCCGCCTGGGTCGCCGCGTTCGGCGCGTCGCTCAGGCCGCCGTTGGTGAGGGCGAAGGCATCCTCCCCGGCCCGGACGGCGGCGACGTCCAGGGTGAGGACGGTCGGGTCGCCGCCGGGGTTCTCCGCGGCCGCCGCCCAGATCGTCAGGGTCACGCGCAGGCCCTGGCGGACGTCGCCCACCTCCGGCAGCGGCAGCTCGGAGACCTGCGTGTCCAGCACGGTGTCGCCGGTCGCCTTGGCCGTGAACCGGGCGCACTTCTGCGGCATCGTCTTCAGCCAGGCCAGCTTGGCGTCGACGTCCGCCGGACGGCTGCCGCCGAGCTGGTAGCGGAGCTGGGCGCCGGCGTCCGGATCGTCGAGTCCGACGACCGCGCGGGCCGGGCCGCCCAGCAGCTCGTCGGCGTAGAGGGCGTCGAGGAGTTTCTGGCAGTCGGGGGTGGAGGTGGTCGCCTTGAGCATGCCGTCCCGCCAGGTGGCGGCGCCGCGGGTCGGGGTCCAGGGCGGGCCGAGGTCGGTGTCGGTGATGAGGGCGGCGCGCGCCTGTGCCTCGGTGAGGACAGGGGAGGTGGTCGGCGCGGTGGGCCTGGCCGAGGACCGCTCGACGGTCGGGGTGGCCGGATCGGCGGTCGGCGGATGCTCCAGACCGAGGGTGGCGCAGCCGCTGGTGAGGGTGGCGGTGACGAGGAGGAGCGTGGAGGCCAGGAGGGCGGGACGGGCCATCGGGGGGTGCCTCCAGGGGTGCGCGCGGGTGCCTCCTCTCACGGCAACACCGGTGCCACGAGCCGACCAGCGCGGCGGGCCGTACGGGTTACCGGCGTTGCTGCGGGCGAGTGGTGGGGGCGGGCGGCGCGTGGCGGGGGCGGGTGGCGCGTGGCGGGGGCGGGAGGCCGGAGGCGCTGCCCGCCGACGAGCCGCTCCGCCGGACCGGGGAGCGGACGCCGCCACGCGGGACCGGGAGCCGGCACGTGGGAGCGGGCGGTGGCACGTGGGGCCGGGCGGTGGCACGTGGGGCCGGGCGGTGGCATGTGGGGCCGGTGGGGCCGGGAGCCGGCACGTGGGGCCGGGCGGTGGCATGTGGGGCCGGTGGGGCCGGGAGCCGGTACGTGGGGCCGGGCGGTGGCATGTGGGGCCGGTGGGGCCGGGAGCCGGTACGTGGGGCCGGGCGGTGGCATGTGGGGCCGGTGGGGCCGGGCGGTGGCACGTGGGGCCGGGCGGTGGCACGTGGGGCCGGTGGGGCCGGGAGCCGGTACGTGGGAGCGGGCGGTGGGGGCGAACGCCCGCATAGGGTCGGTGGTGACGGCGACCGTGGTGCGGAAGGAGTTCCGAAGGTGACCGAGCAGCCCATCCCCGTGATCATCGACTGCGACACGGGTGTCGACGACGCCCTCGCCCTGCTGTTCGCCGTACGCCATCCCGGCCTGGACGTGCGGGCGGTGACGTGCGTGGCCGGGAACACGGACGTGGACGGCGTGGTCCGCAACACGCTGACCGTGCTGGAGTACGCGGGCGCCGGGGACATCCCGGTCGCCCGGGGCGCCGAGCGGCCGCTGATCGAGCCGGTGCGCACGGCGGGGCATGTGCACGGGCAGGACGGCATGGGCGACCTGGGTCTGCCCGCCCCGACCCGCCGACCGGTCGACGTGGACGCGGTCACCCTGCTGCGCCGGGAGATCCTCGCCTCCCCGCGCCCGGTCACCCTCGTCCCCACGGCCCCGCTGACGAACATCGCGCTGCTGCTGCGCACCCACCCGGAGGTGACCCGCAACATCGAGCGGATCGTGTTCATGGGCGGCGCGGTGACGACCGGGAACGCCACGCCGGTCGCGGAGTTCAACGTGTGGCACGACCCGGAGGCGGCCGCGATCCTGCTCACCGCGGGCGTGCCGATCACCATGTACGGCCTGGACGTCTTCAAGCGGGTGCTGGTGCCGGCGGCGGACGTGGCGCGGCTGCGGGCGAGCCCCGAGCCCCGTCTCCGGCTGGCCGGCGAACTCCTCGCCCACCGCGACCCGGCCACCTCGGGCGACCCCACGCCCACCGGCGGCCTCGGCGACGCGGGCGCGGTCTGCGCGGTGGCCGACCCGGCGGGCCTGACCACCGGGCTCCTCCCGGTGGAGGTCTCGCTGGCCCCCGGTCCGGCCCGCGGCCAGACGGTCGTCGACCGCCGTCCGCGCCCCGGCGAGTCCGAGATCCACGAGGGCGTACGCGAACAGACCCTCGTGGACGTGGCGTTGGACGTGGACGTGGAGCGCTACGTGAAGCTGTGGCTGACGACAGTGGAGGGCTAGGGCCTGTTGGGAAAGGGCTGGTCACATAGCCCCTCAAGCCCCTCAAGCCCCTCAGGCCGCTCAGGCCGCTCAGGCCGCTCAGGCCGCTCAGGCCGCTCTAGCCCCTCAAGGCAGAACGCGGGCCCGGGGACATGGTCCCCAGGCCCGCGTCACCTCGGCCGAGTCAGCCGTCGGCCCGTCGGCCGAGTCAGCCGTCGGCCACTCAGCCGTCGGCCCGTCGGCCCGTCGGCCCCTCAGTCACTCGGCAGCGTCAGTCACTCGGCAGCGTCAGCCACTCAGCAGCGTCAGTCACTCAGCCGGTGTAAGCCGCTCAACCGCTTCAGCCGCGCAGCGCCTTGCGGCGGCGGGTCGCGACGACGATCGCCGCGCCGCCCGCCAGCAGCGCGGCCGCGCCGCCCGCGATCAGCGGGGTGTTGCTGTCCGCGCCGGTCTCGGCGAGGTCGCCGCCGCCACCGTTCGGCGTGGGGGCCGGCGCGCTGGTCGACTCGGACGCGGACGGCGTCGGCGTGCTCGACTCCGACTCAGGCGCGGACGGCGACGGAGACGTGCTCTCGGACGCCGACTCGGAAGGCTCCGACGGCTTCGACGGCTCGGCCGGGGTCGAGGCGGACGGCGACGGCGACGAGCTGCCCCCGGCCGGCGGGGACGCCGGCGGCTGCTCGGTGACCGTGCAGTCCTTCGTGCCGCCGTTCCAGGCAGCGATCAGCTTGTCCTTGATGACCGGACGGTCCGGCCCCTTGGGCAGGTCCCCGTGGACGAACCCGTCCTTCGCGTCGAGCTTGCCGTCGAACTTGACCGCGCCCCGGTAGAGGTCGATCTGCGCGAAGCAGCCCGCGTCGGGCACGGAGATGTCGAGGGTGTCGGTCTGGCCGGGCTTGACCGTCACGCTGTCGAAGTCGACGAAGACCTGCTCGCCGGAGGTGCCGAAGCTGGCGCCGTGGGCGAGGTAGGAGGCGAGGGAGGCGGTGCACGTCGACGCGTCGCCGGCCGCGCGGACCTTGACGTGGATCTTGCCGTCCTCGGTCGGCCTGAGGTTCTGGTCGTCGACCTTGACCGACTTGTAGAAGTTCGTGCCGTCGAGCGAGAACTCGCAGCGGTCGGTCCCCGTCTCGGTGCCCGCGCCCGTCCCCGGCTGGTACTGGCCGCCGGACTTCCAGCCGTCGCCACCGGGCGTGCCGGTACTGGCGAGGGCGCCGGAGGCGGCGGCGGCGGAGGCGGCGCACAGGGTGAGCGAAGCGGCGCCCGTCCCCAGCAGGCGGCGCACGGTGACACGTCTCGCTATGGACATGCGTATCCCATTCTTGGCGAGTGCCAGGACTGATCGGCCAGAGCTGAATGGCCGGGGCTGATTGGTCAGATCAGAAGAAGAAACACCAGGCCCTCCGGTCACAGGGGCCACAGCGTGGGCCCATCGTCGTGCGGACCACAGACCGCTGTCAACCTGCGTCAAACCTCAGGGAGTTCAAAGTTCCGTCACATCTCCCTCACGTGCGGAATGATCCACTCCGAACGGCTCGCACGTTCACTTTCCGGGCGCAATGGACAGACTTCCGCTCATGACCGACTTCTCCTGCCACCGCCCCGACTGGTGGCGCCAAGCCGTCGTCTACCAGGTGTATCCGCGCAGTTTCGCCGACGCCGACGGCGACGGACTCGGGGACCTGCGAGGCATCACCGACCGGCTGCCCCACCTGGCCGGCCTCGGCGTGGACGCCCTCTGGCTCTCCCCCTTCTACCCGTCCGAGCTCGCCGACGGCGGCTACGACGTCACCGACCACCGGGACGTGGACCCGCGCCTGGGTTCCCTCGCCGACTTCGACGCGCTGGCCGCCGAGACCCACCGCCTCGGTCTGAAGGTGATCGTCGACCTCGTCCCCAACCACACCTCCCACCAGCACCTCTGGTTCCAGGAGGCGCTGGCCGCCGGCCCCGGCTCCCCGGCCCGCGAACGCTACGTCTTCCGCGACGGACGCGGCCCGGGCGGCGAACTGCCGCCCACCGACTGGCAGTCGGTCTTCGGCGGCAGCGCCTGGCAGCGCGTCCCCGACGGCCAGTGGTACCTGCACCTCTTCGCCCGTGAGCAGCCCGACCTGAACTGGGACCACGAGGAGATCCGCGAGGACTTCCGCACTACCCTGCGCTTCTGGTCCGACCGGGGCGTCGACGGCTTCCGCGTGGACGTGGCCCACGCCCTCGCCAAGGACCTCGCCGAACCCCTCCGCGACCTGGGCACACCGGAACTCGTGGGCGAGGACGCCCTCGACCGCCTGCCTCCCGGCACCCACCCCTTCTACGACCGCGACGAGGTCCACGAGATCTACCGCGACTGGCGCCGCGTCCTCGACTCCTACACCCCGCCCCGCACGGCGGTCGCCGAGGCCTGGGTCCCGGGTGCCCGCCGCGCCCTCTACGCCCGCCCCGAGGAGCTGAACCAGGCGTTCAACTTCGAGTACCTCCAGGCGGGCTGGGACGCCGAGGCGATCCGTACGGTCGTCACCGAGTCCCTGGCCGCCGCCCGCGCGGTCGGCGCCTCGGCCACCTGGGTCCTGTCCAACCACGACGTCCTGCGCCACACCTCCCGCCTCATGCTGCCGCCGGGCACGGACGACAACGCCTGGCTCCTCTCGGGCGGCCACGCCCCGCGCGTCGACGAGGCGGCCGGCCTGCGCCGGGCCCGCGCGGCGACGCTGCTGATGCTGGCGCTGCCGGGATCGTCGTACGTCTACCAGGGCGAGGAGCTGGGCCTGCCCGAGGTCGCCGACCTGCCCGTGGAGGTGCTCCAGGACCCGCTCTGGGAACAGACGGGCCGTGTCCGCAAGGGCCGCGACGGCTGCCGGGTGCCGCTGCCGTGGACGACGGCGGGAGCGTCGTACGGCTTCGGCGCGGCCGGTGCCTGGCTGCCGCAGCCGCCGTACTTCGCGCGGTACGCCGTCGAGGCCCAGGAGGGGGTGCAGGGCTCCACCCTGGAGTTCTACCGCACGGCCCTGCGCCTGCGCCGCAAGCTGCTCGAGGGCGAGGAGCTCGGCTGGCTGCGCGACGACACCCCGCCGGACGTGCTGGCCTTCGCCCGCCACGACGGCTGGCGGTGCGTCACCAACCTGTCGGACGCGCCGGTGCCGCTGCCGCCGGGGGAGGTGCTGCTGAGCAGCGTTCCCCTCGACGGCGACGGGCGGCTGGGCCCGGACACGACGGTCTGGCTGGCCTAGCGACCCGTGGCTGTTCCGGTCGGGCGCTCGGGGCGGCCCGAAGTGGAAGTGAAACATTCCGGTCCGCGCACCTCGTCTGTTGAGAGTGAGGCACATGTTCCCTCGTGTGCCCGAATTGCCTCTCTGGGGAGGACAGTTGCGCGGAAGACACCACGGACCCGGCAAGGCCGTCATGGCGGCGGCGCTCGCGCTGATCGCGGGAACGGCCGGCGCGCTGCCGGCCGCCGCCGCCCCGGCCGCCCCGGCCGCGACCGGGGCGCCCGTCACAGCGGGGACGGGCGCCGCCGCCCCCGTGACCCACTGGATCACCCTGATAACGGGTGACCGGGTGGGGGTGAGCGCGGCGGGCGAGCCGGTCCGGATCGTGCCCGGCGAGGGCCGCGAGAGGATACCCGTCAGGATCGAGAGGACCAAGGAACACACCCTGGTCCTCCCGCTCGACGCCCGGCCGCTCCTGGACACGGGCCAGCTCGACGAGCGGCTGTTCGACATCGGGGAACTCGACGCCGCCGCGTACCGCAAGCGCCACACGGCGGGTACCGGACTGATCGTCGGCTACCGCGAGTCGACCGCGGGCGCGGCCGCCGTGCAGGCGGCGCGGAGCCTGAAGTCCGCGTTACGCGCGGACGGCGAGGCCGAGGTCCGCCGCTCGCTCCCCCGGATCGGCGCCGAGGCGCTCACCGTGCCCGACGCCTCGGCGGCAGACGTCTGGAAGACCCTGACCCGGCCCTTTGGCACGGCCCGCACCGGACAGCGCGCCGCCGACCCCGGCCTGCGGCGGATCTCCCTCGACGGTGTGCGCCGGGCGAGTCTCGACAAGAGCACGGCGCAGATCGGTGTGCCCGCCGCCCGGCAGGCCGGCTACGACGGCCAGGGGGTGCGGATCGCGGTCCTGGACACCGGAGTCGACGAGACGCACCCCGACCTCCAGGGCCGGCAGGAGGCCGAGCGGAACTTCTCCGCCTCGCCCGACACCAAGGACCGCTTCGGCCACGGCACCCATGTGGCATCCATCGCGGCCGGTACGGGAGCGAAGTCCGGCGGCACCTATGAGGGGGTCGCCCCGGGCGCCCGCATCCTCGACGGCAAGGTGCTCGACGACGACGGATACGGCAGTGAGTCCGACATCGTCGCCGGCCTGGAGTGGGCGGCCGCCCAGAACGCCGACATCGTCAACCTCAGTCTGGGCATCCAGGACCGGCCCGGCGTCGACCTGGTGGAAGAGGCCGTCAACCGGCTCTCGACCGAGCGCGGCCTCCTCGTCGTGGCCGCCGCGGGCAACGCGGGCCCGGACGCGGGCACCGTCTCCTCGCCCGCCAGTGCCGAGAAGGCGCTGGCGGTGGGCGCGGTCGACGCGAACGACGCCGTCGCGCCCTTCTCCAGCCGTGGTCCGACCGCCGACAACCTCGTCGTCAAGCCGGACATCACGGCGCCCGGGGTGGACATCACCGCCGCCGTGGCGCCCGACAGCGTCATAGCCCGGAAGGCCGGCGAGCAGCCGCCCGGATACGCCACGATCTCGGGCACGTCGATGGCCACCCCGCATGTGGCGGGCGCGGCGGCGCTGCTCAAGCAGCAGCATCCCGGCTGGAAGAGCGCGGAGCTCAAGGCCGCGCTCGTGGCCGGTGCCCGGCCGGTCGGCGCGGGCGCGTTCGCGGAGGGCGGCGGTCGCGTCGACGTCGCCGCGGCCATCGGACAGACGGTGGTCTGCGAGCCCACCGCGGTGGCGTTCGCCCGGCAGTCCTATCCCCACACGGACGACGCCCCCGTCACGAAGCAGCTCACCTACCGCAATCTCGGCGGCGAGCCGGTCACCCTCGACCTGTCGGCGGCGGCCGTCGGACCCGACGGAAAGCCCGCGCCGGCGGGCATGTTCACGCTCGACGCCGAGCGGCTGACCGTCCCCGCGAACGGGACCGCCACCGTCGGTCTGACGGCCGACACCCGGCCCGGCGGCGACGTCGACGGCGTGTACACCGCGACCGTGACGGCCAAGGGGACGGACCAGACCGTCCGGACGACGGCGGCCGTCGAGCGGGAGGTCGAGACGTACGACGTGACGGTGCGGCACCTCGGCACCGACGGCGAGCCGACCGCCGACTACTGGCCCTCGCTGTACGGGCTCACGGGCCTCGGCGTCGCAGGCTACGACTACGCGAAGTGGACCCGGACCGACGCCTACACGGTACGTCTGCCGAAGGGCGTCTACTTCCTCGACGCGACGATCACCGACGCGGACGGGACCGACAGCCGGATCACCGCACCGCACTTCGAGGTCACCGAGGACGCGACGGTCACGCTGGACGCGCGTACCGCGAAGCCGATCGACATCACCGGCCCCGATCCGGCCGCGGAACGGGTGTTCGCCGAGATGTTCACCGAGCTGACCACCCCCGATTTCAACACCTTGACCGGCATGGCCGGTACGTCCTTCGCGACCATACGCAGCGCACAGCTCGGTCCGGACTTCACGACCGAGGGGACTCTCTACCAGGGGTTCAACGTGCTCGACATCAACGATACGAAGGAGTACCGCCTCGCCTACGGCGGCAACGTGACCCGGTTGGCCACCGGGTTCGCACGGACGGCGAAGCCTGCCGAGATGGCGAAGATCAGCACCGCGCTGGGGGCCACGGTCACCGGCAGGCAGGGGATGCTCTACGCCCGACCGATCGTCCCGGACGTCTTCGGTTCCATCATCAGTCCGGGAGTCATGCGGCCGCTGCCCGTTCCGACGACGACGTACGTGACGACGGAGGGCAACGACTGGTTCATCGGGCTGGACCAGTACGACGACACGGGGAGTTACCCCGAGCTGTCGCACGGCACGGGGATACAGCACTTCGAGGCCGGCCGGTCCTACCGCCGCGACCTGGGCGCAGGGGTCTTCGGCCCCGGGCTGGAGACCGTCGAGGGAGTCTCGCGCAACGGTGACGCCCTCACCGGATGCCTGACCCCCTTCCGGGACAGCACCGGCAACTGGAGCTACGCGAACGACGACACCCTCACGGCCACGCTGTACCGGGACGGGGTGGAGGTGGCTTCCACACCGGACCTCCTGGGCTGCTGGAACGCGGTCACCGTCCCGGCGGAGCCCGGTGACTTCCGGCTCACGGCGACCGCGACCCGCGGTGGTCCCTCCGCCGCACCGACCGAGGTCTCGGCGGCCTGGACCTTCACCTCCGGCCACACCACCGCCGAGGAGGCGCTGCCCGTCTCCGTGGTCCGCTTCACCCCGCGTCTGGGCCTCGACTCGACAGCCGAGGCCGGGGCGGTCGTCCGGGTGCCGGTGTCCGTGCTCGGCGCCGCCGCCGGAGAGAACCTCAAGTCGCTGACCGTCGAGGTCAGTCATGACGGAAAGACCTGGAGGAAGGCGAAGGTGGCCAAGGGCGGCTTCCTGGTCCGCAACCCCGCGGCCGGCCGGAGCGTCTCGTTGCGCGCCGTCGTGGTCGACCGGCAGGGCAACACCCTGACCCAGACGATCAGCAACGCCTACCGGGTCGAGTAGGGCGCCCGGGACCCGAACCGCCGCACGGGCCGGGGGTGCCGGTGCGGTACCGGAGAGGGGCGGCGCCGCGCTGGGGGGGCGGGGCGGCCCACGGGAGGTGGTGGGGCGGGGGGGGCAGCGGGGGCGCCGGATGGGCGGAGTTCGACCGC
>NZ_JBHWUW010000030.1:0-99272 GCF_042737245.1 Streptomyces sp. NPDC060002
GGACCCAGACAGAGCCGAGCAGGCGTGTGGGTCGACGGCAGCCGGGATGGGAGCTGGGGTGAGCGGTGGGCTGGAGAAGGCTTCTGGCCAGCCGTTGATGTGGCATCGCTGGGAAGGCCCTCACCTGCGATCATTTGAAAGGACCAGCAGCGCCCAGCGAGGCGCGTCCGAGATCCACTCAGAGATCGCGGTCATGGACCGCGCTCCGGCCAGGACACCCGCCGCCGCGGCAGCAACGAGAGCCGTCAGCGGGAAGCGCCAGCCACGACGGTCACGCGGGTCGGTCAGGCCCGCAAAAAACGGAACAAAGCATGCCATATCGGGCAACCGTCAACACGCAAGGCCCTTGGTGCCATGGCCACCATCCGCAACCTCGCCATCGATCTGCTCAAGAACCTCGACACTCCCGGAACTTGATCAAGCCCTGACCCTCATTAGCGGTCTACGACACGACATAGGATCGCCACGGACGTGACCGGGCATGACGATCGATCAGGAGTAGCACGGCCGATGGCGAACGAGCGCATCACTGAGGACATGGTCGAAGCCAGGCTGCGAGCGCTGGGCTACTACGACGACGAAGACGCCGTCGTGATCGAAAAGCAACAATCAACTGTACACGCGATTCGAACCGCCTTGTCGAAAGCATCGAAGACCGGCAAGGGAGGCGCGGGCTACCCTGAGTTTATTATCACCGCACCGGCCACACCCGACATGGTCGTGGTTGTCGAGTGCAAGGCAGATGTGAGAAACCATGAATCTGCAAAGCACGACCTTCCCGCCCAATACGCAGTAGACGGCGTTCTGCACTACGCGCGATATCTCTCCCCCAATTACACAGTCATCGCGGTAGCCGTCTCAGGCAATAGGCACACCAACAAGCACTCGTTCTTTGTACTCCCCAAGGGGGCAACTTCCGCAAAGCCTCTAGTGTCACCTACGGGCGCTCCTATTACCGAATGGGTCGGATTGGACGACCTACTGGCCGCAGCGTCCTTCGATCCAAACGTGCAGCAGCAACGCACGCACGACCTCATCGCGTTCTCGATGGAGATGCACGAATTCATGCGCGACGAGGCCGAACTCGAAGAAAAAGAGAAACCCCTTGCCGTTGCAGGTACTCTCATTGCACTAAACGATCCCGTGTTCGCAAAGACCTACGCCGAGTATCCCGCCACAGATCTCCCCGAATTTTGGATGCAGTCCATCCAGAAGGTAGTGCGAGCAGCAAAGCTCCCGGTCCCAAAGATCGAGAACATGACGCAGCCGTTCACTAACATTCAAGTACACCCGGAACTGCGCAAGCCGACCAAGGGATACCCAAAGGGACTTCTCAGCGAGATCGTGACACTGCTCGCCGATCGGGTAATGCCGTTTCTTAACGTTTATCACGACTTCGACGTGGTCGGAGCATTCTACGGCGAGTTTCTGAAGTACACGGGAGGCGACGGTAAAGGATTGGGCATCGTCCTTACACCCCGACACGTCACCGAACTATTCTCCTTGCTGGCAAACGTGACCAAGGATGACAAGGTCCTTGACATCTGCGCCGGCACGGGTGGGTTCCTCATCTCTGCAATGATGCAGATGATCCGCACAGCCACGACAGATACAGAAGTGGAGTCGGTGAAAAAGGAGCGGCTGATCGGCATTGAGCAGCAGGCGACTATGTACGCACTGGCTACTTCAAACATGATTCTTCGCGGAGACGGAAAAGCGAACATATACCAAGGATCATGCTTCGATGTCGCCATCACGAAGGAGATTAAATCCCATCGCGCGAACATCGGGATGATCAATCCCCCCTACGCCAAGTCCAAAGAAGATCTCCACGAACTACGTTTTGTCGAGCACATGCTCGACAACTTGGAGAAGGGTGGGACCGGGATTGCAATTGTCCCGGTTTCGTGCGCGACCCTCAGGTCCGAGCACAAAACAAATCTAATGAAGAAGCACACGCTGGAGGCAGTGATGAGCATGCCACCGGAGTTGTTCCACCCCGTAGGGGTAATCACGTGCATTCTCGTGTTCACTGCTGGCATTCCTCACGCCACCGCAAACAAGAAAACCTGGTTCGGATACTGGCGCGATGACCGATTTGTCAAGGTGAAGAATCTTGGACGCGTAGATAAGCACCAGGCTTGGCCGAAACTGCGGGACCACTGGGTTGAGATGTTCAGGAACCGCGAAGTTCATGCCGGCGAGTCTGTTATGCAAAAGGTCGGCCCAGGTGATGAGTGGGTGGCCGAGGCGTATATGGAGACGGACTACTCAGGGCTAGATCCCCTCATCCTTGAGAAGGTTATCCTCGACGACGCGATGCTGACCTTGAAGAGTGCTCAATCTGCCGCCGCGTCAGCGAGGCAGTTCTCAGACACGGAGACTTGGGGTCAGTTCGAACTTGGAAGCCTCTTCGACATTAAGAAGGGCAAGCGTGTCACGGCGGCCGATCGGGGACCCGGGACTACTCGCTTCATCGGAGCTTCCGAGTACAACAACGGGATCACCGACCTGTGTGATCTTGATCCTACTTTCCAGGAGCATTGCCTGACAGTTCCTTACAACGGCAACTCTGTCGGCGTGGCCTTCTATCAAGACCAGCCATTCTTTGCTTCCGATGACGTGCAGGTGCTAATTCCGAAGCAAGATGTATCCCGCTGGACACTACTGTTCGTTGCAGCAGTGATCAGATATGAACGCTATCGATTCACCTACGGGTACAAATGGAATCTCTCTCGCATGAAGAAGACCATCATTCGCCTGCCGATGACCGACGTTGGAGCGCCCGATTGGAGTCACATGGAGAGAGTTATGCAGGGGCTCCCATTCAGCACCGCAGTGGCATCTGATAGCGGGCACAGCTGAAGTCTGGAGGTTCCTATCGATCCGAAACGGTTGCCACTACAGCTCGCGAAGTGCAGTGAGAACCTGCCCCATCACAAACTAGGAGCCTTGCGTTTTGACGAGTTGCGTGGGCATGCCCGGTTGGTGATGGGCAGGACGCAGAAGCAAGCACGGCTTCCGTGATCATGTAGGTCAGCAGGGACGGCGGCCGCGCACGGCAGCCAGTCGTGGCACCGGTGCACGGGGCATACCCCGGCCAGATGAGTGCTGAACTCCTTATGCGGCGCTCCGCAGACGTGGACCATTCGTGGACCGGCACCACCGGATGTAAAACCGCCAGGCTCGTGACCTGCAGTCCTGCCCAGATGGCAACCGCCCTCCGGAGCCGTGTGCGCAGGTTCGAATCCTGCCGGGGGTACCTTGAATCAGGTGCCCAAAGACCCCGCCACCAGCGCTTTCGCTGAGGACGGGGTCTTGGCGTATGTGCAGCCATGTGCCGCTCGGAGCGGGCGTATGTCGGAGCCCGCGGCCTATTCGTGGCCAGGCCGCAGGGCAGAAAACCGCAGGTAGAACCCAGGAAACAACGAGGCGCCCGGACCGAAGTCCAGGGGCCATCATGCCGCAGTGCGTATGTCGGAGGCGTGTCGCGATCAGGGGCCGCCGCCGGGCCCGTCCTCCTGGCCGTCGTCCTCGCCGAGGAGTTCGGCGATCCGGCGATTGGCGACGTCCTGTCGTTCGTCGAGGCACTTCGCGTAGCGGCTGAGGAGCACTTCGACGCTGTTGGCCGCGCGCTCCGCAACCTCGGTGGGATCCACGCCGGCGGTGAGCCCGGACGACAGTGCCGCGTGCCGCAGGTCGTACGGTCGAGCCTCCAGCGGCGAGGCCACCTGTTCCGGGGTGAGCGCCAGATGCCGCGCCTCGTCCCAGACACGCCAGTACGTCGTCGAGGCGACCACGCCCCCGCGTTCGTTGGCGAACAGCCGGCCGTCCTTCGCGGCGCCGAACTCCCCGATATGCGCACGGAGCATCTGCACCAGACGGGGCGGGATCGGGACGACGCGTGTCTCGTTCGCCGGTCGGTTCTTCAAGCCGCGGTCGTCGTGAACGGCGCCGGTACCAGTCCAGCGCTTACCGACGGTCGGGCGGCTCTTCTCCAGGATCAGCGAGCCCCACCCGCTGTCCGGCAGCGTGCAGTCCTGACGGCGCAACGCCACCGTTTCAGCCGGACGCAGGCCGCCGAAGTACATGCAGGCGAACAGCGCGACAAGTCGACGCCCGCGAGCCCGGCGGTAGCCTCCCACGTACGAGACCGCAGCCAGGAGCTCCCCGGCCTGCCGAGGGTTCACGACGACCCGACGGTCTACTTCCTTGGTCACCTTGGGGGGTTTCCACTTCACGAGCGTGACCGGGTTCTCGGGGAGCTCCCCAGCTCGACGGCGTAGGCGAGGGCGTTGAAGAGGACGACCCGCTTGCGCCGCACCGTCTCGGCGGCGGCCGTGGCCCCGGACAGCGTGAGCTTGAGCGAGTCGAGGATGCGTCGGATGTCCGCCGGGTTCTTGAGCGTCGCCAGCGACAGCGATGCCTTGGCCACCCAGCGCAGGGCATTCGCGATCTCGACGGGAGGCGGTTCCTCCTTCTGACGCGCATACCTCACAAGCCCCCAGCAGCCCGCAGGACACACCCCCAGTTAGGCTCGCGGCCTTGGCATGGATCTGCCATCTGCCTTTGGGGGTTTGTGGGAATGTCCGTTCTTCTTTCCGTACCGCGCAGAGTGACGAGCGTGGCGTTCGCGGTCGTACTGCTCGCTGGGGGATCGGTAGCCTGCGGAGGGGGCGCCAAGAGCGATTCCGCGGTTGCAGCCCCACCCGAGGTGACTCCCGCGGCGGCCGTGGCGAAGGCTGCGAAGAACTCCGAGGACATCACGTCGCTCCACTATCGGATCAGCGGCACCGTGCCGGCGAAAGGCCGTCTGGAGGCCGAGGCCTCCATGAACACGAAACCGCTGGCCATGAGTATGAAGATGACCGCTGCGGCCGACCAGGGTGGGGACCACCATCTGGAAATCCGGTTCGTCGACGAGGCGATGTACGTCGGCGGGAGTGGGGTGAGTTCCGAGAAGCTGAACGGCAAAAGCTGGCTGAGCGCTGCGCCAGCCACATGGGGACGCAGTGCGGTGGACAACCAGTCCTATGGCGTGCTGCCCAGTCAGCTGCAGGGGACCCCAACTGCGCAGTCCACGCTTCTGACCGGGTCCAAGGACCTGCGGCTGGTCGGCACTGAGACGGTCGACGGCGCCAGTACCACGCACTACAAGGGGACGGTCAACAGCGACGGCCTGATTCGAGAGCGCCTCGATCAGTTCATACAGCTGCAAGTCTCCGACCCGCTCACCATGGACCTGTGGATAGACGGCGACTACCGCACCAAGCAGTTCCGTATGCGGGCCGAACACAACGACATGCTTGCCGGCACCGGAGACGGGCCGCTCGACCTGACCATCACCTTCCTCGACATCAATCAGCCTGTGACCGTCAAAGCCCCGCCGACCAAGGACACCGTCCCACTCGCGGACGACGCGCAAGAAGGCTGAGAGTCATCTGGGCAGAGGAGAACCCCTGACACGCTAGCCCCGTCTCAGTCTCCGTCTCATTCAGCCGCGTTCACGACGTTCAGGCGAGGCGCACAGCCCTGCCGGAAACCGACGACCGATCGGCCATGAACCCAGATGAACACCCCTGCACACGGCCCAACACTCCACCACCCCAGTTGGAGAGCGTGTTGGGCATCAGGCGGTGCCGACAGCTCCGTCAGGGAGCAGGATGAGGGGGGTGGGGATCCATGGCCTGGAACATAGTCCCGAGGTGGCTCCCGGGGAAAGCGCGCCGGCGCTCGTACCGCTCGAGTCGGTGGCTTCAGCCGCCCGCCGCCAACCTCTGCCCACGCTGGCCCGGCGAGACGCCCACTTGGGCCAAGCCGACATGCACGTTGGCTGCCGACCCGTAAGGCTGAAGCAACATCGCACGGTTAGGGAGCAACATGCCTCACGAACAGTGCCAGGCAGCTAAAACCAAACTTGAGCAAGCCAAGCAGCGAAGGAACCGCCTTCAGAGAGACCTGACAGAAGACGAAGCGAAACTCGCCCACTTGAAAGCGGACCCGCATCCGGACGCTGCCGCGATCGGCGCCCAAGAGCGCATGGTCGAAATCGACCGAAGGGTCCTCGGAGCGGCCGAAGTAGAAGTCACCGGCTTTGAAGAGCTGGTTCACGCCCTCTGTGATGATCTGCCGTAATCATGGGTCATGCCGCCCAGCCGCCCATGAACCCAGGTGAACGCCCCTGCGCACCGCCCACGGCTTCACCACCACAGTGGGAAAGCGTGCGTCCGCCCACGCAGAGGGGGTACGCGGTCGGCGCTGGCAGGTCATCTCATGGCCATCGACGAAGCCCGGCCGTCGGTTAGGTCCCGGACGAGTCTCCGGGCCGCCCCCGGACAGGCCGGGGATGAAACCTTTCCCTTCAGAGCTGGAACCCCCGGAAGCCGACCGCGCGCTTGAGACCATAGACGCAAGCACTGACAACGGACTCGCCAGCGATCGGCCGTTGAGCGGTGAGTGTCCCACTGCGTGACGATGCAGACGTACAACGGCGGACGCCCACGAACGTCTGCGGACCATCGGCGCAGGTGAGAGGCCCACCAGCCCAAGCCGGCACCCGCGCTCCCGATGGGTCGAGGCACCCGCTGACCCAACTGAACGTCGTCAGCAAACCACCCATCACCAGGTTGGCCAACGTCCCCGGGCAGTACACCTGGAACGCCCGCGAGAAAATCGCCTGGTGACTGTGTCTATCGACCGTAGTCGGTCCCTCGAGGAACTTGAACGTGATCGCCGGCAGGCGCCCCCACCCGACGCCACCCGTCTCATTGTGACGGCGCATGCCCTGCGGAGCCGGCCGGTCGGGACTCTGACCGTTGAGGACCTGCGCCTGCTGATCAGGCAGGACATTGGGCTGCCGGTGCTTCTTCCGCTCGCGGTGGAGGTGCTTCGTGACCACCCGCTGGCCGAAGGCCACATGGGCGAGGGCGACCTGCTGTGCGCGGTCCTGACCAGGACCTCGGCGGTCTGGAGCGTTCATCCGGAGCTTGCAAGGCAACTGACCTTCATCGTCGGCGGCCTCTGCGACCTCTCGTCAGACCTGCGAAGCGAGGTCGAGCGGTTCCTAGGCGCCGTCCAGAGTTCCTGACGCGTTGCAGGTGCCTGTCGTCAACTACCGTGCTGTCCACCGAAGACGCCGTGGTCCTGACCGTTCGGCCGGGCAACCTCGGGTGAACCGGCGGGCCATGATGCCGATCAGCGCCCATCGGATCATGGTCTCGGGCCGGGCGGGATCGGTCTGGTAGTCATGGACGGAGACCATCGAGGGCAGCGCACCGAAGAGGACGCCGCGCGGAGTTCCTCTGCACCAGGGCCTCGCAGGCCTCGGCGGTCCGGCTTCCAGCATCATCCGTCTCCCCTTGTCCGAGTGACGGAGACTGGCAAAGTACCGGAAGCGCTGGAGGGAACGTGGTGGACCGCGACTTGGTACGGGACCTGGGGGTGCCGGATCGACGCGAAGCGGCGGCGGACGCGTTGGTTGCTCTCGGGAGCGACGCGGTGGAGCGGCTGGTGCGGGAGTTGGCGCAGGAGGACTCTCCCGTGGACTGGCGGCCGATCGCCGCCGTGATGGGGAGGATCGGGGAAGCGGACGCCTTCGACAGCCTTCTCCGCGCTCTCGCCTCCGCGTCCAGCGAGAGTTCGCGCAAGC
Source organism: Streptomyces sp. NPDC060002 (assembly GCF_042737245.1). Taxonomy (NCBI): domain Bacteria; kingdom Bacillati; phylum Actinomycetota; class Actinomycetes; order Kitasatosporales; family Streptomycetaceae; genus Streptomyces; species Streptomyces sp. NPDC060002. Next base: position 7,649 of record NZ_JBHWUW010000030.1, read on the forward strand.
GCCTCGGCTTCGCTTTCTCCGGCTTCGGTGCGGCTGCCATTGACCGCTACACCACGGCCCTCTCCCATCCCGTGCCGCATGTGCGCCGGATGGCGGTCCGCGGGTTCCAGCGCTGCGGCGACGCTGGAACGTCCGCGGTCTCTGCCCTGCTGCCGTTGCTCGGGGACCCCGACCGGGAGGTCGCCCAGCAGGTGCAGGACGCCCTGATACTGCAAGGCGAGCACGTCGTTCCGCTGCTGCGGCGTATCCGGGAACTAGGGCCCGGTCGGCAGCGGGCGCGCGCCTTGACCATGCTCGCCGAGTTGGGCGGCGAACCGGCCCTTTCCCGCTCCGACGTGGCCGCGATCGAACGGCTCATCCGCGTCAAGCTCCCGGACGACCGGCCGGAAGGAATGTGGGCGTGCTGGAATCACTGGATGGCCGTCCCCGGCGGTGACCAGGCCGGAATCATGGACGCCCTCGGTCTGGTCGACCCCAGGCCCGTGACCTTCGCCCTCGGCAACGACATCGTCGACACCGACAGCCACGGCTTCGGTCCTGAGGACCCGTACGACGGCTACGAACGGGTCTTCGTGACACCCGAACTGGACGGCTGGACCCTCGTTCTCGGGGCCTGGTGCGATCCGTGTGGCGAGGAACGCGGCCCCGACGTGCTGCGGCTGTGCACCGAGCTCAGTGTCCGCTACGGCCGGGCACACGCGTACTACTACGGCGGCCAGGGCGACGGCTCCGCCTGGATCGTCGCCGAGCACGGCAGCGTCGTCCGGCGGTACTGCGAAACAGGTGAGGCCGACGACGAGTTGCTGACCCTCGGCGAGCCGCTGCCGTTCGAGCGGGCGCGCCGTGTGGAGCTGGGCCTCACGCCCGAGTGGGATGCCGCGCAGGAGGACCAGGACGCCGAAGACGAGTGGCGGTGGGCCGCCCACGACATGGCCGCCGATCTCGCCCACTCCTACGGCGTCAGCCCCCTGCACATCGGCCCTGGCACACCGTCACAGGGAACCGGGGTCATCGCCCTGACTCCGTACGGCCTCGCCCATGGCGTACCGGCGGGGGCCTACCGCATCTGAAGCACGGGCCGGAACAGGGCGACGCCGGTCGCTGCGCCAGCGTCCGGCGCAACGGACAAGGGCCCGTCCGGGGTGGCGGGTTCGAGGGAGCGGCCGATTCGCTTCGTGCTATCGCTCTGCGGCGCCACGGACGTCAGACTCCCTCGGCGCCCCCGGTGTGGCGCGTTGCGGAGTGCCTGGTCACGTAGGCGTCCAGGGGTTCCAGTGTGCCCCAGGCCTGGTCGAAGCTGTCCGCGAAGTACGCCAGGAACTGGGGATTTTCGACGCTACATCCCGTGAGCTGTCGGCGACCCGCGCCGGAGAAGGAGAGAAAGGTGACCGTGTCGTCGATGAGGCCCATGTTGTACCAGCCGCAGGAAGCGCTCCACGGCATGACGCGCGCCTCGTAGGCATAGAGATCCGTGACCTCGTCCTGATGTTGCCTCAGCCACTCGAATTAGCTCCCTTTCGGTACGCCCTTGCGTTCGGGGACGCCGATGATTCGCCGTACGCTGGCGCACTCGGCCGAGTTGTTTCTGGCGGCCGACAGGGGAACTGGTCGAATGAACCTCACTTCAGTCAGGGCAAAACAGGAAGAGGTGAGGAAGCGTGTACGTCACCTTCAGGACAGTGCTTCACGATCACTACATGGCATTCCTGGCGATTCTCGTGACCGGAATCATCCTGATCATCGCGGGAAACGGGATCTCGGAATCCACGTCGATCTGTCTGGACAGCGTGCTCGGTGTGGCCGGGCTGGTCGCCGCCTATGCGCTCACAACGCCTCCTGGACCGGAATCCCTGGCCCAGGACCCCGCACCTCGTCCGCTGTGACGGAAGTCGCCGACGGTTTCTGACCGCTGCGGAAGGCGGCGGGTTTGCTCAGCGGGTTTCCGGTTAGTCGTTGGCAGTGCTTGGCAAGGAGGCGATCGGACTCACCGCGGATTGGAGCCCTTGGTATGAGCCAGTTGCCCCGGCACCCGGCCGAAGCAGGCTCGGCGACCTACGCGTCCGACTCCGGGTCCGGGTCCGGGTCCGGGTCCGGGTCCGGGTCCGGGTCCGGCCAGGAGAGCGCGCTGCGGTGGCGGCAGGATGATCTCGATCTGCGCAACCGCCGGTACGGCCATGCCGGGGTCACCCGCGCCGAAGGGGTGTTGCTCCAGCGCTACGTCCTCGGCTCCGCCGCTGAGGCGTTCGCGCTGCTGAAGGGCGCGTCCCAGCAGTTCAACATCAAGCTCTCCACACTCGCCGACGCGGTCGTACGCACACCCGCGCCCGATCCCGACGCCGAGCTGTGGTTCCCGGGCCGGGTGCGGCGCGGGCCGCCCGCGCTTCCCGGTCTCCCGGTGGAGCGCGGCCACGGCACCAGCCAGGGCGCTGTCGTCGCGGCGGCCCTGCAACGGGTGCTGGCGATCACCCAGACGCCCATGGGCAACGTCCAGCTGAGCGAGAAGGGCCGGCTCCGCCTGGCCCGGCACACCGGCCTGAACAGGTACTTCTGCGACTTCTTCGCCTTCGTCGACACCCCTACCACCTCCTGCGCGCAGGCGGCGGGCCAGCGTCGGCAGGTCACCGTGCGGGACGTGGAGTCGGCGCCGGTCTTCGACGAAGCCTCCCGCCACGCCATCCTCCAGACGGGCAGTCGGGCCGCGCACAGTGTTCCGCTGGTGAACCGGCTGGGCGTGCCGCTGGGCATGGTGTCCTCCCATCATGAGCGGCCGCTGACCGGTTTCACCCACGCCGAACTGGCCGCGCTCCGGCAGACGGGCAGCGACGTCGGCCGCTGGCTGGCCTGGCACTGGAACACCGTCGTACTGGACGCCCTGGAACATCTCCACGCCGCGGCCACGCGGGGCACGCACGATTGAGCCCGGTCAGCGCGGTCAGCCCGGTCGGCGCGGTCAGCGCGGGCCGGTGGTGCTGTGGCGGACGCACAGGTCGACGGGGACGACCGTCAGCGGGCTTCCGGGGGTCGACGGGTTGTCGATGCGGTTCAGCAGGATGCGAAGGGAGATCGTGCCGATGTCCGTGAAGTCCGTACGGATCGTGGTCAGCGGGGGAAGGAAGTGGGCGGCCTCGGGGATGTCGTCGTAGCCGACGACGCTGACGTCCTCCGGCACCCGGCGGCCCGCCTCGTACAGGGCGCGCAGGACGCCGAGGGCCATCTGGTCGTTCGACACGAAGAGCGCGGTGACCGACGGGTCCTTCGCCAGTTCGCGGCCCAGGTCGTAGCCGGAGTCGGCGCTCCAGTCGCCGATGAGGGGGGCGTGCACCTCGGCTCCGGCCGCCTCGAGGGTGGCGCGCCAGCTCTCCGCCCGGCGGTCGGCCGAGGTCCAGCCCGTCGGGCCCGCGAGGTGGTGGACCGTGGGGTGGCCGAGGGAGAGCAGGTGCCGCGTGGCCTTGCGGGCGCCGGTGCTGGCGTCCGAGGTGACCATGGGGGTGCCGTCACCCAGGTCGTTGTCCATGACGACCAGGGGGGTGTCCAGGTGGGCCTCGGCCAGGGCCCGGGCCACCCGGACCTGGGGCGCGATCGCGATCACGCCGTCCGCGCCCTCCGCCGACAGCCGGTCCGCGGCCCGCACCACCGTGTCCCGGTCCGCGGTGTCCAGCGCGATCGAGCTCACCAGGTAACCGGCCTCCTGCGCCGCCGTGTTGATCGCGGTCAGGGTCGAGGCGGGGCCGTAGCGGGCCGCGTCGAAGGAGATCACCCCGAGCATTCTGGTGCGGCCGCTGGCCAGCGAGCGGGCGCTGCTGCTGGGGCGGTAGCCGAGCGTGCGCATGGCCGCCCGGACCGCCTCCCGGGTCTCGGCGCGGACGGCCGGATGGTCGTTGAGCACCCGGGAGACCGTCTGCTTGGAGACTCCGGCCAGTTTCGCGACGTCGTCCATGACCGGACGTGAGCCCGCGAAGTTGCGTCTGCTGCGTCCCCTGCTCGCCGGGCCGGCCGGGCCGTCGGCGGCGCTTCGGGTCATGGTGGGGGCTTCTTCCTCGGGACTGGTCCGGGGCCGGTCGCACTGGGCCGCCCGGCGGACCCACAGGATAGGCCGGGCGGACGAGGAGGAGGGGGTCAGGTCAGGTCAGGTCGTGCCGAGCCTCCAGGTGCGGGTGGTGATCCGTTCGGCGTGCCGTATCTCGGCGGTGCCGGGTGGCGGGGTGACGGGGAGGTGGACCGCCGCGTCGGCGGCGAGCGGCAGGATCCGTACGGTGAGCGGCTCGCCGGGCGGGAGTCGGTCGAGCGCGATGTCCCACGGGCGGCCCGTGAAGAACTGGTCGGCGACCAGTGTGTCCCCCACATAGGCGCGGGCCACGTCGCCGGTCCAGCGCAGGCGCAGCAGGTCGGCCCCGGGCGGGGTCGGGGTGCCGGGGCGGGAGGCCGGTACGTCGACGCGGTAGACGGCCGCCTTCGTGTCGTAGTGCTCGTCGGCGGGGGCGCTCGCCCGGTCCAGCACGCCCGTCTTTGGGGCCGGTGGCGGGCCCGCCGGGCGCAGCGCGGTGAGGGTGGGGGCGGGGGCGGTGGGCCCGTCCTCGTCGGGGACGAGTGTGTAGCGGATCAGGGCCCCGTCCTGGCTCTCCTTCACGGTGGCACCGGATGCCGTCGGTGGGCGGGGCGGGGCCGGGAGGACCGAGAGGGAGATCGTCGGGACGGGGGTACGGAACCCCCCGGCGGCCTTGGCAGCCCCGGAGTCCCCGGAGTCCCCGGCAGCCCCGGAGTCCCCGGCAGCCCCGGAGTCCCCGGCAGCCCCGGAGTCCCCAGCGGCCCCGGAGTCCCCAGCGGCCCCGGAGTCCCCAGCGGCCTCGGAGTCCCCGGCATCCGCGTCGCCCGCGTCGTTCTCGTCGCCCGCGTCGTTCTCGTCGCCCGCGCCGTTCTCGTCGCCCGCGCCGTTCTCGTCCGCGTCGTCCGAGGGGCGGGGGTGGATGCGTACCTCGTCGTTCGTCGCGTCGAAGACCACGCCCTCGGCGCACAGGACGAGCCGCTGCGCGCCCCAGGCCTCGCCACGGTAGGCGGTGCGGGCGGTGGCCGCGTCCAGGACCAGGAGCGCTACCCGGTCGCCGGCCGGTGTCTCCGCCTCGACCAGGGCGTCCGTGCCGGGGCGCAGGCCGGTGATCAGGATGCGGTCGTCGTCGGTCACGGCCGTGACGTCCGCACCGGGCGGGGCTGCGACGGTCGTCACCGTCCGTGTGTCCAGGGCCAGTTCGGGCTCGATGCCGTCCGTCGCCGCCAGCACCAGGATCGTACGGCCGTCGTCGTCCACGATCGTGCAGACCGGCTGGGCGGTGGCCCAGTCCAGGCGCAGGCCCGCCACGTCCAGCCGCAGCGGCCAGCAGAAGTAGGCGCCCGAGGGGACGGTGACGGGGGTACTGGGGAGGGTGAGGGGCGGGGCCTCGGGGAAGCCGATCGTGAAGCTGGTGTCCGGGTGGTCCGGGAGCGGCTCGTGCGGCTGGTGGTCGGTGACGAAGAGGAAGCCGGCGGCGCGCCCGTCACCGCGGACCGCCCAGCGCAGGGTGTCACGGTCGTGCTGGCCGCGCGGACGGCCGTCCGGCAGCACCGACCGCATGGGGGCGATCACCTCACCGAAGTCCGCCAAGAGCAGGTGCTGGAGGCGGAGTTCGTCGTACGAGGGGCGGTACTGGCCGTATTCGCCGAGGGGCGCCTGGAAGTCGTACGTCAGGACGGGGAGGTCGTTGGGGTAGGCGGTGGCGTGGGACTCCTGGAGGGTCGTCCGCTCCCCCGTCGGGTTGGTGCCGCCGTGGAACATGTAGTAGCCCTGCCAGACCGAGCCGCAGCCGATCTTCGTGAGGCCGAGGGCGCCGATGTCGGCGGCGTCGACGCGCGGGCGGCGGTGGTAGGCGACGGCCATGCCGCCGCCCAACTCGCAGGTGGCCCAGGGGAACCTGTCCGCGTAGGCGTCGGGATCCGCGCCGCGCACGGTCGTCGGGCGCAGGTCGGCGCCGATGCCCTCGTCGTCGCGCTGGTGGGTGAAGAAGAAGTGCTTGCGGCAGGTGTCGGGCCAGCCGCCGTCGGCCTCGGTCCAGAAGGCCTCGGGGTAGCCGCCGTAGAGGGGGAGCAGTTCGTCGTCGGGGAGGTGGACTCCGCCCCAGGCCGTCGAGGTCCAGAGGGGGGCGCTGAGGCCGGCCTCCTGAGCCATGCGCTTCAGGGTGCGGAGGTGGCCGGGCCGGTCGTAGAGCTCGTTCTCGATCTGGATCGCGACGATCGGGCCGTCGTGCGCGCGGTCCAGGCCGTCGAGTTGCGACGCGATCGCCGCCAGCCAGGGGCGGACGGCGGTCAGGTACGCCGGGTCGTCGGTGCGGGGGGCCGTGGTGCGGGCGAGTACCCAGTCGGGAAGGCCGCCGTTGCGGACCTCCGCGTGCGACCAGGGGCCGATGCGGGGGACGAAGTCCAGGCCGTGGCGGGCGCAGAGCAGGGCGAAGCGACGCAGGTCGCGGTCGCCGTCGAAGCGGACGCGGCCCTCGGTCTCCTCGTGGTGGATCCAGATGACGTACGAGGCGACGACCGAGACCCCGCCCGCCTTCATCTTCAGCAGCTCCTCCTCCCACTCCCGGGCCGGGTACCGGGAGTAGTGGAACTCGCCCGAGACCGGGAACCAGGGGCGGCCGCCCCGGGTCAGCCAGCGGCTGGTCACCTCGATGGGGTCGGCCGCGGCGGGGGCGTCGGCGAAGGGGAGGTGGCCTCGGAGCGGGGGCGCGGGAGGAGGCGGAACGCTCACCCGGTGCCGCATCAGGGCCGCTCCGGGCCGAGGTCGGGGGTGTCGGTGAGGTGGGCGTCGAGGGTGGTGGTGCCGTGCAGTTCGAGGACGACCAGCTCGTTGACGCCGGGGCGCAGGGCGGGGGCCGGGACGTAGAGGGTGTGCTGCGGGCCGCGGTTCCAGTAGCGGCCGAGGTGGAACCCGTTGATCCAGGCCTGGCCCTTGGTCCAGCCGGGGAGGGAGAGGAAGGTGTCGGCGGGGGTCCGCACCTCGAACGTGCCGCGGTGGAAAGCGGGTTCGGCGGAGGTGGAGGTCCCGGCGGGGGCGAAGGCGGCGGTGACCGGTACGTCGTCCAGGGGCAGTGCGTGGGAGTCCCAGCCGTGCAGGGGCGTGCCGTCGAGCGTCACGGGGCCCAGCAGGCCCTTGGGGACGCCGATGCGGGGGCCGTAGTTGACCCGTCCCATGTTCTCCACGAGCACCTCGAGCACGGCGTCAGGGCGGGGGACGTGGACGGGCAGGGTCTCCTCGTAGCGCTCGCGTTCGAGGACGCCCGCGGGGGCGCCGTCCAGGAAGACCTGGGCGCGGTCCCCCACTCCGCCGGAGAAGTGCAGGAGGCCGGCCCCGGGGGTGGGGACGGTGGTCCGGTACAGGGTGTACCCGGCGCGTTGGCCCAGTTGGTCGGCGGAGCGGGGGTCCGTGGCGTGCACGGGGCGGTCCGCGAGGGGCAGGAGGGGAGCGCGGTGGGTCAACCGGACGGTGGTCGGGGGGAGTTTGGGCGACGGGGCGGGCGCCGGCTCGTCCGGGACCGGGGCGTGGCGGGCGATGACCTCACGGAAGGCGTGGTACTTCGGGCCCGGGTCGCCGCTCTCGGTGAGCGGGGCGTCGTAGTCGTAGGAGGTGACGGTCGGCACGTAGGCGTGGTGGTGGTTGGCGCCGTTGGTGTAGCCGAAGTTGGTGCCGCCGTGGAACATGTAGATGTTGACGGAGGCGCCCGCCGAGAGGAGCCGGTCGAGGTCGGCGGCGGCGTCCTCGGCGTCCCTTCCGTGGTGCGGACCGCCCCAGTGGTCGAACCAGCCGATCCAGAACTCCCCGCACATCAGGGGACCTTCGGGCTGTGCCGCGCGGAGCCGCTGGAGGGACTGGTCCACGCGGCTGCCGAACGTGCCGGTGGCGAGGACTCCGGGCAGCACGCCGTTCTTGAGGTGGTCGCCGTCGGTCTGGTCGCAGGTGAAGAGGAGCTCCTCGACGCCGCGTGAGCGGAGCGAGTGCTCGAGGTGCTTGAGGTAGGCGATGTCGTCGCCGTAGGCGCCGTACTCGTTCTCCACCTGTACGGCGATGACCGGGCCGCCCGACGCCGCCATGTGCGGCAGGAGGGGCGGGAGGAGGAGGTCCAGGTAGCGGTCCACGACATCCGTGAAGCGGGGGTCGCTGGTGCGCAGGCGGATGTCGGGGTCGGTGGTGAGCCAGTGGGGCAGGCCACCGCCGTCCCACTCGGCGCAGATGAAGGGGCCGGGGCGGAGGAGGACGTGCAGGCCCTCCGCGGCGGCGAGGCGCAGGAAGCGGGGCAGGTCGAGGAGTCCGTCGAGGACGAGGGTGCCGGGTTCGGGCTGGTGGAGGTTCCATGGGATGTACGTCTCGACCGTGTTCAGGCCCATGAGGCGGGCCTTGCGCAGCCGGTCGGCCCACTGGTCGGGGTGGACGCGGAAGTAGTGCAGTGCGCCGGAGAGGATGCGGAACGGTTCGCCGTCCAGGAGGAAAGCGTCGGAGGTCGTGGTCAGGGCCGGCATGCGAGTCCCTTCGTCGGGGCGGACGTGCGGGTGCTGTTTGCGCTTGTGCTGGTGCGGGCGCGGGTGCGGGTTTGTGCGGGCGCGGGCGCGGGTGCGGGTTTGTGCTGGTGCGGGCGCGTATTTGTCTTGGTGCTCGTGCTGGTGCTCGTACTCGCGCTCGTGCTTCGGGATGGCTTCTCGTGCGGGTGCCTGTCCGTGTCTCGGGCCTGCCGGCGGGCGATGGGGTCGGCCGCACCACCCCGGGCCACGGGGTGCCGCGAGGCGACTCGGGGCGGCTCGGGGCGGCTCGGGGCGGCTCGGGGCGGCTCGGGGCGGCGGGGTGGTCATTTCAAGGGCTTCGGATGGGTCGCCCGGGTCAGCCAGAGGGTCGCCGCGAGGCAGACGGCGGAGACCGCGGCGAGGAGGAGCGGAACCGCTCGGACGCCGGACCACTCGATGACCTTGCCGAGTGCCGGGCCCGCCGCGACACCGCCCAGCATGGACGCGGCGATGACGACCGCGCCCGCCCGGCGGGCGTGCGGGGCGGCCCGGTGCAGCCAGGGCAGTCCGGTGGGGAAGATCGGTGCGATGAAGAGGCCCACACCCGCGTAGGCGAAGGGCGCCAGTTCCGGTACGGCCGCCAGCAGGAGGCAGACGGTCATACCCGCGCAGGAGACCGTGATGATGGTCTGGGCGGAGAAGCGCAGCGCGATGGGGGCGGCCAGGAAACGGCCTACGGTCATCATCAGCCAGTACACGGAGGTCGCGGTGGCGGCGACGCCGGCGCTGTGACCGACGGTCTCCAGGTGTGTGGGCTCCCAGCCGCCGACGCCCGCCTCGATGCCGACGTGCAGCACGTAGAGGGTGACGAAGACGGCGAGGACGGACCACAGGGCGCGGTCGGCCGGCGTGGACGACCCGGTGGACGTGGGGTGCCGCGAGGGCTGCGGCACCCGCGGGGGGCTGTCGCGGACGCCGCGCAGACAGAACAGCAGGGGCAGGTTGGCGAGCGCGAAGACCAGGAAGACGACGGGGTAGTGCTCGGCGCCCACCACCCCGATCAGGACCGGGCCGAGGATCGCGCCGATGCCGAAGTGGGCGTTGAGGACGTTGAGCATCGCGGTGGAACGGTGCCCGAAGCCCACCGCGAAGAGTTGGTTGAGGCCGTAGTCGATGCCGCCGAAGCCGAAGCCCGCGAGGAACGCCGCGGCGAGGGCGAGAGGCCAGTTCGGCGCGACCGCGAAACCCGCCGAGCCGACGGCCATCAGCAGATACGAGGCGGCGAGGATCCGCCGGTTGCCGGTACGGCCGTACAGCCGGTCGAAGAGGAGGACTCCGGCGACGCCGCCGACGAAGTGCGCGCTGAGCCCGAGCCCCGCGGCGGAGGGCGAGAGTCCGAACTCCTCGCGCAGGGCCGGGATCGCGGGGCCGTAGAACGCCTGGAGAGCGCCGATGAGCATGAAGCCGACGCAGGAGGCGACCACGGCGGACGTGGTGAAGACGGGACCGGGAGCGGCGGTGGTGCCGGTGTCGACGGTGGTGCCGACGGTGGTGCCGGCGTCGACGGTGGGGTCGGTGCCGATTGTGCCGACTGTGGGGTCGGTGGGGTCGGTGGGGTCCGGCGTAGGTGAGCCGGCCTGGGTGCGCTGGGCCGTGGGGTGGTCGGTCACGCGGACTCCAGAGAGCGGACGGCCCACCTCTGCGTGGGCGTGCGGGTGATGCTCCGACGGACAATGATGTTACCGGTAACATTCGGAGCGTCAAGATGCCTGACGCGTAGTCGGCGCTCTTGGACTTCGGGTCTGCGGGCGTTGTCAGTGGTGGCTGTCAGCATGGGGGCATGGTCGAAACGGGGGGCTTCGAGTGGCGTGACTTGCTGCTGCGGTGGAGCGGCGAGTGGACGGACGCGTGGGACGCCGAGGATTCGGCCGGAGCGCCGGACGAGCGGCTTCGGCGGGAGTGCCGGCCGGGGTTCGCGGGGGCGGACGAGGCACGGACGGCGATTGCCGAGCAGCGAGCGTCGCGCGGTGGTGGTGTGGCACTCCCCCTCGGGCCACCCCGGCCGGCAGAACGTCTTCCATCTCTCCGTCGCGCAGGACGGCGAGGAGCGGTAGCCGGGTGGTAGCGGGCCACCCGGTGGCGACGGGCCGGCGGGTATCGCCCCGGGAACGGGTTGGTTGCGACAAGGACTAGTCACCGTAGGGGAGTCGGGGGGCGGGCAGCATGCGACGTATGAGCCGAGACCGGTACGTCGACTTCCTGCGGGCCTGGGCGATCCTGCTCGTCGTGCTGGGGCACTGGCTGATCACCGGGCTGATCCGGCATCCGGACGGCGAGATCACCGCCCCGGAACTGCTGGCGACTCTGCCCTGGACGCAGTGGCTGACGCTGGGCTTCCAGATCATGCCGTTGTTCTTCCTCGCCGGTGGACATGCCGCCGGCGGTTCCTGGGCGCGGGCTCGGGCCGCCGGCGGGACCGCCGCGGGATGGGTGGGGCAGCGGGCGGTGCGGCTGCTGCTGCCCACGGCCGTGTACAGCGGCCTCGTGCTGCTCGCCGTCGGGGTGTGCTCCGCGCTCGGCGTGGACCGTGCGACCCTCGCGCTGGTGGGGTGGGCGATGGCCATGCAGTTCTGGTTCCTGCCGGTGTATCTGCTGCTCAGCGCCCTGACGCCGGTCCTCTACTCCCTTCACGAACGGTGGGGTGTGCGTGTTCCGGTGGGCATGGGCGTGGTGGGGCTCGGTGTCGGCGCGCTCATGGCGGCGGGCGACGCGTCCTCGCGCGGCTCGGCCGTCGAGACGATCGGGGCGCTCAACTACCTGCTTGTGTGGGGTGTCGTCTACCAGCTCGGCCTCTGCTGGCGGGACGGGTCGCTGGGCGGCGACGGTCGGACGGCGCCGCGAGCACACGTCCGGGCTCTGGCCATGGCGGTGGGGGGCGGGCTGGGGTTCACCCTGCTCGTCGGGCCAGGGCCGTATCCCGTCAGTCTGATCCTGGTGACCGGGCAGGAGCCGAGCAACACCGATCCCCCGTCGGCGGCCATGCTGGCGTGGAGCCTGGCGCAGGTCGGGGTGGCCCTGCTGGTCGCCCCTGCCGTACGTCGGGTACTGGAGCGGGCCCGGGTGCGGCGGGCGGTGCGGGTGCTGGGTGCCGGCAGCATGGCTCTCTACCTCTGGCACATGCTGCCCGTGCTGATCGTCGCCGCCGCGTTCTATCTGACCGGCCTCGCCCCCGAACCCCGCTACGGCTCGGCAGGCTGGTGGGCGCTGCGGGTGCCGTGGCTGCTGGTGCTGGCGGGCCTCCTGGTGGGGGTGGTGTGGGCGCTGCGGCCACTGGAGCGGGGGCTGGCCTCCGTGGACGTACGCGTGCGGCCCGGCGCGGGGATCCGGGGGGCGGCGGCCGGGCGGATATGGGCCGGGCTCGGCGTGAGCGTCTGGGCGCTGACGTATTTCGCGGGGCACGGGTTCGCGTACGGCGGTGAGTTCCCGGTGTGGCCGGCCGTGGGGCTGGGGCTGGGCACGCTGTGCGTGGCGTTCCCTCGCCGGGGCAACGGGGACGACGGAAGCCTTCCCCCTGCGGGGCGAGGGGACGTTCGAGTCAGGCAGCCTCTTCCAGTGCCCCTCGACGAGTGTGCCGCCAGGCAAGCCGGTGGGTGAGGCGAGGGGAGGGGAGCCGGGCGGGTCCGGCGGGCCGAGCGAGCCGCGTAGGCCAGGCGGTACAGGGGCCGGATGAGGCGCGCAAGCCAGGCGGGTCCGACGGACCGGATGAACCACGCAAGCCAGGCGGTCCGGCCAGCCGGATGAGACGCACAAACCAGCCGGTCCGGCGCCGCGTTCGCCGCGTAGGCCAGGCGGGCCAGGGACCGGATGAACCGCGCAAGCCAGGCGGTCCAGCCAGCCGGATGAGACGCACAAACCAGCCGGGTCCGGCGCCGCGTTCGCCGCGTAGGCCAGGCGGGCCAGGGACCGGATGAACCGCGCAAGCCAGGCGGTCCAGCCAGCCGGATGAGGCGCACAAACCAGCCGGGTCCGGCGGGCCGAGCGAGGCGCGTAGGCCAGGCGGGCCCAGTGGACCAAGTGAGCCGCGCAAGCCCGGCGGGGCGAGTCGGCCGGTGGGGAGTACGGGGCGGGGTCAGGCCGTGCGTTTGCGGGCTGTCGTCTTCTTCGCGGCCGTCTTCTTCGCCGTCGGCCCCTTTGCCGTCGTCTTCTTCGCGGCGGACTTCTTGGCCGTGCTCTTCGTCGCCGCCGTGCTCTTCGTCGCCGCCGTACCTTTCGCTTCGGCGGTGCTCTTCGACGCCGTTGCCTTCTTCGCCGGCTGCGTCGACTTCGCCGTCTTCGCCGTCGACTTCCTCGGGGTCGCCGTGGACTTCTTCGCCGTCGCCGTCGACGTCGACTTCTTACCGCCCGTCCCCTTGGGTGCCGCACGGGCCGACCTGCGCTGCGAAAGGTGTCTGACCTCGGCCCCCGACTCCGTCTCCTGTTCCGTCTCCTCCCCCGTCCCCGACGAGGCCTTCTCCGGTTCCTCGCCGCGCGACTCCTTCGCCGCGCGCACGCTCTTCTCCAGGGCCGCCATCAGGTCCAGCACCTTGCCGCTGGGCGGCGCGGCCGGGGCCTCGGGGGGTGTCTCGCCGGCCGCCTTCGCCGCCACGACCTCCTCCACCGCCTCGCGGTACTCGTCGTGCAGGTCGTCCAGGTCGACCTCGCCGAGGGTGTCCATCAGGGCGTCCGCGAGATCGAGTTCCTTGTCGCGGACGGTGACCGAGGTGTCCGGGGCCACGCCTTCCGGTGCGCGGACCTCGTCCGGCCAGAGCAGGCCGTGCATGGCGATCGCCTCGCCGACCACGCGGAGCATCCCGAGGCGCTCGCGGCCGCGCAGGGCGTACTTGGCGATCGCCACCTTGTGGCTGCGCTTCAATGCCTCCCTGAGCAGCGTGTACGGCTTGGCCGCCGGGGCGCCGCCCGCCTGGAGGTAGTAGGCGGCGTCCATCTGGAGCGGGTCGATCCGGTCGGCCGGGACGAAGGCCACGATCTCGATCGTCCTGGCGGTCGGGAGCGGCAGGTGGGACAGGTCCTCTTCGGTGATCGGGATGATCGTGCCGTCCGCGTCCTCGTACCCCTTGCCGATCTCCGCCGAGCTCACCTCGCGGTCCTCCAGCTCGCACACCTTGCGGTAGCGGATGCGGCCGCCGTCCTCCGTGTGGATCTGGCGGAAGGAGATCGAGTGGCTCTCGGTGGCGTTCACCAGCTTGATCGGGATGCTGACGAGGCCGAAGGAGATGGCGCCGTTCCAGATGGATCTCACGTGCAGCGCCCTCCTGAATGAGCCTTATGTGATGGTTTCATGTGATTCTCATCGTATGACGCCGATCACTGAGGTGGAGGGGAGACGGCTCGCGCTCAGCAATCTGGAGAAGGTGCTGTATCCGGCGACCGGCTTCACCAAGGGCGAGGTACTGCACTACTACGCGACCGTCGCCGACGCCCTGCTCCCCCATCTGCGTGACCGGCCGCTGTCTTTCCTGCGCTATCCGGACGGCCCCGACGGGCAGGTCTTCTTCGCCAAGAACGTGCCGCCGGGGACGCCCGAATGGGTCACCACCGCCGAGGTGCCCCGGTCGGAGGGACCCGCCCGGATGGTGGTCGTGCAGGATCTGGCGACTCTGGTCTGGGCGGCGAACCTCGTCACGGAGTTCCATACGCCCCAGTGGGTGATCCAGGATCCCGAGATCGCCGACCGGCTCGTCCTCGACCTCGATCCCGGCACGCCCGCGACCGTCGTCGAGTGCTGCGAGGTCGCGGTGTGGCTGCGGGAGCGGCTCGCGGTGGACGGGATCGAGGCGTTGCCGAAGACGTCCGGGTCCAAGGGGCTGCATCTGCTGGCGGCGGTGCGGGGGGCCTCCTCCGAACGGGTCACGGAGTACGCGAAGCAACTGGCCGTGGAGGCGGAGGGGGCGATGCCCCGGCTGGTTCTGCACCGGATGACGCGGAGTCTGCGGCCGGGAAAGGTGTTCGTGGACTGGAGTCAGAACGCGGCCCGGAAGACGACCGCGACGCCGTACACCTTGCGGGCGAGGGCCCAGCCGACCGTGTCGGCGCCGGTCACCTGGGAGGAGGTCGAGGAGTGCCGGTCCGCCGGGACGCTCACGTTCGCGGCCTCCGACATCGCTCCGAGGGTTCAGGACTTCGGGGATCTGCTGGCGCCGCTGCTCGATGCGGGGCGGGCGGGGGCGGTGCCGTGATCGGGCCGTCGGGCCCGCTCTTCTCTCGGGTCCGCTCTCTTCTCGCCCCCGCTGCCCCTACCCGCCCCGTCCCGCCCCTGGCCCACCCCCACCCCTACCCCTACCCGTCCCGTCCCTGGGGGCTGCGCCCCCGGGCCCCGGGCCACCGGGCCACCGGGCCACCGCTCTGTCGGCCCTGAACGGGCCTCGTCCTCGAACGCCGGACGGACTGGACAGCCGCGTCACACCCTCGCCCATGTCCCCCGGGCGCGGGCCATCGCGTGCAGGGCCTCCACATCGGCCGGTTTCAGTACTCCGCCGAGCCGGGTCAGGTCGGCGAGGTCGGTGTCGTTCAGGACGCGGACCTCGCGCGGGGGGACGGCGCCCGAGACGTCCGCCGGGCCGACCAGGGCCAGTACGGGGCGGACCTCGGCCGTCAGGGCGTGGGACGCGCGGTCGGCGGCGGCGCGCACCCGGCGCAGCAGCGGCTCCGGGTCCCGGCGGCCCAGGCCGACCAGGGGGTCGGAGATCCGGACCCGCTGTTTACGGGCGTACAGCGCGTGGATCGCGAACAGTCCGGCCGGGCCGATGGCGAGGTGGTGGACGCGGTCCCCGCCGGGGAGGGGCAGGGAGTGCAGGGTGTGCCAGCCGGCGCCGTCGAGTCGGTCCAGTGCCACGCCGACGGTCTGCTCGGCCTCCAGCGCGCGGCGGCGCGGGTCGGCCCGGAGGCGGCGGGCGGGGCCCGGGTCGCGGTCCAGGTCGATCAGGAGGGCCTCGCCGGGGCGGTTGGGGGCCAGGTCGTCGTCCGGGTGGAGGGAGAGACGGGCCAGCTCCGCAGGTGTGGGGACCGGGGGCGGGCCGACCGTGACCGGGCCGGTGATGAAGGGGCCGAGGGCCTCCAGGACGTCCGCTCTGCGGCTCTCCCCGATCAGGTTGATCCTGGCCGCATCACGGTCGTACCAGGCGATGTTCCTGCCGTCCGTGAGACATACGTAGAGCCGCTCCTGGCCATGCCGCCAGGTCGGTATGACGCGCAGTCCGTTCATGCACCATCACCCCACGACCATGGGAACAGGAGGGGCGCTCCGGGGGCAAGAAGGCGGTTACCTTCGGGGGGAGTTGGGCAGGGACTGGGCAGCGCGTTTGGGGAGGCGCCGTTGCGGACCCGCAGGAAGCAACTCGACGTACCGCCTCCGGACCGTCCGTGGAGCGAGATCGTGCCCGGCCTGTGGATGGGCGGGCACGAGTTCCGGGGACGCGCCGGGGAACTGGAACTCGCCGTGGTGCGGGGTGAGTTCGATCTCGTCCAGACGTTGACACGGGCCCGGCAGGGGCATGGGCCCGATCCCGGGGTGCAGCATCACGTGTGGCCGATTCCCGACGGTCCGCTGGACGGGACGCAGCTCGCCGGGGTGATCCGGCTGGCACGGGCCGCGGGAGACGCGATGGACGACGGCCGGACGGTCCTCGTCCGCTGCTACAGCGGCTACAACCGCTCGGGCCTGGTCATCGCCCACACGCTGGTGCGCCGGGGGCACTCGACCGAGGAGGCGATCCGGCTGATACGGTCGCGGCGCTCTCCGTGGGCTCTGCACAACGAGTTGTTCGTGGAGTACCTGCGGGTGGGGCTGCCGACGGCCAGGCTCCTGGAGGAACTGGCCGAATAATCGTTTCTCCATGGCCGGCACCCCGACACGTCCCACGCACCCCCACCCCCGGCCCACCAGTACGCAAAACGGACTTCCTCATGAATAAGGTGTACGGGCCTGACACCGTCCGTATCTCCAGAGGAGTCACAGGAGTCCCGTGCCCCGCCGCCGCACCTCCCGCACCTCCCGCACCTCCCGTCCCGTCCGGCGCGTGCTCGCCGCCGTCACCGTCGCCCTGCTGGCCTCGGTCGCCGTGGGGTGCGGTGACGCGGGTGAGCTTCAGGGAGCAGGGGCGACACCGACCGCGATCAGCCCGGACAAGCTCTGGCCGGATCTGACCCCCGCCTCCAGTCCGGCCTTCGACATCGGCGAGGTGGACACCAAGGTGGTGAAGGGCGTCACGGTGCCCGGCGGCGACATCCGCAAGGTGGACCCGGCGGCGGTCGTCCGCCAGGAGATCGCCGCACATCCCGGCGACTACGGCGAGGGGGCCTACGCCGAGACGGCCCGCCGGATGGCCGACTGCGGCAGGAGCGGAGCGGCGGGGACACGGTGCCCCGTGCTCGAGGCGTACTACCGGGACCTCACCGGCGACGGCCACGCCGACCTGACACTGGGCTTCCGGCAGCTGCCCGGCAAGCTGACCGCCGTCCGCGTCTACACCGCACGCAAGGACAGACTCGTGCAGGTCATGGCCTACGAGGACGCCGTGAGCGGGGTCGAACTGGCCGGACGGTCCGTGATCATCAGGGCTCCGTCGGAGGTCGCGGGCTACGAGTACCGCCTCCAGTGGACCTGGGACCAGCAGCAGCGGGCGATGCTGCTCACCCACGACGAGATGCTGCGCACCGGGGTCCGGAAGCACTCACCCCGGCCCTCCGCCTCCCCGACCCCATCCGCCTCCCCGACCCCATCCGCCTCCGCCTCCTCTTCCTCCGCCTCCCCCGCCGCGTCGGCGAGCGGCCGATGAGGCTCGCGTTTCCCTCGTGGGCCGGCACGCTCGCCGTGAAGGCCGCCGTCTTCATCACCGTGATGTGCTGTGCGCTGGCCGCCCTGCTCGGCGTACTGGTGCACGTCTCGGTGACGAACCAGACCGTCGGACAGGCTCGTGACCTCGCGCTCTCCCGGCTGACGGACGCGACGGCGGCGTTCGAGGCCGGGGACACCCTCGGGTGGGGCGCGCGCCTCGATCCGCCGGGACTGCCCGCGTCGCTGCGGACACTGGCCATGGCCGGCGAGCGCGGCACGATGGTCGCCGACCACCAGGGGCGCCCGACGATGTGGGCGGCCGGCCCCGCCGACGGTGCGCGGGCCCTCGCGGTCCCGGTCGACTACTCGCAGAGCGCCCGCACCATCGAGGCCCTCGACACCGCGATCCTGTGGTCGTCGGTCCTGGCCATCGGCGCGACGCTGCTGGTCGGCGCCGTCGCGGTCACCCGGGTGACCCGGCGGCTGCACACCACCGCGCAGGTGGCCCGGCGGATCACCGCCGGCGACCTGGACGCGCGCGTGGACGACCCCCGTGCGAAGGAACCGGGCCGGCCGCAGGACGAGGTGGGGGCCGTCGCCGTCGCGCTGGACTCCATGGCCTCCTCGCTCCAGGGCAAGCTGCTGAGCGAGCAGCGGTTCACCGCCGACGTGGCGCACGAGCTGCGCACGCCGCTGACCGGGCTGCACGCGGCGGCGGAACTGCTGCCGCCGGGACGGCCGACGGAGCTGGTCCGCGACCGGGTGGCGGCGCTTCGCACGCTGACGGAGGACCTGCTGGAGATCTCCCGCCTGGACACGGGGCGGGAGCGGCTGGAGCTGGACGCCGAGCAGCTGGGCGCGCTGGTGGCCCGGGTGGTGCGGACGGCGGAGGCTTCGGACACCTCCGGGGCCTCGGCGTCCGGCACCGAGGTGACGGTGGTCCGGGACGCGCGCGTGGAGACCGACCGGCGACGCCTCGAGCGGGTGCTGGGGAATCTGCTGGCCAACGCGCACCGGCACGGGCGGTCGCCCGTCGTTCTGACGGTGGACGGGCCCGAGGTCACCGTGCGGGACCACGGGGACGGCTATCCGGAGTACCTCGTCACGCACGGGCCGCAGCGGTTCCGTACCGAGGGCGGGGCCAGGGGGCACGGGCTCGGGCTGACGATCGCGGTCGGACAGGCGGAGGTGCTGGGCGCTCGGCTGACGTTCGCCAACGCCCCGGACGGCGGTGCGGTGGCGACACTGACGCTCCCTCAGACGCCTCCTGCCGGGAGCGGCCTCCCCGATGGCGCAGCGTGACGGGCGGCACGCGCGAACCGCTCCTAATGTGGCGATTAGTCAGCTTCACCCTCTTCATGGAGGTATCGCCATGCCCCTGCGCACCGCTCTCACCCGCATCGCCATACTCACCGCAGCCGGCACCCTCGCCGCCACCGCGGCCGTCGCCCCGGCGCTCGCCGACGACTGGGACGGCGACGGTCTCACCACCCAGGACGACGGCTCGTCCGACTGGCAGGACCAGGGCGGCGACGGCTTCCAGGAGAACCAGAACCAGGGAGGCGGAGGCGGCCAGGGCAACCAGAACCAAGGCGGCGGCCAGGGGAATCAGAACGCCCAAGGCAACCACAACCAGGGCGGGGGCCAAGGCAACCAGAACCAGAGCGGCGGCCAGGGCAACCAAGGCGGCGGCCAAGGCAACCAGAACCAGGGCGGGGGCCAAAGCAACCAGGGCGGAGGCCAAGGCAACCAAGCCGGGGGCCAAGGCAACCAGAACGGCCAGGGCAACCACGCCGGTCAGGGCAACCAGGCCGGGCAGAGCAGCCAGGCCGGGCAAGGCAACCAGAACGGCCAAGGCAACCAGAACGGGCAAGGCAACGAGAACGGCCAGGGCAACCAGGCCGGGCAGAGCAGCCAGGCCGGGCAAGGCAACCAGAACGGCCAAGGCAACCACGCCGGCCAGGGCAACCAGAACGGGCAAGGCAACCACGCCGGGCAAGGCAACCAGAACCAGAGCGGCGGCCAGGGCAATCAAGGCGGCGGCCAAGGCAACCAGGCCGGGCAGAGCAGCCAGGGCAACCAGAACGGAAGCTGGCAGTCGGGCGGGAGCGACTGGCAGTCCGGCAGCGGCAACTGGCAGCAGCCCGGCGGGGGTGACGACAACTGGCAGTCCGACGGGGGTGACTGGCAGTCCGGCAGCGGCAACCTGAACGACTCCCGCCGTTACCGCGGACGCGTCACCGCGAGCGAACTGCTCCTGCGCAGCGCGCCCACCCGAGCCAGCCAGGTGATCCGTGTGGCCCATCGCGGCGAGATCGTCTCGATCTTCTGCAGGACCCCGGGCCAGAACGTCCAGGGCAACTCCGTCTGGTACCTCCTCACGGACGGCACCTGGGCCTGGGGCTCGGCGCGCTACATCGACACCATCGGAACGACACCTCGCTGGTGCTGATCCGGCTCTGACACGAAAGCATCCAAGGCTCACAAGGAGCCGCATTTGAGTAAGTTCCGGACATGACGAAAGCCGGAGTCGGAGCAGGGACAGGAGCAGGGACCGGAGCGGGGGCGGAAGCAGGGGCTGGAGCGGGAGCCGGTACCGGAACCACCGGTACCGGAACCACCGTGGCGGCGGCCGACGCGCCCGCCCCCGCGGCGCTCCTCCCCCGGCGCCGTGGCGTCGAACTCTCCCTCATCGTCCTGGCCGTGCTGCTCTCCGTGTACGGCTACTGCGCCGTCGGCCTCGCGAAGGACGGCACCGTCCCGCCCGGCGCCGCCGGCTACGGCGCCGGGCTCGGCGTGCTCGCGCTGCTGGCGCACCTCGCGGTGCGGCTGCGCGCCCCCTGCGCCGACCCGCTGCTCCTCCCCATCGCCGTACTGCTCAACGGGATGGGCCTGGTGCTGATCTACCGGCTCGACCTGGAGACGCCGGGCGACCGGGCGGCGCCCACCCAACTGGTGTGGTCCACGCTCGGGGTGGCCCTGTTCATCATGGTGGTGGCCGCACTGCGTGACCACCGTGTGCTCCAGCGGTACGCGTACGTCTGTGTGGTCGCCGCGCTCGCCCTTCTCGCGCTGCCGATCCTCTTCCCGGCCGTGAACGGCGCCCGTATCTGGATCCGGATCGCCGGGTTCTCCATCCAGCCGGGCGAGTTCGCGAAGGTGCTGCTGGCGGTGTTCTTTGCCGCGTACCTGGCGGCCAACCGCACGGCGCTGGCGTACGCGGGCCGGAAGATCTGGCGCTTCGAACGGCTGCAGCTGCCCACCGGGCGCGTCCTCGGTCCGATCGTCACGATCTGGCTGCTGAGCGTCGGGGTGCTGGTGCTGGAGCGGGACCTCGGCACGTCGCTGCTCTTCTTCGGGCTGTTCGTGGTCATGCTCTACGTCGCCACCGGCCGCACCGGCTGGATCGCGGTCGGGCTGCTGCTCGCCTCGCTCGGCGCGGTCGCCGTCGGCCGCCTGGAGCCGCATGTGCACAGCAGGGTCGAGGACTGGCTGCACCCCTTCGCGACGATCGAGGCCGGTGAGGGCCCCAACCAGCTCGCGCAGTCGCTGTTCTCCTTCGCGGCGGGGGGGATGTCCGGCACCGGGCTCGGCCTGGGCCACTCCGTCCTCATCGGCTTCGCCGCGAAGTCGGACTTCATCCTGGCGACGGCGGGCGAGGAACTGGGCCTGGTGGGCCTCTCGGCCCTCTTCCTCCTCTACGGCCTGCTGGTGGAGCGCGGCTACCGGGCGGGCCTGTCGCTGCGCGACCCCTTCGGCCGGCTGCTGGCGACCGGTCTCGCCTCGATCGTGGCGCTCCAGGTGTTCGTGATCGCGGGCGGGGTGACCGGGCTGATCCCGCTGACCGGCATGGCGATGCCGTTCCTGGCGCAGGGCGGCTCCTCGGTCGTCACCAACTGGGCGATCGTGGCACTGCTGATCCGGGTGAGCGACTCCGCGAGACGGCCGCGGCACGCACCCCACGACACACCGCGGCACACACCGCACGAAGCACCGCGGCACGCACCCCACGAAGCACCGCGGCACGCACCGCACGAAGCACCGCGGCACGCACCCCACGACACACCGCGGCACACACCCCACGACACACCCGACGGCACACTCCACGATCCACCCCACGGCACGCCCCACGACCCACTCCACGACGAGGACCCACGGAGGCCCGGTTGACCCGGCACATCCGGCACGCCGCCGCCTTCTGCGCCCTGCTGCTGGTGGCGCTCCTGGTCAACGCACTGCGCGTCCAGGTCGTCCAGTCCGGCACGTACGACGACAACCCGGCCAACCGGCGCGACACCATCGCCCGTTACGCCCAGCCGCGCGGCGACATCCTGGTCGACGGCGCCCCCGTGACCGGCTCCCGGGACACCGGCGAGCAGCTGCGCTACGAGCGCACGTACCGCGACGGGCCGTTGTACGCGCCGGTGACCGGATTCGCCTCGCAGGTGTACGGGACGACGTTGCTGGAGCACGCCGGGGACGACGTGCTCTCCGGGGCCGATCCGATGCTCTCGCCGTTCCCGTTGTGGAACGACGTCACGCACGGCCGGCCGGCCGGCGGCAACGTGGTGACGACCCTGAACCGCCGGGCCCAGGAGGCCGCGTACGAGGGGCTCGGCGGGCGCAAGGGCGCGGTGGCGGCGGTGGAGCCGTCGACGGGGCGGGTGCTGGCGCTGGTGTCCAGCCCCTCGTACGACCCGGCCGTGCTGTCCGGGAACGACCCCGCGGCCGAACGGGCCTGGGTACGGCTGAACGGCGACCCGGACAAGCCGATGCTGAACCGGGCGGCGCGCCAGACGTATCCGCCGGGGTCGACGTTCAAGGTGGTCACCGCGGCGGCGGCGCTGGACGCGCGGGTGATCACCGACCTCGACGCGGCCACCGACTCCCCCGCCCCCTACCGGCTGCCCGGGACGACGACAGGCCTGACGAACGAGGGCGACGGCTGCGAGGACGCTCCGCTGCGGGACGCCTTCGCGTGGTCGTGCAACACGGTGTTCGCGAAGCTCGGCGTGGACACGGGCCTGGCGCAGATGACCCGGACGGCGCAGGCGTTCGGTTTCAACGACGTGGACGTGCGGATCCCGTTCGCCGTCGCGCCGAGCACCTTCGACACCTCGCTCGACCAGGCGCAGCTGGCGCTGTCCTCGATCGGCCAGTTCAACACCCGGGCGACCCCGCTGCAGATGGCGATGGTGTCGGCGGCGGTGGCCGACGGGGGGCAGGTGCGCACGCCGTACCTGGTGGAGCGGACGACACGGCAGGGCGGGGCCACGGTCGCCACGGCCGGTTCCCGCCCGTCCCGCCAGGCGATGCACCCCTCGACGGCGCGGCTGATGCGGGAGCTGATGGTGGACGTGGTGCGGAAGGGCACCGGCACGAACGCCGCGATCCCCGGCGCGGTCGTCGGCGGCAAGACCGGCACCGCCCAGCACGGTCTCGGCAACGCCGGGATCCCGTACGCCTGGTTCGTCTCCTGGGCGCGGGGCGAGCGGGACATGGAGCCGAGTGTGGCGGTCGCGGTGGTGGTCGAGGACGGGTCGGCGCGCCGCGGGGACATCACCGGGGGCGGGATGGCGGCGCCGATCGCCCGGGCGGTGATGGAGGCGGTGCTCAACTCGTGAGACGGGGGGTACCGGGACCGCACAGGGGCGTCCTACGGTTCGCTCATGACTGACACGAGAGCTGAGAACGTCACCGGATCCGCCGCTTTCGAACTCGCCCAGGTCAACATCTCCCGCCTCAAGTTCCCGCTGGACGCACCGGAGTTGAAGGACTTCGTGGACGCCCTCGACCCGGTCAACGCCACCGCGGAGACGGCGGACGGCTATGTCTGGCGGCTCCAGTCCGACGGGGGCGACGCGACCGACATCCAGGTCTTCGGGGACTCCTGGCTGATCATCAACATGACGGTGTGGCGGGACATCGACGCCCTGACCACGTTCATGTACCAGGGGCAGCACCGCGAGCTGCTCTCGCGCCGCCGGGAGTGGTTCGAGCGGGTGGCGGAGGCGATGACGGCCCTGTGGTGGGTGCCGGCGGGCCACCGCCCGACGGTCGCGGAGGCCGAGTCCCGCCTCCTCCATCTGCGCGCGAACGGCCCGACCCCGTACGCCTTCGGCCTGCGCACGGCCTTCCCCGCACAGGGCGCGGAGCCGACGACGTTCTCGGTACCGGAGGACCTGGGCTGCTCGGTCTAGCCGGTCCAGCCGGTCCAGCCGGTCCAGCCGGTCCAGCCGGTCCAGCCGGTCCAGCCGGTCCAGCCGGTCGGGCCGGTCTAGCCGGTCCAGCCGGTCCAGCCGGTCGGGCCGGTCCAGCCGGCCGGTCGCCGGCCCGCTCGCTCCCCGGTCGGCCGGTCGGCCCGGCGCTCCCCCGTCGGCCGCGCGGCCAGATCGCTCCCCGCCGCCGCTCGGCCGGACCGAGGGGACTAGGGAAGCTCGATCCGGAACGGGCCGACGGGCCGGGGCCTGTTGTGGCCGCAGTCGATCTCGTTGCCGTCGACGTCCCCGACGTAGGCGGGCAGCACCTCGGCGTACACGGTCACCGTCCCCGGCCTGTGGTCCACTTCGAACGCCTCGGACGTCCCGGCCGCCTCGGACACCCCGTCGCCCGGCCACCCGAGCGTCCAGATCACGAAGGTCTCGCCGGGTCGCATCCAGTGATCGCTGCCGTACGGCTCGAGGATGAGTTCGAGCAGCTCACTGCCGGAGTTGCGCACCCGGAGGGCGGCAACGGGCTGCACCTCGGCGGTCATCGGCGCCCCGCCTTCCCGGGCAGGGGTTCCCGGCGCTCCAGCCACGGTGCGGGGACGGCGTCGACGCCGGTACGGGCGGCCACGATGCCGCCGGTGATGGCGCAGGTGGTGTCGACGTCGCCGAAGCCCTCGGCGGTGGTCCACAGCGCGGCGACGAGGTCGTCGGGGTGGCGGGCGGCGGACCAGACGGCGAAGGGCACGGTGTCGTCGGCGCGGATGCGCTGACCGTTGCCGAGGAGGTCGGAGGCCTTCCAGGGCTCGGTGGTGAAGGGGAGTTCGGCGGCGCGGGCGAGGCCGTCGCGGGTGGCGCTGTCCGGGGTCAGCGCCACCACCTCGGCGAGGCCGAGCCGTCCCGTGGCCGAGAGCGCCGCCGCCACCGCCACGGCGACCGCGCCCGCGATGCCCTCCGGGTGGGCGTGGGTGACCTCGGCGGAGCGGGTGGCCTGTTCGACGACCCGGGCGAGATCGGCGTGGAACCAGGCGCCCAGCGGTGCCACCCGCATCGCGGACCCGTTGCCGAGGCTGCCCTCGCCGCCGAAGAGCTCGCGGCTGAACTCGGGCCAGCGGTCGGGTTCCCGGAGCAGTCGGGGCAGCAGCTGGTGCATGCCGTGGCCGTACCCGCGGGCCGGGTCGGCGTCGAAGCCGAGCGCGAAGGCGAGGGCGAGGTCCCGCTGCCGCACCTCCCCGTACTGGTCGAGCACCCGGACGAGGCCGAGGGCCATCGCCGTGTCGTCGGTCCAGTGCCAGTGGGGTTCCTCGGGCATCCGGCGGGCGCGGACCTCCTCGTACGCCTGCCGGGGATCCCGGAAGAGCGGGAACCAGCGTTCCCCGAACGCGTCCCCGAGGGCCACGCCCTCCAGACTGCGGCGGGCGGCGGCGCGGCCGGCGTCGTTTCCGTGCGCGGAGCTCAAGTCGGTTCCCCCTGCGGCTCGTAGGGACCGATTCTCGCAGACCCGAGGCCGGACCCCGGATCAACAAATGGTGCGTGAGGGATTGACGGCCTTGCTGACAAGCAGTCTCATAAGAGCCATGACGACCCTCACCGATGCCGACGCACTGGAAGGGCTGCGGGACGCGCTGGGCCTGCTCAAGGACCGGGAGCAGGTGGCCGAGCGGCTGCTCGCGTCCTCCGCCAAGCACTCCTTCGACCCCGACAAGGAGCTGGACTGGGACGCCCCCTTCGAGGAGGGCAAGTGGTTCTGGCCGCCGGAACTGGTGTCGCTGTACGACACCCCGATGTGGCGGCGGATGAGCGAGGAGCAGCGGATCCTGCTGTCGCGGCACGAGGCCGCCGCGCTCGCCTCGCTCGGCATCTGGTTCGAGCTCATCCTCATGCAGCTGCTCGTCCGGCACATCTACGACAAGGCGGCGACGAGCGCGCATGTGCGGTACGCGCTGACCGAGATCGAGGACGAGTGCCGGCACTCGAAGATGTTCGCCCGGCTGATCACCCGGGGCGGGACGCCCTATTACCCGGTGAGCCGCGCCCACCAGAACCTGGGACGCCTGTTCAAGACGATCTCCACGACCCCCGGCTCCTTCACCGCGACCCTGCTCGG
This sequence comes from Streptomyces sp. NPDC060002, assembly GCF_042737245.1. NCBI lineage: Bacteria > Bacillati > Actinomycetota > Actinomycetes > Kitasatosporales > Streptomycetaceae > Streptomyces > Streptomyces sp. NPDC060002. The sequence continues at coordinate 33,315 of NZ_JBHWUW010000030.1, forward strand.
CGAGGAGGTCCTCGACTGGATGCAGCGGCTGACCTTTCCGGACGAGCGGGTCCAGCCGCTGGTCCGGGGCGTCACCCGGATCCACGTCGTGGAGGAGGCCCGGCATGTGCGCTACGCCCGTGAGGAACTGCGCCGCCAGATGGTGACGGCGCCGAAGTGGTCCCAGGAGTTCACCAGGGTCACGTCGGGCGAGTTCGCGCGGGTGTTCTCCGTGGCGTTCGTGAACCCGGACGTCTACGCGAACGTGGGCCTGGACAAGCGGGAGGCCATGGCGCAGGTGCGGTCGAGCGGGCACCGGCGGGAGGTCATGCAGACGGGATCGAAGCGGCTGACGGACTTCCTGGACGACATCGGGGTGCTGCGGGGCGTCGGGCGGCGACTGTGGAGGTCGTCCGGACTGCTGGCCTGACCGAGCGGCGGGCACGGGGCGGCGGCGGACGATTACGCTGCACGTATGACCCCCGCCGCCCCCGCCTACCGTCGCCTCAGCGTCGAGGAGCGCCGCAGCCAGCTGCTCGAGGCCGCGCTCTCGCTCTTCGCGCACCGCGTCCCCGAGGACGTCTCGCTGGACGACGTGGCGGAGGCCGCCGGGGTGTCCCGGCCGCTCGTCTACCGGTACTTCCCCGGCGGCAAGCAGCAGCTCTACGAGGCTGCCCTGCGCTCCGCCGCCGAGGAGCTGCACCACTGCTTCGACGAGCCCCACGACGGTCCGCTGCTCCCCCGCCTCGCCCGTGCCCTCGACCGCTACCTGACGTTCGTCGGGCGCCACGACGCCGGCTTCAGCGCCCTGCTCCAGGGCGGCAGCGTCGTCGAGACGTCCCGGACGACCGCCATAGTCGACGGCGTACGGCGGGCCGCCGCCGAGCACATCTACAGCCACCTGGGGGTCCCCGATCCCGGTCCGCGGCTCCGGATGACCGTCCGGATGTGGATCACCGCGGTCGAGGCGGCCTCCCTCATCTGGCTCGACGAGGACAAGCAGCCGCCCGCCGATGAGCTGCGGGACTGGCTGGTCGACCAGTTCTTCGCCGTCCTCACGGTGACCGCCGCGCGGGACGCGCAGACCGCCGAACTGGTCCGGGGTGCGTCGGCCGCGGAGACCTGATCGACACTGGTGGGGTGAAGAGCGAAGACACCCCCTTCGAGGGCGGCCCCATGGACGGCCGGGTGCTGCCCGTGCTGCTGGGCCCGACCGGACACCCGCCGAAGACGTACCGCATCCCCGTCCCCGACGCGGCCGGGGGCCCACCCACCGTCCTGGTCTACCGGCGAGTGCCGCGCGGCCACAGCAAGAAGCTCGGACTGCCCCAGGGCTGGAAGTACGAGTTCGCCGCCGAGGGCGACAGCGGCGCGGGGAAGTGGAGCCTCGGACCGGGCGGACCGAAGTGGCCGTGGTCGAAGCCCGGCGCCGAAGCCGACACCGAGCCCGGCACCCAGCCCGGCGCCACGCCCGACGCCACGCCGGGCGGACGGCGGGATGACGCCGACGAGTGACCCCGTTGCGCCGAGCGCGCACCTCCAGCGCGCGGGCCGCGCACGCGCGCCTGATGCTCGCCCTGCGGGATGGAGGGGCCACCCCGCAGCGGAGGTGATGGCGTGTCAGGAAGACTGCTGCGTCTGGCCTGTACGGTCGCCACGGCGGCGCTCGCCGTACAGGCCGTCGTGGGCCCCGGGCTCGCCGTGGCGGCACCGGAGCCCACGGAGCCCGGCGAACACACGGTGACGGCACCGGAGCCCACGGAGCCCGGCGAACACACGGTGACGGCACCGGAGCCCACGGAGCCCGGCGAACACACGGTGGCGGCACCGGAAACGCCGGACCCGGACGAACCGCCGGCGGCCGGGACGCGGGGCCCGGACGGCGCGGAGCAGACCGTGGCCGAACTCCTGACGGAGCTTCAGCGGCTGTACCAGGAGGCCGAACAGGCCACCGAGGCCCTCAACGCCACCGAGGAGCAGCTGAAGCGGCGGCGGGCCGAGACCGGGCGGCTGGACGCCGACCTGGTGAAGGCCCGGCTCTCCCTGCACCGGAGCCGGGGCGCGGCCGGACGGCTGGCCCGCCAGCAGTACCAGGGCAGCACCGACATCTCCCCGTACGTACGGCTGCTGCTCGCCCGCGACCCGCAGCACGCCCTCGACCAGGGGCATCTGATCGGCCGGTTGGCGCGCGAGCGGGCCGGGACGGTCGGGCGGCTGGCGAGCGGCGAACGCCGGGCCGACGAGCTGGCGCGCAAGGCCCGCGCCGCCCTGGACGAGCAGCTCACCCTCACGGAACGCCGGAAGAAGGAGCGCGACGACGTGATCCGGCGTCTGGACGCCGTCGAGGGACTCCTCGCCTCCCTCACCGCCGAGCAGCTCACCGCCCTCGCCGAACTGGAGCGCAGCGGCGTCGCGCGGGCGCAGGAGAAGCTCATGGCGTCCGGTGCGCTCGCCGAGGACCGCAAGCCTTCGAAGGAGGGCCGGAAGGCTTTGCGGTACGCCGTACGGCAGATCGGGAAGCCGTACGAGTGGGGCGCGGAGGGCCCGAGGTCGTACGACTGCTCGGGCCTCACGTCCGAGGCCTGGGGGCACGCCGGGACACCGATCCCGCGGACCAGCGAGGAGCAGTGGGCGCATCTGCCGAGGATCCCGCTGACGCAGCTGCGCCCCGGCGACCTGGTGATCTACTTCCCCGAGGCCACCCATGTCGCGATGTACCTGGGCAAGGGCAAGGTGGTCCAGGCGCCGAGAACGGGCGAGCAGGTCAAGATCACCGAGATCGCGGCCCAACCGGTCCTCGGAGCCGTACGCCCGGACGCCCCGCCCGCTCAGGCTCCGGCGACCGAACCCAGGTAGGCGGCCGTCTTCTCGGGCTCGTAGAAGAAGTTCTCGAAGTCGGCCGGGTCGTTGAACGCGTTGGCGAAACGATCGGCCACGGGCGGCAGCTGCCCGGCCGCGCCCAGCAGGTTGACGATGTGCTCCGGCGGCGGGGCCAGCATCGCGTTGGTCCACTTGGTGACGTGCTGGGCGGTGTCCCAGTACCGGTCGAACGTGGCGCGCATCCAGTCCTCGTCGAACTCCTTCTCGCCGTGCTCGAGGATCGAGGAGAGGTACGCGGCCGCGCACTTGGACGCCGAGTTGGAGCCCTGACCGGTGATCGGGTCGTTGGCGACGACGACGTCGGCTACGCCGAGCACCAGGCCGCCGCCGGGGAGTCGGCCGACGGGGTTGCGGACGGTCGGCGCGTAGCGGCCGGCCAGGGTGCCGCCGGCGTCGGTCAGTTCGACCTTGGTGGCCCGCGCGTACTCCCAGGGCGTGAACTTCTCCATGAGCTCCAGGGTCAGGGAGAGGTGTTCCGCCGGGTCCTTGACGCCGTTGAAGACGTCCAGCGGGCCGCCGGGTATGCCCTCCCAGAAGAGGATGTCCGCGCGGCCCGAGGTGGTGAGCGTCGGCATGACGAACAGTTCGCCGACACCGGGGACGAGGTTGCAGCGGACGGCGTCCAGGTCCGGGTGCTCCGGGCGCGGGCCCAGTCCGTGGACGTAGGCGACGGCGAGGGCGCGCTGCGGCTCGCCGTAAGGAGAGCGCTCCGCGTCGCGGCCGAACATCTGGACGAGCTCACCCTTGCCCGCCGAGACCAGGACCAGGTCGTAGGCGCGGGAGAAGTAGTCGAGGTCGGAGACCGCCGCGCCGTGGATCACCAGCTGGCCGCCGCGCTGGGCGAACGTCTCCATCCAGCCGGCCATCTTCACCCGCTGGTCGACGGACTGCGCGTACCCGTCGAGCCTGCCCAGCCAGTCGATCGCGCGCTGCGTCGGGCCCGGGTCGTGCGAACCGGGGGCCGCCACCGAGACGCCGAGCCCGCCGATCTTCGGGGCCTGCTGCTCCCAGAAGTTGAGCTGGAGGTCGCGCTCGTGCTGGAGCGCGGTGTCGAACATGCACTGCGTCGACATGACGCGGCCGGAGCGGATCTCGTCCGCCGTCCGGTTCGACATCAGGCTGACCTCGTACCCGTGCGACTGGAGGCCGAGGGCGAGCTGGAGACCGGACTGGCCGGCTCCGACGACGAGTATCTTCCGCATGGGGGGACTCTCCTTGAGGGCCTTACTCGGGGGTTTCGTCGAGCGCGTGACCCACCAGGGCCAGGAGGGTCTCGATCACCGAGATCCGGCGCCGCGCATCCATGATCATGACAGGTATGTGCGCGGGGATCGTCAGCGCCTCCCGCACGTCGGCCGGCTCGAACGCCTCGCTGCCGTCGAAGTGGTTGACGGCGACGACGTACGGCAGCCCGCAGCTCTCGAAGTAGTCCAGCGCGGGGAAGCAGTCCCTCAGGCGGCGGGTGTCGGCCAGCACGACCGCGCCGATCGCGCCACGCACCAGGTCGTCCCACATGAACCAGAACCGCTGCTGTCCCGGCGTACCGAACAGGTAGAGCACCAGGTCGTCGTCGAGGGTCAGCCGGCCGTAGTCCATGGCGACCGTGGTGGTGACCTTCTCCGGGGTGCCGGTGAGGTCGTCGGTCCCCTCGCTGGCCTCGGTCATCAGCGCCTCCGTCTGGAGGGGCTCGATCTCCGAGACGGTGCCCACGAGGGTGGTCTTGCCGACGCCGAACCCGCCCGCCACCACGATCTTCGTGGCGATGGGGGCACGGGTGCGGTCCGTCTGCCAGGGCTGCAAGGGCTCGTCGGGCTCGGGTTCGACGAAGGGGGAGACGCCACGAGCGGCGTCAGAGACGACGGAGTCCACTCAGCACCCTTTCCAGCAGAGCGCGGTCGGGACGGCCCGTACCGTGAGCGGTACCGGTGCCGTACACACGGATCTTTCCCTGGTCCGCGAGGTCGCTGAGGAGCACCCGGACCACACCGAGCGGCATCCTCAGCAGCGCGGCGATCTCGGCCACCGTGCGCATACGGCGGCACAGTTCGACGATGGCCCGCAGTTCCGGCATGACCGTGGACTTGAGGAACCCTCCCCCATGGCCCAACACATGGGTGGTACTTCCCGTCAGTTCCCCGCGTTCTTCGGGGGCTTCGAGAGCCGCCACGAAGGTCTCCACCAACAGGACGTGCCCGAAGCGGGTACGGCCGCCGGTGAGCGAGTAGGGGCGCACCCGGGCCGGCCTGCGGTCGCCGCCGCGCACGGGGAGCTGCTGACGGTCGCCCTGGGGCTGCTTCGGGACGGCGCTCATCGGACGCCCCCCGTCTTCTCGGACTCCAGTGACTGCCGTAGCTCGCTGCGGAGTTCCGGGGTCAGGGCGTGTCCGGCGCGGCCCACGAAGAGGGCCATGTGGTACGCCACCACGCTCATGTCGCAGTCGGCGGAGCCGTGCACTCCGAGGAGCGAGCCGTCGCTGATCGACATGACGAAGAGGCTGCCCTCGTCCATGGCGACCATGGTGTGCCTGACCCCGCCGAAGGCCATGAGCTTGGCGGCGCCGATGGTGAGGCTGCCGATGCCGGAGACGACGGTCGCGAGATCGGCGGCGGAGCCGCGTGGACCGGAGGGTTTCGCCTCGCGGGCCTGGCGTGCCTCGAGGTTGCGGCCAGGGTCCGAGGACAGCAGGAGCAGGCCGTCCGAGGAGACGACGGCGACGGACTGGATGCCGGGTACTTCCTCCACGAGGTTGGTCAACAGCCAGTGCAGGTTTCGGGCTTCACTGCTCAGTCCGAAGGTACTGGGCGCGGTCAACTGCTTGCCTCCTCGACTGTGCCCCCCGTGTCTTCTTCGGCGTGTGCGTGTGCTTCTTGAGCTGTTCTGCGAGCCGCTTCGGGGGACGGGACCTGGTTCTGGCCCGTCCGTTCGGCGATCTCGGCTTCCACGTCGCGGTAGCCGGCCTCCGCCCCCCGGCGGAAGCCGCCCAGACGGCGGCGGAGGGCGTCCGCGTCGACGGAACCGGTCCGCCGGCGCGGGGCTTGGGTGGGTACGGTGATCTTGGGGGTGCGCTTGGGGAGGCCCTTGTCCGTGACGAGCTCTTCCGGGGCGTCCGGTGTGCGGGTGTGTTCCGTCTCGGCCTCGCCCGTGGCGGGTTCGTCGGCGGCTGCGGGTGGGCCCTGTGGGGTGTCCTCGCCGTCGGCGGCCGGCGGGTCGAGGTCGAGGACGGCGGCCGCGGCGGTGTTCCGCTCCCCCGCCTCGTCGGCTTCCCCCGCCTCGTCGGCCTCCTCCGCCACGCCCGCGTTCTCCCCCTGCGGGACGGGCAGCAGCAGTTCCATCGTCGTCTCGGCCGGCGTCTCGGCCGGCGTCTCGGCCGGCGTCTCGGCCGGCGTCTCGGCCGGCGTCTCGGCCGGCGTCTCGGCCGGATGGTGTGCCGGCGCCGGAGCGGGCGCCTCGGCCGGGGTCTCCGACTGTCGTACCGTCCTCTCCGCCAGCACGACCAGCGGGTCCGGGGACTGCGTACGGCCCGGCAGGACATTGGAGTTGGCTTCCGCGTCCGCGCCCGGCAGCGAGAAGGACCGGGGGGTGGCCGACGGGTTCGTCACCGGCACCGCGGCGGCCGGGGCCGCGGCGAGGAGCGCGGTCGGCAGGACGACGACCGCCGCCACCCCGCCCTGCTTCTGCTCGCGCAGCCGCACCCGCGCCCCGTGCCGGTGGGCGAGCCGGGCCACCACGTACAGGCCGAGGCCGAGACCCTCGTCGCCCTCCTGGTCGTACGGCGTCTCGGGGTCGAACTCGGCGAGGCGGGCGTTGAGCCGGCCCATCCGGTCCTCGGCCATGCCGATGCCCTCGTCCTGGACGGAGAGCATGACCTCACCGTTCTCCAGGAGCCAGCCGGAGACCTCGACGGGCAGGTCCGGCGGGGAGAACGAGGTGGCGTTCTCCATGAGTTCGGCCAGCAGGTGGGAGAGGTCGTCGGCGGCGAATCCCGCCACGTGCGCGTGCGGCGGGAGGGCGGAGATGCGTACCCGCTCGTACCGCTCGATCTCGCTGACCGCCGCGCGGACCACGTCCACCAGCGGGATCGGGCCCGCGTGCTGCTGGACGTGTTCCGTGCCGGCCAGGACCAGCAGGTTCTCGCTGTGGCGACGCATGACCGTGGCGAAGTGGTCGAGCTTGAAGAGGGTGGCCAGCCGTTCGGGGTCCTGCTCGCGCTCCTCCAGCCCCTCGATGACGGCCAGTTGGCGTTCGACGAGGCCGAGAGTGCGCAGGGCGAGGTTGACGAAGGTGCCGCCGATGCTGTCCCGCAGTCCGCCCAACTGAGCTGCGGAGTCGGCGAGTTCGGCGCGCAGTTCCTCGCGGGCGTCGGCCATCCGCTGGCGCTGCCCGACGAGGTGCTTGCGATCGGACTCCAGGGTGCCGACGCGCTCGTGGAGAGCCACGGCGTGCTCGTGCAGGGCGTTCACGGAGCGGACGACCTGGGCGAACTCGTCGTTGCGGCCGGTGAACCGCACCGGTTCCTCCGCCGCCGGGTGCTCGGCCTGTGCCAGTCGCGCCGATCCCCGGCGCAGCACGGAGAGCGGGCGGGTGAGGCTGCGGGCCAGGCCCGTGGCGACGACGACCGTCAGCAGCATCAGGGCCCCGAGGAGGGTGACGCGCAGCTCCAGGTCGGTGACGTCGTCGTCGCGCAGCTGGGCGAGGTCCTCGACGCGGTGACCGAACAGCGAGGACTCGACCCCGCGCATCAGGTCGACCCGGGCGGAGAGCGCGGCGTCGAGCTTCTTGACGCTGGTGTCGAGTTCGCCGGCGCTCAGCTTCGGCTGGTCGGTGAGGGAGGCGAGGTAGGCCTCGGCGGTGTCGACGTCACCGCCGGTGACCGTGGAGTCGTACGAGGCCACCGCCTCCTGCGGCGCGCCCTCCCGGAAGTCCGCGAGGGCCGCGTCGGAGCGCAGCCGGGCCTGCTGCGCGGCGGCGGTGAGCGCGTCGCGCCGCTTGGTGTCGGCGCCCGAGGAGACCTTCTCGGTGACCGACCGGCCGGTGACGGGGTCGTACTCGGTCTCGGTGCTCGTCGGCACGTTCAGCGCCGCGAGCAGCAGCCCCCGGGTAGCGGAGGCCTGCTGGACGACGGTGTCGAGCTCGGCGAGGGCGTACGCGCCGGAGCCCGCGCGAGGCGGCATCTCCTCCGCGAGCCGGTCGACGAGCACATGGAGCGCGGCGATGGCACGGGAGTACGCCTCGTGCGCCTGGAGCGCCGAGCTCTCGCCGGTGAGGGCCGACTGGCGCACGGACGGCACGGCGGCGAGGGCCTCGCGCAGCGCCGCGGAGACGTCCGTCCCGGCGGTCAGCTCGCCCGCCTGCCGGTCCACCCGGGCGCTGCCCTGGGCTGAGGGCGCCTTGGACTTCACCCGGCCGGCCGCCACATAGGTGGTGACCTCGTCGCGCTCGTCCGCCAGGGACTGGGCGAGGGCGAGGGCGTCCTGGGTCTGTTCGGCCAGGGTGACCAGGTCCTGGGAGTCCTTCAGCTGCCCGGAGGCGGCGAGGATCGAGGGAGCGCCCGCCCCGGCGACGGCGGCGGCCACGACGGCCACCGCGACGATCAGCCGGTTGCGTACATGGGTCGGACGGCCCTTGCCGACAGGGGTGCGCTCCGCGCCCCCCTCGGAGGCCGTCTGCCTGCCTGTACGCCGAGGCCGCGTCTTCTGCACCGGTGCTCGCATTCCTGACTCGTGTGCCATGGGCCGGATGTGACGCTCCGTCAACTGACGCGTACGCCCGGTACGGTTTCCGACCCTCCCAGTGCCGGTGGGCAGGGGCCTCGCATCGCTTGCCCCGCCACCCGAAGGAGTGAACATCGGAGGAGAGTTGGCGGGCAAGTTCCGCCGACGTGCGCAGGGCCCTTGCACGGCAGGCCGGTTGGACGTGGGCGGCGGGCTTTGACAGTATTCGCCGCCACGCCTTCCCGGAGTGCTTCATTCCCGCCCAAACCAGGCGTCTGACCTGCGACGGTACGTAAGTTCGGGGAACGGTGCCAGCCTTTCGCGAAGGCTGTGAAGGGGTCGTGCAGACTGGCCCGATGCGTACGGAACTTGTATCGGAGGCCGGCGATCGGGCGCGCCCCAACGAGGACTTCGCGAGTGTCGGACTTCCCGCCTTTGGGCAGGGGGGTTCGCTCGTCCTGCTGGACGGGGTGACGCCGCCGCCGGACGGCGCGGGCTGTCTTCATTCGGTCCCCTGGTTCACCGCGCGGCTCGGCGGCGCACTGACCGAACTGACCGTTTCACTCCCGGATGTTCCCCTGGCCGAGGCGCTCGCCCTGGCCATCGCGCGCACCGCCGGGACCCATGCGGGAACCTGTGACCTTTCTCACCCACGTACCCCGCAGGCCACCGTGGTCCTCGCGCGGTGGTCGCCGCGATCCGTCGAGTACCTGGTCCTGTGCGACGCGACGCTGCTGCTGACGGCCCCGGACGGCACGGTCACCCCTGTCCGCGACGACCGGCTGGCCCGCCTGCCGCGCGCCCTGCTGCGGAGCGCCGAGGTCGTCGACGGCACGCTCCGCAACAAGGAGGGCGGGTTCTTCACGGCCGCGGCCGATCCCGAGGTGGCCGCCCGCGCGGTCACCGCGAGCGTGCCGCGCGCGCAGGTCCGCTCGCTGGCCGCGCTGTCGGACGGCGCCACCCGGTGGACGGAGCTCTTCCGGGAGGGCGACTGGACGGACCTGTTCACCCTCGTCCGCGAGGAGGGCGCGCGGGCGCTGGTGGAGCGGGTCCGGGCGCTGGAGCGGGCGGACGCCGACGCCGGACGGACCCTGCTGGGCCGGGCGAAGACGCACGACGACGCGACGGTGGTGTGCGTGGAGCTGTGAACGGTGCCGTCGCGCCCCTCGGGGTGACGTCCTCGTCGGCTACTTCTCCATCCCGCGGTTCAGCTGGTGGAGCAACCGGGCCAGCTCCGCGACCTCTTGGCGGTCCCAGTGGGAGAAGTGGGTGACGTACCGCTCGCGGCGGGCCTCGCGGACCCGGCTCACCCGGGTGCGGCCCTCCTCGGTGAGGTCGACGAGCCAGGCGCGGCCGTCCGCCGGGTCCGGCTCGCGGGCGACCAGCCCGAGCTCCTCCAGGGCGCGCAACTGGCGGGACATGGTGGCCTTGCCGACGCCGATGTAGCCGGCGAGTTCCGTGGCGCGCTGGCGGCCGCACTCCTCCAGCCGGACGAGGAGCCCGTAGGCGGCGGACTCCAGGTCCGGGTGGACCTCACGGGCCATCTCCCCCTGGTTGGCGCGGGCGCGGCGCAGCAGCACCGTGAGCTCCCGCTCCAGGGACAGGAACTCCCGGTCGCCCTGCTCCACACCGCGCGGCGACGCGGCGGACCCGCTGTCGCGTCCGTCGCCGTTTGTGTCCTCGTGCACGTCAGCACCCCTGATCTCGCCGGTCGCCGCCATCGGCGCAGCTCTTAAGTATTTCGCAGGCACGGACCGGCGGCGCTTCCCAGGACCCCGGTGGGGGTTCGCGGCGGAACCGGGAAGGCCCGGGCCTCCCTCACGGGACCCGGGCCTTCCCCTTTCCGGTGGCGTCCGTCACGCCGCGACCGGAACCTCCGGCGTCGCGCCGTTCGTGGCGGGCGCGAGCGCCAGTTCCAGGACCTGGCGGACGTCCGTGACGGCGTGGACGTCGAGCTTGTCCAGAACCTCCGCCGGGACGTCGTCCAGGTCGGGCTCGTTGCGCTTGGGGATGACGACGGTGGTGACGCCCGCCCGGTGCGCGGCGAGCAGCTTCTGCTTCACACCGCCGATCGGCAGGACCCGTCCGGTCAGCGAGACCTCGCCGGTCATCGCCACGTCCGTGCGGACGAGCCGGCCGGACAGCAGGGACGCGAGGGCCGTCGTCATCGTGACGCCGGCGCTCGGGCCGTCCTTGGGCACCGCGCCGGCCGGGAAGTGGATGTGCACGCCCCGGTCCTTCAGGTCGCCCACCGGCAGCTCCAGTTCGGCGCCGTGACTGCGCAGGAAGCTGAGCGCGATCTGCGCCGACTCCTTCATCACGTCACCGAGCTGACCGGTCAGGGTCAGACCCGCCGCGCCGGTCTCCGGGTCGGCCAGCGACGCCTCGACGAAGAGGACGTCTCCGCCGGCGCCGGTGACCGCGAGACCGGTCGCGACACCGGGCACGGCGGTCCGGCGCTCGGCCGGGTCCTGGGCGGACTCGGGCACGTGGTGCGGCCGGCCGATCAGAGCGCGCAGGTCCTCGTCCCGGATGGTGAACGGCAGCTCGCGGTCGCCCAGTTCGTGCTGGGCCGCCACCTTGCGCAGCAGCCGCGCGATGGACCGCTCCAGGGTGCGCACCCCCGCCTCGCGGGTGTACTCGCCGGCGAGCTTGCGCAGCGCGCTCTCGTCGAGGGCCACCTCGTCCTTGTCCAGGCCCGCCCGCTCCAGCTGGCGGGGGAGCAGGTGGTCGCGGGCGATGACGACCTTCTCGTCCTCGGTGTAGCCGTCGAGGCGGACCAGCTCCATACGGTCGAGCAGGGCCTCCGGGATGGCTTCGAGCACGTTGGCGGTGGCGAGGAAGACCACGTCCGACAGGTCGAGCTCGACCTCCAGGTAGTGGTCGCGGAACGTGTGGTTCTGCGCCGGGTCCAGGACCTCCAGCAGGGCGGCCGCCGGGTCGCCCCGGAAGTCGGATCCCACCTTGTCGATCTCGTCGAGGAGCACCACCGGGTTCAGCGACCCGGCCTCCTTGATCGCCCGCACGATCCGGCCGGGCAGCGCGCCGACGTAGGTGCGGCGGTGGCCGCGGATCTCGGCCTCGTCCCGGACGCCGCCGAGGGCCACGCGGACGAACTTGCGCCCCATGGCGTGGGCGACGGACTCGCCGAGGCTGGTCTTGCCGACGCCGGGCGGGCCGACGAGCGCGAGCACCGCGCCGCCGCGCCGCCCGCCCACGACACCCAGGCCGCGCTCGCCGCGCCGCTTGCGCACCGCGAGGTACTCGGTGATCCGCTCCTTCACGTCGTCCAGGCCGGCGTGCTCGGCGTCGAGGACGGCGCGGGCGCCCTGGATGTCGTACCGGTCCTCGGTCCGCTCGTTCCACGGCAGTTCGAGGACGGTGTCCAGCCAGGTGCGGATCCAGGAGCCCTCGGGCGACTGGTCGCTGGAGCGCTCCAGCTTGTCGACCTCCTTGAGAGCGGCCTCGCGGACCTTCTCGGGCAGGTCGGCGGCCTCGACGCGGGCGCGGTAGTCGTCGGACTCCTCGCCCTCCTGTTCGCCGTTGAGCTCGCGCAGCTCCTTGCGCACGGCCTCGAGCTGGCGCCGCAGCAGGAACTCGCGCTGCTGCTTGTCGACGCCCTCCTGGACGTCCTTGGCGATCGTCTCGGCCACGTCCTGCTCGGCGAGGTGGTCGCGCAGTTGCTGGGTGGCGAGCTTCAGGCGGGCCACCGGGTCGGCGGTCTCCAGGAGCTCCACCTTCTGTTCGGTGGTCAGGAACGGCGAGTAGCCGGAGTTGTCGGCGAGCGCGGAGACGTCGTCGATGGCCTGGACGCGGTCGACGACCTGCCAGGCGGCGCGCTTGCGCAGCCAGGCGGTGGCGAGCGCCTTGTACTCCTTGACGAGTTCGGCGACATGACCGGGCAGCGGCTCGGGGACGGTCCGGTCGACCTTCGTCCCCTCGACCCACAGGGCCGCGCCCGGCCCGGTGGTACCGGCGCCGATCTTCACGCGGCCGCGGCCGCGGATCAGCGCGCCCGGGTCGCCGTCGGCCAGCCGGCCGACCTGCTCGACGGTGCCGAGCACACCGGTGTTCGCGTAGGTCCCGTCGATGCGCGGGACGAGCAGCACACGGGGCTTTCCGGGCTCCGAGCGGGCGGCGGCCTGAGCGGCCTCGACCGCGGCGCGTACATCGGTGTCGTTGAGGTCCAGTGGAACCACCATGCCGGGGAGCACGACCTCGTCATCGAGAGGCAACACAGGCAGGGTGAGCGGTGTGGACGGCGAAGCCATGATCTCCCCTTAGGCAGTCAAGTTGAGCTATGCCGACTCAATGCACGTGAGTCCCCGAATGTTCCCCGCGAGAGGACCCGTTCGCTGTGGGCGATCACGGCTGTTCCGGCGGGCGGTTTCGGACTTACGGTCGGCTGTAATGGGTCAACAAGCCCAGCACCTCTTACCAGGCCGTCATCAGGGGGTTCGTATGGATCGTTTCGCGCAGGCGTGGGTGGACGGGTGGGTCGTGTCGCGTGGGGCGGCTCCGCCCGTGGCCGAACCATGGGGCTGGACCGTCGACGTGGGAGCGGGAACCCATCACGTCACCCGGCACGTGCTCGGCGCGACGAACGACGCCGTGGCGGAGCCGGCCGTCCGGAAGGCGGCGGGCGCGGTGACCGGGGCCGGCGTGTGGCTGAAGGTCTTCGCCGACCCGGCGGTGGTCGGGCCCTGGCTGGGGCCGGACTGGTGGACCGACCCCGAGCCCGGCTTCCTGATGACGGCTCCGCTCGCGGACGTCCCGCCCGGCGCCGCCCCCGACGGCTACCGGACCCGCACCTGGTCGCGCGGCGGCGTGACCCGCACCATGATCGCCGCCCCGGACGGCTCCCTGGCCGCGCGCGGCCAGATCGCCCCGACCGGCGCCACGGCCGTCGTCGACCAGATCGAGACCTCCCCAGGCCACCGCCGCCGCGGACTCGGCGCCCTCGTCATGCGGACCCTGCACCGCGCGGCGGCCGAACAGGGCGCCCGGACCGGCGTACTGGGCGCGACACCGCAGGGGCGGGCACTGTACGAGTCTCTGGGCTGGCGCGTCGAGTCATCGCTGACCAGCGCGAAGTTCACGGGAGACACACGGGGGTGACGTCCGGCGGCCGAGAGGGCGCATCCTTCGCCGCCGCACGACGGGGCACGCCCCTCGCGCCCCCTCTCCGTACCCCGCCCACTTCCGGCATTCACCCCGAAGCCACCCGCCCGCGCGACCACAATGCGCGTATGAGCGATGACTGGAAGCGACGGCTCGACGCCCTCCACGCCGACCTGGTCCGCCGTGACGACCCCGTCGCCTGGGTGACGGAGGCGGACGCCGTCGAGGCCTCACGGCACTATCCGCACATCGCGCTGCGCGGACCCGTCTTCGGTGTCGCCGCGCGGGAACCGTCGGCCGCAGAGCCGGGCTGGCGGCTGCTGAAGCCGGTGGTGGACGGCATGCCCCAGCAGGCCCGGGACGGACTCAACTCCCACCTGTGGTTCAAGGCGAAGGACGGCACCGACGACCCGGCCGCCCGGCGCGAGCTGCTGGCGGCCGTGGCCGTGCTGGAGCGGGCCCCGGCCGACGAGGTGGAGGCGCTGGGCGTGCGCTACCGCGTGGTGCGCGGCGACGAGTTCGCCCGGACCGGCGACGACGGTCTGGAGCCGCCCCGGCCCACCGACCTCGAGTCCGTGAACCCGTCGTGGGAGGACCCGGGCGCCGTCCCGTCGCCGGACGTGGGATACGTCCTGGACCCCGACCGGGACGAGGGCCCGATGGCAGGCGCCCTCCGGCTGGGCCTGCGCGACTTCACGTACACGGGCGCCCGCTTCCCGGCCGACGTGCGCGCGGACTCCGAGTGGGCGGCCCGGACCCATCCGGACGTGGTGCGGCTGCCCGTCGGCTTCTCGGTGGCCGAACGCGACGGGTCCGGCTGGACCCCGTGCGGGTCCCTGGCGGCGACCCCGCACGAGGCACGCCGCTCGCTGTACGAGGGGATGGCCCGCGTCTGGGCGATGCTCTACCGCTTCGACGAGCGCAAGAAGGCCCTGTACGCGCGGGCCGCGGAGGCGTTCCGCGCGGCCGGCCGAGCCGACGAGGCGAGCGTGGAGGACCGCCTGTTCCGGATCTGCCGCGTCGAGCGGATGGTCCGCCTGGGCCCCGACGGCCCCGAGCCGCCCCGCCCGTCGGACCTCGACGAGTACGGCCCCATGAAGCTCCACCCGACCCTGCACGCGGACGGCAGGGTCCAGTACGACGACTGACCGGGAAGGACGGGCACCGGCCGGTGCCCGGAGCGGCGTTCAGCAGCCGGGAGCGGTCGGGTCCGCGGCGGCCGCCGGAGCCACGGCCAGGTGCCGACGCCTATCGCCAGCGCGATCAGGTGTCCCCAGTTCGTCATCGGGTCGGTGAAGGCGACCAGGTCCTGGAGCAGCATCCCGCCGAAGGCGGCGAGCAGCGGCCAGCGCAGCCACGGCCCGAGCAGGCCGGCCAGGGCGCCGACACTCGCCGCGACGCCGAAGCTGATGCCGTAGTCGAGGCGGTGCAGCGAACTGTCGGGCAGCCGGCCCACGAGCACGGCCAGGCCCACCGGCACCTCGGTCGCGAGGGTGGCCAGGACATGCCCGAGCAGGAAGACGACGGCCGTACGGACGCCGCCTATGCGCCGCTCCAGCGTCGTGAGGACGGCCAGGAAGCCGAGCGTGAACGGGGAGGCGAAGCCGCCCGCCACCCACAGCGCGCTGGCCACCAGCACCAGCACGGGGGTCCGCACCAGATGCGCGACGTCGGTGCTGGACCCCTGGTGCAGGGCGTGCACCAGGGCGGGGCCGGCGTGCGCGGTGACATAGGAGGTGACGGCGAGGACGGCCGCGTACGCGAGGGTGAAGGGGGCGGGGATCCGATACCGGCGGCGGAGGCCCGGCTCGGCGGACGGGTCGACGCGGGACGGGTCGACGCGGGACAGGTCGACGCGGGGCGGGTCGACGCGGGACAGGTCGACGCGGGGCGGGGTGCGCTGCCCCGGGATGCCGTCCAGCAGCCCGCCGACGTCGGGCAGCGGCGGGCTCGTGGGTGCGGCCGTGCGTTCCACCGTGGGGCGCTCCTTCCGTTCCACCCCACCCTTCGCGTCACGCCGGTCCGCTGTCTGTGACCGACGCCACGCCTGAGCCGATTCACAGCAAGCTCCGAGCCTTCTCCCGGCTGATCCCCAGGCGCCCCGAAGCCGCTCCGAAACCGCGCCGAGGCCGTTCCCGACAGATGCACGTCAACCTCATCCGCCGCTCACGGAAATCCCTCAACAAATCGTCAGGGAAGTGCCAGGATGGGCCGATGCCCATCCCGTACGACATCCCCGACGGGCCCGAAGTGCTGGACCGTCGCGAGGGCCCCTACGGTGAGGTCGTCCTGCGCAGGCACGGGGAGTTGCTCCAGATCATCGCCAACGGCTGCTTCCTGATGGACACCTCGGACGGCCGCTCGGAACGACTCCTGGTCGACGCCGCGCTGGCCGCGCTGGACGGCCGCCGCTCGCCCGACCTGCTGATCGGCGGCCTCGGCGTCGGCTTCTCGCTCGCGCACGCCGCCGCCGAGCCCCGCTGGGGCACCGTCACGGTCGTGGAGCGCGAGCCCGCCGTCATCGACTGGCATCTCGACGGCCCCCTGGCCGCGTTCTCCGGGGAGGCGCTCACCGACCCCCGGTCGAAGATCGTCGCAGCGGATCTGCTCGACTACGTCAATGAGACATGCGACACGTTCGACGCGGTATGCCTCGACATCGACAACGGGCCCGACTGGACCGTCACCGAGGGCAACGACAGCCTCTATTCCGCGACCGGACTCGCAAGCTGCGCACGGGTGTTGAGACCCGGTGGGGTACTGGCCGTGTGGTCCGCCCAGCCCTCTCCGGATTTCGAGGGAACCATGGGGAATGCCGGGTTCCAACAGGTGCGTACCGAAGAGATCCCCGTTGCCCGAGGCGTGCCGGACGTCGTGCACCTCGCCGTCCGACCTGGATAGCAAAGCCGTGGTGACTCCCCGTACGCTGCACCCCTGACGCCGATCATTTACGCGTCAACCGCAGTCATGCGCAGACAAGGGATCACCCCACTGGTTCCGGAAAGCACACTCAGGGGCGGGCGATGGAGCAGACACACACCGCACACAACAACACGGCGACGGCGACGCCGGGCGCGCAGCGGCGCGTCCTGGTGGTCGAGGACGACCCGACGATCGTCGACGCCATCGCGGCCCGCCTGCGCGCCGAGGGATTCCTCGTGCAAACGGCGGGTGACGGCCCGGCGGCCGTCGACACCGCCGAGGCCTGGCAGCCCGATCTGCTGATCCTCGACATCATGCTGCCCGGCTTCGACGGCCTGGAGGTCTGCCGTCGTGTGCAGGCCTCCCGTCCGGTGCCGGTGATGATGCTCACCGCGCGCGACGACGAGACCGACATGCTGGTCGGGCTCGGCGTGGGCGCCGACGACTACATGACCAAGCCGTTCTCGATGCGGGAGCTGGCGGCACGCGTGCACGTGCTGCTGCGCCGGGTGGAGCGGGCCGCGATCGCGGCGACGACTCCGCGCAGCGGGATCCTGCGGCTCGGCGAACTGGAGATCGACCACGCGCAGCGCCGGGTGCGGGTCCGCTCGGAGGACGTGCACCTCACGCCCACCGAGTTCGACCTGCTGGTCTGCCTGGCCAACACCCCCCGCGCGGTGCTCTCCCGTGAGCAGCTCCTCGCGGAGGTCTGGGACTGGGCGGACGCCTCCGGCACCCGTACCGTCGACAGCCACATCAAGGCGCTGCGGCGGAAGATCGGCGCCGAGCGGATCCGCACGGTGCACGGCGTGGGCTACGCACTGGAGACCCCGACGCCATGACCTCCGGGCCGGACGGACCGAGAAGCCCCGGGGAGCCCTGGGGCCGTGTACGCCCGTTCTCGATCAAGACCAAGCTGGGTGCGCTGGTCGTCATCTCGGTGCTGATCACCACCGGGCTGTCGATGATCGCGGTGCACACCAAGACGGAGCTCCGCTTCATCACGGTCTTCTCGATGATCGCCACCCTGCTCATTACGCAGTTCGTGGCGCATTCGCTCACCGCGCCGCTGGACGAGATGAACACGGTGGCCCGGTCCATCTCGCACGGCGACTACACCCGCCGGGTGAGCGAGAACCGCCGCGACGAGCTGGGCGACCTGGCCCAGACGATCAACGTCATGGCGGACGAGCTGGAGGCGCAGGACCGGCAGCGCAAGGAGCTGGTGGCCAACGTCTCGCACGAGCTGCGCACGCCCATCGCCGGTCTGCGCGCCGTCCTGGAGAACGTCGTCGACGGCATCGCCGAGGCGGACACCGAGACGATGCGCACCGCCCTGAAGCAGACGGAGCGGCTCGGGCGGCTGGTGGAGACGCTGCTGGACCTGTCCCGCCTCGACAACGGCGTCGTCCCGCTGCGCAAGCGGCGCTTCGAGGTGTGGCCGTACCTGTCCGGGGTGCTGAAGGAGGCCAACATGGTCGCCTCGGCGCGCGCCACGATGGGCTCGGGCGGCAACCACACGCGCACCGACGTCCATCTGCACCTGGACGTGTCCCCGCCGGAGCTGACCGCGCACGCGGACCCGGAGCGGATCCACCAGGTCGTCGCGAACCTGATCGACAACGCCGTCAAGCACAGCCCCGCGCACGGACGGGTGACGGTGAAGGCCCGGCGCGGGCCGCTGCCGGAGTCGCTGGAGATCGAAGTCCTGGACGAGGGGCCCGGCATTCCGCGCTCGGAGTGGCGCGGCGTGTTCGAGCGGTTCAACCGGGGAGCCGTCCGCCGGCCGCACGGGCCGGGCAGCGACGGCGGTACGGGGCTGGGGCTGGCGATCGCCCGCTGGGCGGTCGATCTTCACGGCGGCCGGATCGGAGTGGCCGAATCCGAGCGGGGTTGCCGGATTCTTGTCACTCTTCCGGGAGAGTCTTCCGTTCCAAGTTGACGTAAAGTTCGAACCGGAGCCACAAGATCCACCGACGTTCGCGCAGCCGGACACGTGTGATCAGGCAGCGGACCGTCCCAGGTCGGCACGGGTCCGCACGCTCAGCGTGCGCGACCTGCGCCAACGCACCCCTTTTGACGCGCAACCGCGCTTGTTTCCCGCCATTTACAGCCGCGAAACGCACGTTCCGATGTGACTTACGCGACGATGCACCGACCCGGCCTGACTCTTCCCCTCCAGGGGGCGTAGCCTTTATTCCCGCTGTCCATCACCTTGTGAAGCGGAAGAGGGCGGTTGCCGCCGTGTCGCCACAGTCCCCCAGTAACGCATCGAGCATCTCGACCGACGCAGACCAAGCGGGCAAGAATCCCGCTGCCGCGTTCGGGCCGAACGAGTGGCTCGTCGACGAGATCTATCAGCAGTACCTCCAGGACCCGAACTCCGTAGACCGTGCCTGGTGGGACTTCTTCGCCGACTACAAGCCGGGGGCCCCCAGCGCCTCGGCTCCGGCGGGTACTGCGGCCGCGGGGGCCGCAGCGACCACCACGCCCCCAGCGCCCGCCGCACCGGCCGCTCCTGCCCAGGCGGCTCCTGCCGCCCAGGCTCCTGCCGCTCCGGCTCCCGCTGCCCCGGCTCCCGCGCCGGCCGCCGCCCCGAAGCCCGCAGCCGCTGCTCCGGCCCCGGCTCCGGTGAAGGCGGCCCCCGCCGCCAAGCCGGCCGCGGCGAAGCCCGCGCCCGCCGCTGCCTCGGCCGCGCCGGCGCAGGGTCCGGAGTTCGTGACGCTGCGCGGCCCGTCCGCCGCGGTCGCCAAGAACATGAACGCCTCGCTGGAGCTGCCCACGGCCACGTCCGTGCGCGCGGTCCCCGTGAAGCTGCTGTTCGACAACCGCATCGTCATCAACAACCACCTGAAGCGTGCCCGGGGCGGGAAGATCTCCTTCACCCACCTCATCGGCTACGCGATGGTGCAGGCCATCAAGGCCATGCCGTCGATGAACTGGCACTACGCGGAGAAGGACGGGAAGCCCACCCTCGTCAAGCCGCCGCACGTCAACTTCGGCCTGGCCATCGACCTGGTGAAGCCCAACGGCGACCGCCAGCTCGTCGTCGCCGGCATCAAGAAGGCCGAGACGCTGAACTTCTTCGAGTTCTGGCAGGCCTACGAGGACATCGTCCGCCGCGCCCGTGACGGCAAGCTGACGATGGACGACTTCACCGGCGTCACGGTCTCCCTGACCAACCCCGGCGGCCTCGGCACCGTCCACTCGGTCCCGCGCCTGATGCCCGGCCAGTCGGTCATCATGGGCGTCGGCTCGATGGACTACCCCGCGGAGTTCCAGGGCACCAGCCAGGACACCCTGAACAAGCTCGGCATCGCGAAGGTCATGACGCTCACGTCGACCTACGACCACCGGGTCATCCAGGGCGCCGCCTCCGGCGAGTTCCTCCGCGTCGTCGCCAACTCCCTCCTCGGGGAGAACGGCTTCTACGACGAGATCTTCGAGGCGCTGCGCATCCCCTACGAGCCGGTCCGCTGGCTCAAGGACATCGACGCCAGCCACGACGACGACGTCACCAAGGCGGCCCGGGTCTTCGAGCTGATCCACTCCTACCGGGTCCGCGGCCACGTCATGGCCGACACCGACCCGCTGGAGTACCGCCAGCGCAAGCACCCCGACCTGGACATCACCGAGCACGGCCTCACCCTGTGGGACCTGGAGCGCGAGTTCGCGGTCGGCGGCTTCGCGGGCAAGTCCCTGATGAAGCTGCGCGACATCCTGGGCGTGCTGCGCGACTCGTACTGCCGCACCACCGGCGTCGAGTTCATGCACATCCAGGACCCCAAGCAGCGCCGCTGGATCCAGGACCGCATCGAGCGCGCGCACAGCAAGCCGGAGCGCGAGGAGCAGCTGCGCATCCTGCGCCGGCTGAACGCGGCGGAGGCCTTCGAGACCTTCCTGCAGACGAAGTACGTCGGCCAGAAGCGCTTCTCCCTGGAGGGCGGCGAGTCCGTCATCCCGCTGCTCGACGCGGTGCTGGACAGCGCGGCCGAGTCGCGGCTGGACGAGGTCGTCATCGGCATGGCCCACCGCGGCCGCCTGAACGTCCTCGCGAACATCGTCGGCAAGTCGTACGCGCAGATCTTCCGTGAGTTCGAGGGCAACCTCGACCCGAAGTCGATGCACGGCTCCGGCGACGTCAAGTACCACCTGGGCGCCGAGGGGACCTTCACGGGCCTGGACGGCGAGCAGATCAAGGTCTCGCTGGCCGCGAACCCGTCCCACCTGGAGACGGTCGACCCGATCATCGAGGGCATCAGCCGCGCCAAGCAGGACATCATCAACAAGGGCGGCACGGACTTCACCGTCCTGCCGGTCGCCCTGCACGGCGACGCGGCCTTCGCGGGCCAGGGCGTGGTGGCCGAGACCCTGAACATGTCGCAGCTGCGCGGTTACCGCACGGGCGGCACGGTCCACATCGTCATCAACAACCAGGTCGGCTTCACCGCCGCCCCGGAGTCCTCGCGCTCGTCGATGTACGCCACGGACGTGGCGCGCATGATCGAGGCCCCGATCTTCCACGTGAACGGCGACGACCCGGAGGCCGTGGTCCGCGTCGCGCGGCTGGCCTTCGAGTTCCGCCAGGCGTTCAACAAGGACGTGGTGATCGACCTCATCTGCTACCGCCGCCGCGGTCACAACGAGTCGGACAACCCGGCCTTCACCCAGCCGCTGATGTACGACCTGATCGACAAGAAGCGCTCGGTGCGCAAGCTGTACACCGAGTCCCTCATCGGTCGCGGCGACATCACCCTGGAAGAGGCCGAGCAGGCGCTCCAGGACTACCAGGGCCAGCTGGAGAAGGTCTTCACGGAGGTCCGCGAGGCCACCGCGCAGCCCGCCGCCGGTGACGCCCACGAGCCGCAGGACAACTTCCCCGTAGCGGTGGACACCGCCGTCTCCGCGGAGGTCGTCAAGCGCATCGCCGAGTCCCAGGTCAACATCCCGGACTACTTCCACGTCCACCCGCGTCTGCTGCCGCAGCTGCAGCGCCGGGCGTCGATGGTCGAGGACGGCACGATCGACTGGGGCATGGGCGAGACCCTCGCGGTCGGCTCCCTCCTCCTGGAGGGCACCCCGGTCCGGCTGTCCGGCCAGGACTCGCAGCGCGGCACCTTCGGCCAGCGCCACGCGGTCCTCATCGACCGCGAGACGGGCGAGGAGCACACCCCGCTCCAGTACCTCGACGAGGAGCAGGCGCGCTACAACGTCTACAACTCCCTCCTCTCCGAGTACGCGGTGATGGGCTTCGAGTACGGCTACTCGCTGGCCCGCCCCGACGCGCTCGTGATGTGGGAGGCGCAGTTCGGCGACTTCGTCAACGGCGCGCAGACCGTGGTCGACGAGTACATCTCGGCGGCCGAGCAGAAGTGGGGTCAGACGAGCGGTGTCACGCTCCTCCTCCCCCACGGCTACGAGGGCCAGGGCCCGGACCACTCCTCGGCCCGTGTCGAGCGCTTCCTCCAGCTCTGCGCCCAGAACAACATGACGGTCGCGATGCCCACGCTCCCGTCGAACTACTTCCACCTCCTGCGGTGGCAGGTGCACAACCCGCACCACAAGCCGCTGGTCGTCTTCACCCCGAAGTCGATGCTGCGCCTGAAGGCCGCCGCGTCCAAGGCGGAGGAGTTCACGACCGGTCAGTTCCGCCCGGTCATCGGCGACTCGACGATCACCGACCCGGCGGCCGTGAAGAAGGTCGTCTTCTGCACCGGCAAGGTCTACTACGACCTGGAGGCCGAGCGTCAGAAGCGCGGCGTCACGGACACGGCGATCATCCGCCTCGAGCGGCTGTACCCGCTGCCGGGTGCCGAGGTCCAGGCGGAGGTCAACAAGTACCCCAACGCCGAGAAGTACCTCTGGACCCAGGAGGAGCCGGCCAACCAGGGTGCCTGGCCGTTCATCGCCCTGAACCTGATCGACCACCTGGACCTCGCGGTCGGCGCCGACGTGCCGCACGGCGAGCGCCTGCGCCGCATCTCGCGCCCGCACGGCTCGTCCCCGGCGGTCGGCTCCGCCAAGCGGCACCAGGCGGAGCAGGAGCAGCTGGTGCGTGAGGTGTTCGAGGCGTAGTCCTCACCCACCACACGCGAAGGGCCCGGCCCCGGAGGTTTCCGGGGCCGGGCCCTTCGGCGTGCTCGGGCCGGCCGGGCGTCAGATGACCTGGGGCTCGAAGTCCCAGTAGGGGCGGTTGCGGGAGCGGGCCGAGACGGTGTGCGGGTGCTTGCTGCCGAGCGTCGAGTCGAGGTCCGAGAGTGCCTCCTGCTCCACCTTCTCCGCCTGTCGCCGGTCCCGCAGACCGCGCAGGTCCGCCGCGTACGCGATCCGTGCCGACAGGGTCAGCGGGTGGGTCCGGCCGAGCGACTCGATGGCCCGGGTCACCGTGTCCCGGCTGAGGTCGGCGGCGCTCTCGGTGTCGCCGACGATGTTGCGCAGGGCCGAGGCGTTCAGGGCAGCGCCCAGCGTCCAGGCGTGGTTCTCGCCCACCGCCTCGGTCATCGACGCCAGCGCCTGCTCCAGGAGGACGTGGCCGGCCTCCCGCTCGCCGACGTTGCGCAGGATCAGCGCCTGGTTGACGCGGGCGCCCGCGACGAAGGGGTGCCCGTCGCCGAGCATCACCTCGTAGCGCGCGACGACGGCCTCGCTGAGCTCGTGGGCCCGGTCGATGTCGCCGTGCTCGCGGGCGTAGCAGCTCTGGGCCGTCGCGAAGATCAGGGTCAGCGGATGCGTCTCGCCCAGCACCCGCTCACCGCGCTCCAGCACGCTGGAGAGCATCTCCCCGGGCTCCTCCCACTCGATGCCGCGGTCCCGGCCGCGGTCCCGATCGCCCAGGCGGTAGCGGCACAGCGCGAGGTTGTGCTCGGCGCTGAGGGTCTGCGGGTTGTCGCGGCCCATCACGAGACGGCTCTCGCGGACGTTCTTCGCCTGGATGGACTCGGCCTCCGCGTAGCGGCCGAGGAGTCGCAGGTCGATGGCGTAGTAGATCTCGGAGCCGAGCGTCCACGGGTGACGGGCCCGCAGCAGCACCCGCCGGGACTCCAGGGTCTGCCGGTCGATGTCCAGGGCTTCCTGGTAGCGCCCGAGCAGCCGCAGGGAGACCGCCAGGTTGTTCAGCGAGTTGAGACTCCGCGAGTCCTGCTCGCCGAGCAGGTCGCGGTATCCGACCAGGACCCACTGGGAGAGTTCCAGTGCCTCGTCGTAGCGGCCGAGGCCGCGCAGGTCGGCGGCGAGACCGGCCGCGGCCCGCAGATGCTCCAGGTCCTGGGGTCCGCGCTCCGCCTTCAGGTGCTCGGAGGCGGCGCGGCTGAGGGCCTCGGTCCCGGCGTAGTCGCCGACGGCGCGCAGCAGGTTGGTGTAGTGGTAGCTCAGCTCCCAGATCCTGGGGTGGGTCGGGCCGAGCAGCTCGCGCCAGGCCTCCATCGCGCGCTCACCGAGCTTGATGCCGGCGTTGTACTCGCCGGAGAAGTACATGTAGCGCAGGCAGTTGAAGACCAGCCGCTGGACGGCCGGGTCCTGGGTCTGGAGCACGTCCGCGTACTTCAGATGCGGCACGATCTGGGCGTAGCCCGGCCACAGGTCGGGGTCGGTGGGCCGGCGCGGGTCGGCCGCGGCGAGCGCCTGGCGTACGACGTCGATGAACTCCTTGCGGTCCGTGTCCGGCATGTCCTTGTGCACGATCTGGTGGACCATGCGGTGCAGGTAGAGCGACTCGCCGGAGGCGGCCGCCTCGTCGCCGAGCGCTTCGTGGGACTCCAGGCGGACCACCGAGTACTGGCGGAGCTGGTTGATCGCCTTGTTCCACAGCAGCGGGTCGTTGAGCAGTCCGGCGAGCTGTTCGGGCAGCGCTTCGCTGGACATCTCGCGCAGCAGGCGGACGGGGATGAAGCCCGGTGCGAAGAACGTGCACAGCCGCAGCAGGTCGACCGACTCGGGGACGGTGTCGCGGAGTTTGTTCAGCAGTATCGACCACGCGGTCTGGAAGGCGAGCGGGAAGTCCGCCGACACCTTCACCACGTCGCTGTCGATGCCGCCGTCGAGCAGGGCGATGTACTGGCGCACCGAGAGGTCGGAGTCGTTCAGCCAGCCCGCCGTCTGGTCCAGCAGCAGCGGCAGGTCCTCCAGTGCGTCCGCGAGCTGGTCGGCCTCCACCTCCGTCAGCCGTGGCGCGCGGCGCCGGATGAAGGCCACCGACTCGTCGCGGGCGTAGACGGGCACTTCCAGCAGCTTGCTGTTGTGCTCGGTCCATTCGGGGTTGCGGGAGGTGATGATGACGTGGCCGGGGCCGGTC
Organism: Streptomyces sp. NPDC060002; assembly: GCF_042737245.1. Taxonomy (NCBI): domain Bacteria; kingdom Bacillati; phylum Actinomycetota; class Actinomycetes; order Kitasatosporales; family Streptomycetaceae; genus Streptomyces; species Streptomyces sp. NPDC060002. The sequence continues at coordinate 58,218 of NZ_JBHWUW010000030.1, forward strand.
GGCACCAGGTCCCAGATCTGGTCGGGTTCGTCCGCGCCGTCGAGGATCAGCAGCCAGCGCCCGTACGGTTCGCCGCGGCGCAGCGAGTCGCGGACCGCGCGCAGCCGCTCGCCGTACTCCTGGCCGGTCTGGAGCCCCAGTTTCGGGGCGAGTTCGGCGAGCAGCCGACGGTAGGTCACGCGTTTCTCGGCGTTGACCCACCAGACGACGTCGTACTCGGAGCCGAAGCGGTAGACGTACTCGGCGGACAGCTGGGTCTTGCCCACGCCCGACATGCCGTGGAACGTGACCACGCCGGCGCCCGGCTCGGCGTTCCGCAGCACGTGGTAGGCCTCGTTGAGCAGCGACTCGCGGCCGGTGAACCGGGTGTTGCGGCGGGGCACCCCGCCCCAGACCTCGGGCATCGACGCCGGGAACCGGGGACCGCGGCGCGCCGCGTCGAGGGGCTCGGGCAGCGGGTCGGTCGGCAGGTCGAGCCGGTCGAGCAGCCGGCGCTCGGCCTCCTCGGCTCCCATGTTGGTCAGGTTGACCGGGGCGAGGACGGCGGTCGCCGAGGGCACGGACGCCGAGGTGACGGAGACGGCGGCGAACCGGGACGCGTCGGGGGCGACGACCTCGCGCAGCGCCGTGTTCCACTCCTCCTGCGTCCGGGGACCGAGCTGGAAGTACCACTCGCTGACGACGATGAGGATGCGGCCCTCGGCGAGTTCCAGGTCGCGCAGCAGGTCCGCCAGGGGGACGTCCGCCGGGGAGTCCCAGCGCAGGTACACCACCCGCAGGCCGCGCCGTTCGAGCCGGTCCCCGACCCAGGCCGCCCAGGCCCGGTTGAAACCCGCGAAATGGATCGTGACCGTCTGCCTCGCGGCCCCTCTCCCGGTTGCCCCCACCGGCGTACGAGCTCCAGACATGCAGCGGCCTCCAGCGCGTAGTACCAAAATCCTAGAACCTCGGCGCGTCGTGCGTAAGTCCGCCGACTTCATCCACGCGTGCCTCGATTCGACGATCTTCGCGCACGGGACGGCCCCTTGCAGGCCATCCTCAGTCTTTCGGGCGTGGCAAAGCGGGAGCATGACGCTGTGTCCACAGAGCGCGTGCGGCCTTCACGTACGCCTGGGCCCGCGTGGTGTGGTTCCGGGGCGCCGGACGGTCGGCCATGCGTTCGTAGGTGGCTGTCATCTCGTCGACGAACCGGCGTCCGCGGACGGTGAGGTCGGGCGAGCCGACGAGTCCCGGCAGGGCCGCTCCGACCTGGGCGCGGTAGCGGGCGTGCCGGGACCAGGCGTACTCGCTGTCGGGCGGTGCGGTGCGCAGTGCGCGGCGCTGGAAGTAGTCCGCGAGGGCCAGGTGCGAGTAGATCCCCTGGAGCAGACCGTCGTACGGCCGGGGGTCCGTCTTCCAGGGGGCGAAGTAGCGCGGTTCCGGGCCGGCGTGATGGAGCGTCACCAGGTCTCCCAGGGCGGCCAGTTTCGCGTGGTGCAGTTCGTGGACGAGGGTCTCGGCCAGGGCCAGGGCGTCCTGCGGGGCGCTGGAGAGCAGAGCGCCGAACGCCTCGTGCCGGGTCGCGCTGCAACTGTCCCGTCCCGCGGCACCGGGCGGCCGCTCCAGCGGGACCAGGCAGCGCAGCAGCGCCACCGCCTCGGTCACCCGGTGCGCGCCGCCGGTGCACAGCGCGGCCTCGGTGCCCGACCAGGCCTGGAGCCAGCGTTTGCAGTCCCCGTCGTCGAGGGTCGCGGGTCCGCCGAGCGTCCGGTGGCGGGGGCCGGGCGCGACACGGTAGGGATCCACGTCGTCCAGGGGCATGGGGCCCTGGGCGCAGGACAGTCCGGGCAGGGCGTGCACGGGAGTCCAGGCGAGCGCGCCGGACCAGGCCCCGATCCCGCTCTCCAGACGCACGACGACGTCCGGCGCGTCGGGCCGGCGCACCGTCAGACACCCTTCCCGGTGGGTGACGTCGACGGGGACGTCACCTGTGGTGGCCGTGCGCAGCGAGCCTAGGGACGGCAGGGTGAGCACTCCGGCGTACGCGGTCAGCCGTACGGTGAACGGGATCCCGGCGCGCGCGGCGGCCACGGCGGCGATCGCGCTGAAGTGCGCGAGGTCCTGCCGGAGCCGGCGGGACCGGGGCTCGTCCGGGGGGCCTGCGCGGCCGTCGAGTCCGTGCAGACAGCTCAGGGCCCATGGCCCGGTCAACGGATGGAAGAGCCGGGCCCGGGCAGGCGAGAGCACGGCTTCCGGAGGGGGCGGGTGGGCGGTACCTGGCGAGGGCGGGGGCGCGGTACCGGGTATGGGGTGCGGCGCGCCGAGCGAGGACCGCGGCGTCCCCGGCGGGTCCTGGGATCCGCCGGCCGGACGGTACGCGGTACCCGACGGGTGCGGCGCGCCGAGCCGGGGGTGCGGCACCCTTCGCGGGTCCTGCCCCGCGCCCCCCGGAGAGTACGCGGTGTCCCTCGACGGGTGGGGCGGCGCCCCGAGCCAGGGTTGCGGCGTCCCTCGAGCGTCCTGTGATGCGGCTCCCGGAGGGTGGGCGGTGCCGGCTGGCTGTGGTCGGTCGGCCTCGGCGAGCAGGGACCAGTCCTCGCGCAGCCGGGCCTTTCGGCCGGGGGAGCACAGCGCGGGGTCCGCCGCCTCGGCCGCGTCGAGCACGGCGCGCAGCAACAGCAGCCGTCGGGTGTCCTGGTCCCGCACGAGGAGGGCCAGGGTGTCGGGGGTCCCCTCGGTGCGGCCGAGTTCCACCAGGGCCCGGTCGGGGACCGTAGGCCTCGTCACGGTGCGCCTCCTTTCCGAACGGCGGGGACGGCGGCCGCGGCCGTGTCCGCGGCGAGCCGGCCGGCGACGTGGCGGATGAAGCGCTGGAGGTCCGTGCAGTACACGGACGGGTTGCGGAAGCCGTGCCCCGCCCGGTAGCGGTGGGCGTAGTGACCGCCTCCGCAGACGGACAGCAGAGGGCAGGCCCGGCACTGGTCCGCGAGAGCCGCGGCGCCCGCCTGCCGGGCCGCCACCGCGGGATGCAGCAGCGCCTCGTCGAAGGCGTTCCGGAAGACGTCCAGGCCGGTGCGCGCGGCACCGTCGTAGGCGGACTTCAGGGCGTCCACCTGCTCTATCGACCCGTCGGTCTCCACGACGACCGCGTCGAACGGCGCGAGGCCGAGGGCCTCGGTGACCGAGGGCAGCCCCAGCAGAAGCGCGACGCACTCCTCGAAGAGGCGGACGCGGGTCTCCCGCCGGCCGGCCCGCCACCAGCGGTCGAAGACGGCGCACAGCCACTCGCCGTGGCGGGCGTCCGCCCAGTGGGGCGGTGGGGCGGACCAGTTGCCGTGCGGCAGCAGGAAGTCCAGGCCGGGCGGTCGCAGGGTGAGGAGGGACTCGTACGTCTCCACCGGGTCCAGCGTGACGTCGACGACGGTGAGGATGCCGGCGTAGGCCTGCGGGGCCTGCTCGGCGACCAGCAGCGCCCCGCGTGCGGCGGCGGGCCAGGACGGGCGCCCCGCGTGGTCGACGCGGCGGGCGTTGTGCGCGGCGAGGCCGCCGTCGAGGCTGACGCCGATCCGGATGCCGGCGTCGGCCAGCACGGCGAGACGCCGCGCGGTGAGCAGGGTGGCGTTGGTCTGGACGGTGGCGTGGACCGTGCAGCCGGCCGGGGCGCGGTCGCGCACCAGGGCGGTGAAGCGGGCCAGCTTCCCGGCGCCGGCCAGCAGGGGCTCGCCGCCGTGCAGGACGAGGGAGACGTCCGTGAGGGCGTGGGTGCCGGCGTGTTCGGCGATGCGGGCGGCGGTGCGGTCGAGGACGTGGTCGGCGGTGGCCGCGGGGCGGGTGCGCCAGGTGGAGTCGGGGCCCTCGTAGAGGTAGCAGTAGGTGCAGGCGAGGTTGCAGCGGCCGTGCGTCTTCACGATGAACTGGCGGAAGGCCTGCTCGGACACTCCAGCACCCCCATGCCTGGGCACTTGAGCCCCGTGGGGGCGCATTCCCGGGCGGGCACGGGTCACAAACCCCACGCGACCGAAGTTGTCCGAGTCATGCGCAGAAGCAACCGGAATCGACTTCGAACGATCGGATGACGCGAATCGGATGGCTCGACATCGTGACGCGCATCGGGTGACGCGCGTCGGGGTCCGGTGGAGCCGACGGCGGTCGGCTCAGAGCGCCGAGGCGAACCCCCACAACGGCTCGCTCGCCTGTCCCGCGCGGTCCCGCAGCTCTTCCAGCAGCTCCAGCAGCACGGGATGCTCGATCGTCCCCAGCTCCATGAGACCCAGCGACAGCAGATCCGGCAACGGCTCCCCCACACCGGGCGCCTCCGGCGCCACCGTCACCCCCGCGAACCCGTCCTGTGCGTCCATGCCCACCCCTCCCGACTCGCTCCGCTCATGTCACACGTTCCAGCGCGGCCAGCCGCCGCGCCGTCTGCTCGGCCGTCGGCTCACCCGTGCCCAGGTGGTCGTCCGGCAGCCGCGACCACTCCGCGCGGGCCAGGCGGTAGGCCTCGCGGGCGGCGCGCGGCCGGGCGGCCGCCTCATAGGACATACCCCGCCAGTGATGCGCCTGCGCGCACAACTCGACGGCCTCATGGCGCCGGCGAACGGTTTCGGCCACCCCCTCCGCCTCCCGGGCCGCCTCCGCCGCGTCCCGGAAGGCGTCGACGGCGAGGTCGAGCCGGGCCGGGCGGCGCAGGCTGCGGTAGGCCTCGAACTGGACCTGGCCGAGGTCCAGCCGGCAGCGGGCGGCCAGCAGCGGATCCCCGGCGTCCGCCGCGGCGAGGCCGAAGAGGTGCTCGGCCTCGCGCAGGTCGACACGGTCGCCGCGGGCCCGGTAGCGCAGCATCAGCGCGCGGCCGAGCAGCAGCAGCCGGTGGGCGACCTGACGGCTGCCCGCCGGGGTCTCCATCCGGCAGTCCCGCAGCACGCGGATCGCCCGGGACAGCACGTCCTGCGCCCGTGCCCCGGACTGGAGCCCGGCCAGCCGCAGCAGTGCCTCGCCCCACTCGGCGAGGACGTCGGCGTGCGCGGGCGCGTCGCGGGACATCCGCTGGGCGGCCTGCGCGAAGCGGTCCGCGGCGGCCTCCAGCTCCGCCGGTTGGCCCGACTCGGCGTAGCGGGCCACGGCGATCCGGCCGGCCCGCGCCAGCAAGGACGCGCGCCGGCCCTGTTCGCGCACCAGGGCGAGGGCCTCGTCGACCCGGGCCTGGGCGTCGTCCAGCGGGCCGCCCGCCCTGAGCAGCGCGTCGACCAGGTCGAGCAGGATGCGCACCCGCGCGCGCGCCGACTCGGCGGTGTACGGCTCCGCGCCGGCGTCCAGGGCGTTGCGCAGCGACTGCGCGCCCTGCTCGGCGTAGAGACGGGACTGGACGGGGTCGGCGGTGGCGCCGGAGAGACGCAGCAGGATCCGGCCGTGCTCCAGGGGGAGTTCGGGCGGTCGTCGGCGCCGGTCGGGCCAGACGTCGGCGAAGGCCTCCAGCATGCCGACGGCGCCCTGGAGCAGCGCGCTGTCCCCGCCGAGCCGCCACTGTGCCTCCAGGGCGCGCACCCGCTCCAGGGTGAGTTTCAGCGCCTCATTCTCGTCGAGCCCGGGCGCGGCGCAGGCGACGGCGTACTCGCGGTCGGCGCGGCGCAGCAGGTCCAGGGCGCCGGCGCGGTCGCCGCGCCGCCTGCGGTCGGTCGCGCCCGCGTGCAACACCCGTGCCAGTACGGCCCGTTCGTGCAGGCGGCGCGGATGCGCGGTGGCCCGTTCCGCGGCCGCCTCGGCCTCCTGGAGGAGGTCGTCGCCGCCCTGTACCTCCCACAGGCGCAGGGTGCAGTGCGCGTACTCGGCCCACAGTTCGGGGTCCGCGGCGGCCCGCTCGCGCTCGGTGGCGCCGCGCAGCAACTGCACCGCGTCGATGGCGTCCTGGATCATGCCCTCGCTGTCGAAGCGCTCGATCAGCGCGCGGGCCCTGCGGACCGCCTGGTGCGTCGGCCGGTCCGCGGGCTGTCCCGGTCCGGTCCGGCTTCCGGGGCTCTCGAACTGCTCGGGCAGCGGCATGAACCGCCGCAGCACGCGGGCCGCGACCTCGGCGAAGGGCTGGGGCACGGGGGTCTCCTCGCCGTTGCCGCCGCTGTCCCCGTGGTCGTCGTGGTCACCGTTGTCGCCGTGGTCCGTGCGCTGGGTGGTGGGCGCGTACGGGCGGCCCGCGCCGCCGTCGCCGAGCTGGGCCAGGGCGAGGGCCGGGAAGTTGGGGCCGCCCTTGCCGAAGCGCTGCTCGATGTACTCCGAGCAGTGCTTGAGCACCAGCATGGCCTCGTCGCGGCCCAGCCGGGACAACAGGGCGTCCCGCACGTCGGGTTCGATGCGGTACCACTGGGCGCCCCCGTCGGCGTACTCCTCCGACGCGCGCGTGAGCAGACCGCCGACCAGCACCTCGGCGAGTTCGGCCGGCCCGGAGTCGGGCAGCATCGTGCGCTGGACGAGCTGCATCACGGGCAGGCACAGGGGTGCGGCGGCCAGGTAGACGGCGAGCCGTCCGGCGGCCGGGGAGGCGCTGGAGCTGAACCTGCTGACCCGTTCGAACGGCGTGCGCCGTCGGTCGGCGCGCGCCGCCGGGGCGGCCGGCTGGTCCGCGCGCACCCAGCCCACGGCCCCCGGGACGGGGCCCGCGCCGGCCCCCGACAGCAGCCTGGCCCAGGCGCCCAGGGCCACCGGCTCGGGCGGCAGCACCGGCACCGGCAGCGCTCCCCGGCGCACCTCCGCCGGGACCCCCGCCGGAGTGCGGACGCGCAGCGCGGCCGCTCCGCCCAGCGTCTCGCCGCGGCTCAACTCGCAGAACAGCACGGGCAGTCGGGTGCGGCTCCACAGGCGCTGCGGCAGCGGCTGGAGCACGGCGACCGGGCCCTGCCGGGAGAGGTGGTGCAGCAACCGGTGCGCGTGGCCGCTGTGCCACAGGGGGCCCGCGCAGTCGCTGACGAACAGGACGATCCGGCGGCCGGTGGGGTCGCTCAGCCGGTCCGTGGAGTGCAGCGGCGCCGCATAGGCGTCGGGGCTGCGGCTGACGGCCGGCTCACCGTCCGGACCCTGGTGCAGATGACTGACCTGGATGTCGGAGAAGGCACCCAACTGGCCGAAAACCTGCTGCAGTTCGACGAACAGCCGGTCCCACACACGCATTGAGGAGGAGGCGTCCAGGACCAGCTGGAGCCGGGCGTCGCCCCGGGTGACGGCCCGGTGGACGGGCAGGATCAGGCCGCCCGCCTGCGCGCTGCGCTCCGCCGTCGCCGTCTCGTCGAGTCGCATGCGCAGCGGCGGCGCGGGGCTCCGGTAGCGCTGCAACCGCCGTAATGCGCGCTGGAGTTCGAGCGGGGCGGGCAGCACGGGGGCAGCGGGTACGCCCACCGGCAGCGCGGCGGCACGGCCCGCGCCGCGGGTCCGCTCCGCTCCGTCCTGCGGGACCGGGTACAGGCTCACCCGCCCGTCGGCCCCCACCTCCTGCGGCGGCGGCTCCGGCCGTTCCGGGCGGTCCCCCCGCGGCCGTCCGTCCCCGTCCCGGCCGCGTCCGCCGCCGGGCCGGGGCGCGGGCCGGCCGCCGGTTCCGGCGGGCGGGTCCTCCTGGCCGGGGGCCTGGGCCGGCCGGGTCCAGCGCGCCAGCCAGAGCGCGTCGCACAGCTGCGGCACATCGGGGTCGAGCCCGACGTCACGCAACCGCGCGACGAGTTCGGCGAGCGGATCACCGCCGCGCGGAGATGACGTCGAGGCGCCGACGGGCGCGAGGGAGCCGCCCGGGGTGTCGGGGCGGCCGCCGTCGGGCGGGACCGGACCGTGGCGGGCCGCTGCGTCGGGCATCAGGCCCTCACCTCGGGCGGTCGAGTCGCTGGATGAGCAGGTCGGCCAGGCGGTCACGACTGGGCGGCGCGGCCGCGTCGGTGAGGTAGATCGCGTTCAGCAACTGGTCCGCCGCGAGGAGTTCGCTGCGCGACCGCTCCAGGAACCGCGTGATCAGATCGTCCCCCGCGCGCGCCGCCTCGTCACCGAGATGCGCGCGTACGAAGGTGGCGAGCCGGTTGTGATCGGGGCGCCCCAGCTCCAGGTGGATGCACCGGCGCATCAGCGGGGCCGGGAAGTCGCGCTCCCCGTTGCTGGTGAGCACGACGAACGGGAAGGCACGGCAGCGCACCCGGCCGTCCCGCACCCGGACCTTCACCCCGTCGGCGGTCAGCACCTCCGCCTCCCCGTCCGGCAGCCGGTCGGCGATGCGCTCCAGCTCGGGGATCGCGAACTCGCCCTCCTCCAGCACGTTCAGCAGGTCGTTGGGCAGGTCGATGTCGCTCTTGTCCAGCTCGTCGATGAGCAGCACGCGCGGGGTGTCGGAGGGCAGCAGCGCGGTGCCGAGCGGTCCCAGCCGGATGTAGCTGCCGATGCCCTCGACCGCGCCCGGCGAGCCCGCCGCCGACCCGAACCCGCCCTGCGCGGCGATCTGCACGTCCTGGAGCCGGGCGATCGCGTCGTAGTGGTACAGCCCGTCCTGGAGCGCGGAACGGCTGACGATCGACCAGCGCAGCACGCTGCCGAGGCCGAGTTCGTACGCCACCGAGTGGGCGAGCGTGCTCTTGCCCGCGCCGGGGCTGCCCGTGACGAGCAGAGGGCGGCGCAGATAGAGCGCCGCGTTGATCATCTCCAGCTCCTCGGCGCCCGGCCGGTGCAGTTCCGCCAGGTGCCGGTGTGCGCCGAGCCTGCGGTCCTGGGACCCGTCGCCGGAGCCGGCCGCGTCTCGGCTGGTGAAGTCCCGCCAGGGCGGCGGATCGGGCAGCCGCTCGATCCCCTCGTGCGGTTCGCCGGCGCCTCGGTAGATGAGCCACTCACTGGATTCGGTCATGATCCGGTCCTCGTCACTCGTCCACCGCCGCGGCCGTCCGAACGTGCATCACGTTATCCATCCTGGAGGTGCCTGGTAAGGGGCCGTCCAGCCCCGCGGGCGGGTGGATTCAAGGGGGCCTCAAGGGGCCTCCAGCAGGTCTCCTGTTCCGGGCAGCGGCTGGTGGGGATCGTCGTACAGCAGGGCGACGCCGTCGGCCCAGAACGACTCCGTGCGGCCCGCACGCAGCCGCATCCGGAGATCGTGCACGGCCTCGGGCAGGTGCTGCGCGCTCGGTGGCTCGGCGATGCCGTCGATCGTGCCGCGGTGGAACTCCCCGCAGACGGCGTCGGCCCGGCCGCGCCGCCGGCGCCACAGGGCCACGCCGTAGCCGCCGAGCACGATCCGGGCGAGCGCCTCCGCGTCGTCCTCGTAACGAAGGTCGCCGTAGCGGCAGAGCACCGGGACGGTGCCGTGCGACAGGGCGCGCAACTGCTCCACGGTCGGTACGGGTTTGCGCAACCCCTCTTCGCAGTCCAGGACTTCGGCCTTGGCCCGGTGCGCGTGCAGCCATCGCCACCGGGCCCGGCGCTCCGCGTCCAGGTCGTCCGGATCATCCAGGTCGTCGGCGTCTTCGGCGTCATCGGCTTCGGCGTCATCGGCTTCGGCCGCGTCGTCCGGTTCTCGCCCGCCGAACGCGCCGAACGCCTCGTCGGGCAACAGGTCGCGGTCGGCGCAGCGCACGACGACCGGCCGCAGCGTACCCAACGGCTCCTGCCCGGGCGCGAGTTGCCAGTTGTCGACCTCCAGGCCGAGGAGCGCGTGCGGCAGCGCGACCTGGAGGAGCGCGGGCCTGCCGGGCTCGTCGCAGCGCCGGAAGGCCTCCGCGAGCGGGCCGGCCAGGTGTGCGGGCAGGTCGGCCAGCGGAGTGCGTTCGGCCTCGTGCAGCCGGACCACCTCGCCGCCGGGCGCGGCCACGGAGACCGACCAGTCGCAGCGGTCCGGCTCCCAGCCGCGCCGCACCAGTTCGAGCAGGGCGGAGGGCCTGGCCACACTGCCGACGGAACGGGCACGCGTGCGTGCGTGGGGCCCACCACGCCGGTGCTGTCCGCGCCCGCCGGGACCGTCCGTCGGGTGGATGCCGCCGGAGACCGTGTCGGCGGTGTCGCGCTCCGCCTCGTCCCGTCGGCGCAGCCGGTCGATCCGCTGCTCGGCGAGACCGGACCGGTAGCGGGCGCCGAGCCGCTGCGCGGCCTGCCACACCCAGACCCACAGGGCCTTCTCGGCGTCCGGGGTGCTGGGCACGACGAACGGGCGCGGCGCGGACATCGCGCGCATCGCGTAGTCGAGGACGAGTTCCAGTGCCCCGTCGTCACTCGCGCTCTCGTACAGCGCTCCGAGGCCGTCGCGCCAGCCGCGGGGCGCCGGCAGCGGGGTGAGGGCCTGGAAGTCGGGGAGGGAGTCGAGGATGTCCAGCAGGCCGCGGGTGCTCTCGGGCGGCGGGAGTTCGGCGAGCCGGCCCAGCAGCTGGATCCGCTCGTCCGGGCTGAGCGTGCGGCCCGGCCGTGCGCCGAGCCTGCCCTGTACGTCGGTCCAGGTCTGGCGCCGGGCGGCCGGGTGACGCTGCCGGTCGCGGTGGTAGCGGTCGTGGGCGTGGAAGACCGCCTGGTAGAGGTCGCTGTGCTCGGCCGGCACCGCCTCCGCGGCGACCCGCAGGGTGCGCAGCTGCTCGATCCCGGTGGACGTGCCGCCGGGCCGGTGGTCCGAGCGCGCCTTCAGCACGCCGATCACCTCGCCGCGCTCGGGATCGATCACCGGGCCGCCCGAGACGCCGTACGGCAGGTCGTTGTCGCCGAGCCGCATCTGCACGTCCGAGGACCAGCCGCCGATGGTGCCCTGCACGGTGAGCGTGCCGTCCAGGACCTGTAGGCGGCCCTCGTTCTCGGTCCAGCCGGCGTACAGCACCCGGCCCTCGCCGTAGTAGGCCGCCGGGCGCTCGGAGACGTACACGCACTCGTGGTCGTCGACGGGCTCGGTCAGCTGGACGAGGGCGAGGTCCGGGGCGGGCCAGTTGCCCGCGGGCAGGGGCCGCCCGGCGCGGTCCGCCCGGTCGGCCCGGTCGGGAAGGGTCGCCACCACCCGGCCGGGAGCGGTGGCCGTGCCCCGCCCCGGTGCCGTCTCATACACCACCGCGACCTCGCCCCCCTCCCCGCCGCAAGCCACATGTGCGCAGGTCAGAACCCAGTTCGGGGCGACGAAGAAGCCGCTCCCGAGGAACGTGTCGGGCTCCTCCAGGGCATACCCGACGACCGGGCGATGAATGCGCACGGTCGCCGCCACGACGAGTCCACGCAGCGCACGACGGGCCGCATCGAACGCGTTCGATGCGCCCGGGGCGTGCCCGCCCGTCATTCCACGCCCCCGCCCACGGTGCCGTCGGCGCCCCCGTGCATCGACGCGCCGGGGGACGCGCCCGCGCGCCGGACCCCGTCCTCGCCGGACGATGAGCCCTCACGCGCGCGTGAGCCCGCGCCGGGGGGCGCGGAAGACGGTGTGTCGAGGTCCGGTGGCCCGCTGTGCCAGGTGAGGGTGACCGTGATGCCGGCCTTGGCTTCTCCGTCGGCGAGCAGGCCCACGACCTTCCCGGCCTTGGCGGTCAGCTCGATGCCGAACTCGACGCTCACCTCGTCGGGCCGCACCGCGCGCAGCGGCTCCGCCAGCGACCGCGCTACCCCCGTGACGAGCGCGTGCAGGCTCTCCACGCTCGCCTCCACCCGCTCGGCGAACCCGGTGTCGCTGTACGACAGCCGCCCGGACGGCGCGGCCAGTTCTCCCGCCCCCGAGATCCGGGCCCAGACGGGCGTCCCGTCCGGCAGCGCGATGCGCGCCACCCGCGTCACGTCCTCACCACTCATGGCACTCCCCCGTCGTCCCCAGCCCCCCGGCCCCGCCCTTCGGTGCGCGGGCCGGCCGCGGGGTTCCGATCGCGCGAGGGTCCTGGCGACCCGCGGGACGCCGCCCCCCTGCGCCTATCCTTTTCCTGTCCCCTCCCCACCGGAGAGCGGGTCTCTTCCTCCCCTCGCGGGAACAAGGGTCCTTCCCCCGAGGGGGGATCCCTATCCCTGCGACCGACCCACGGAGCACGATCCATGTACTTCACCGATCGCGGAATCGAGGAACTCGAGAAGCGGCGCGGCGAGGAGGAGGTCACCTTCGAGTGGCTCGCCGAGCAGCTGCGGACGTTCGTCGACCTGAATCCGGACTTCGAGGTGCCGGTGGAGCGGCTGGCGACCTGGCTGGCACGGCTGGACGACGAGGACGACGAGTAGGCGGTTCACGGCTGTTCGCGTGGAGGGGCGCCCTGGGGGCGCCCCTTTTGCGTGTACGAGGTGATCACCGAAACGGGTGCCTTGACTTTCACTGTCCGCGATATATCGTGTTTTACGGGAGACGCGATATGGCGTGTCGTGTCGCTGCCGTGGAGGAGGTCCGCACCATGTCCGAGTGGTCCGTCGCCGAGCCGAGGAAGCTCTCTTTCGACGAGCCCGTGAGCGAACTGCGCGTGCGCATCGTCGACGGCACCGTGAACGTCGTGGGCACCGACGAGGGCCCCGCCCGCCTGGAGGTCTCGCGGATCGAGGGACCGCCCCTGGTGGTCAGTCACCGCGACGGGAATCTGACGGTGGCGTACGAGGATCTGCCCTGGAAGGGCTTCCTGAAGTGGCTCGACCGCAAGGGCTGGCGGCGCAGCGCCGTGGTCTCGCTGGCCGTGCCGGCCGGCACCCGCGTTGAGGTGGGCGTGGTCAGCGCCGCCGCGGTGGTCTCCGGCATCGAAGGCCGAGCCGAGGTGAAGGGGGTCAACGGGGACACGACGCTGGTGGGGCTCGCGGGCCCGGTGCGCGCGGACACCGTCTCCGGCAGTGTGGAGGCCCAGGCCCTCACCGGCGACCTGCACTTCAACTCCGTGTCCGGCGACCTGACCGTGGTCGAGGCCGGCTCCTCCGTGAAGGCCGACTCCGTGAGCGGGTCGATGATCGTCGACCTCGATCCCACGAGCCGGCCCACGACCATCGACCTGACCAGCGTCTCGGGGGAGATCGCCATCCGGCTGCCCCATCCGGCGGACGCGCGGGTGGAGGCGAACACCGCGAGCGGCTCGGTCTCCAACGCCTTCGAGGACCTCCGCGTCAGCGGCCAGTGGGGCGCCAAGCGCATCACCGGCCGGCTGGGCGCGGGCAACGGCAGCCTGAAGGCGACGACGGTCACCGGCTCGATCGCCCTGCTGCGGAGGCCCCCGGCGGAAGACGGGCCGGTCGCCCCGGCGGCCGACGCGGGGCACGAGGAGCGGAAGACGCACGAGGAGCGGAAGACGCGGGAGACCAAGACGGCGACCGACGCACCGAAGCAGACACCGGCGGCAGCGGCAGCAGCAGCGGCGGCGGAACCGGCTCCGGCCCCGGCCCCGGCGGCCGTTCCGGAGGGTGAAGCGCGTCCAGGCCGGCCCACCGACTCGGGGGACAATGCCGTTTCCGGCCCGGGCGGCGAGAGCTCCTCCGGCGACCCGGCCGACAGCACGACCGACAAGAAGGTGCTCTGACATGCCTCCCGTCTTCGCCCACGGCCGTCTCCGTCTCTATCTGCTGAAGCTGCTGGACGAAGCGCCGCGCCACGGCTACGAGGTGATCCGCCTCCTCGAAGAACGCTTCCAGGGGCTCTACGCGCCGTCGGCGGGCACGGTCTACCCCCGGCTGGCCAAGCTGGAGGCCGAGGGCCTGGTCACCCACACCACCGAGGGTGGCCGCAAGGTCTACGCCATCACCGACGCGGGCCGGGCCGAACTGGCGGACCGCAGCGGCGAACTGGTCGACCTGGAGCTGGAGATCCGCGAGTCGGTCGCCGAGCTGGCCGCCGAGATCCGGGCCGACGTACGCGGTGCGGCGGGCGATCTGCGGCGCGAGATGCGAGCGGCGGCCACCGAGGCCCGCCAGGGCACCGGGGCGGGCTCCACCGACCAGGGCGAGCACAGGGAAGACGGGGAGTACGGCGACAAGGAGTCGTGGCGCGCCGCCAAGGAGGAGATGCGCCGCGTCAAGCAGGAGTGGAAGGAACAGGCGCGCCGGGCCAAGGACGAGAGCCGCCGCGCCCGCGAGGAGGCCCAGCGGGCCCGCCGCCAGGCCAAGGAGGCGCAGGAACGGGCCAGCACCCAGGCCCAGGAAGAGGTGCAGCGCATCGCCCGCCGGGTCCAGGAACAGGTCCAGGACCACTTCTCCCGGGGCGACTGGCCGACCGGCGTCCGCGAGGGCCTGACGGAACTCGCCAAGGAGTTCGGGGACTTCGGCAGGGAGTACGGCAGGGACTTCGGCTTCGGCCGCACCGGCACGACGGGCTCGGCGGGCTCGGCGACGACGGGCGGCCCGACGGCGGCGGGCCCGACAGCACCCCCGCACCCCGAGGACTCCCGCACAGCGGAGGGCTCCCGCGCCGCCGAATACTCCCGCACCCCGGAGGACTTCCCCGCCGAGTACGAACCGGCCTGGGCCCACGAGGACACCGGCGGCGACCCCGCCCGCGATCTGGACCGACTGCTCGACCGCTTCCGGGACGACATCCGCGACGCGGCCCGCGACCACGGCGTCACCGGAGACCAACTCCGCGAAGCGCGCCGCCACCTGTCCACGGCGGCGGCACACATCGGGGTGATCCTGCGAGCGCCGAAGCCCTGACGCTCCCGGCCGGCACAAGGCGGACAGGCGGCAGGCGGACAGGCGGCAGGCGGCAGCTGGCAGCCGGCAAGCGGCGAGCGGCTGTCAGGCCCGCTCAGCCGGCCTTGGCCTCGGTCGCGGTCCCGGGCTCGCCTCCTCGGCTGTCGCCGTACAGCACCCGGGTGAGGGACGCGTGCGTGACACCGTGGTCGGCGAGGATCTCCGAGGCGACGCCACGGCGAGCGGTGAGGGCGATCAGCAGATGCTCGTCGCCGATGTGGCGTTCGCCGTGGGCGACGGCGACGCGCAGGGTCCCGGTGAGCAGGTCCTTGGCCCCGCGGCTGAACGGCCGCCGCCCGGACCGTCCGCCGAAGAGGCCACCCCGGCCGGCGGCGGCAAGCGCTCCTTCGCCGTGCGTCTCCTCGACCCGGGACACGATCTGCGACAGGTCGATGCCCAGCCCGGACAGGGCGTCCGCGTCGGCCCGGGAGAGTCCGCCGCGGCGGCGCGTCTCGTCCAGGTCCCGCACCGGCCCCGCCCGCCCACCGGGCGGCAGACCGAGCGAGGCCAGCGCGAAGGAACCGCGACTGCCCTCACGGTCGAGCAGGGAGAGCAGCACATGTGTCTCCTCGACCCGCGTCGCCCCCTCCCGCTCGGCGTGTGCCACCGCGCCCTCGACCACGGCACGGGCGTCCTTCGTGAACCGCTCGAACATCAATGCCTCCCGTACTTCTTGTGCACGGCCTGCCTGCTGACTCCGAGCTCCGCGGCGATCTCCTGCCACGACCAGCCCTGGTTGCGCGCACTGCGCACCTGCACCGCCTCCAGTTGCTCCAGCAGCCGGCGCAGTGCGGCGACGGCGCGCAGCCCGACCCGTGGATCGCGGTCTCCGGCGCGCTCGGCGAGATCCGTTGCTTCGGTCATGACGTCAACCTACGTTGACGCATCCGGCATGTCAACCAAAGTTGACGTGAGCGGCACGCGAAAGGCGGGTCCGGACCTCCGGACCCGCCTGACAGCCGTGGCACCAACCTGACAGCCGTAGCACTGACCCGACAGCCGTAGCGGAAAGCGCGGCCGCGGCCGCGGACTCAGCCGCCGGTGAGCACGATCTTGCCGAACTGATCGCCGGACGCGAGCCGTTCGAAGCCCTCGCGGGCCCGGTCGAGCGGCAGCACCTCGTCGATGACGGGGCGTACGCCGGTGGCGGCACAGAAGGAGAGCAGGTCCTCCAGTTCGTCCTTGGTGCCCATCGTGGAGCCGACGACCTTCAGCTCCAGGAAGAAGATCCGGGTCAGCTCGGCGTGCGAGGGCCGGTCACCGCTGGTGGCGCCGGAGATGACGAGCGTGCCGCCGGGCCGCAGGGACTTCACCGAGTGCGACCAGGTGGCCGCGCCGACGGTCTCGATGACGGCGTCCACCCGCTGCGGCAGCCGGGCACCCGGCTCCACCGCCTCGACGGCGCCGAGCTCCAGGGCCCGCTTCCGCCTGGCCTCGTCCCTGCTGGTGGCGAAGACCCGCAGCCCGGCCGCCCGGCCCAGCACGATGGCCGCCGTGGCGACACCGCCGCCGGCACCCTGGACGAGGACGGAGTCACCGGGCCGTACACCCGCGTTGGTGAAGAGCATGCGGTACGCCGTCAGCCAGGCCGTGGGCAGACAGGCGGCCTCCTCGAAGGAGAGCTCCTTGGGCTTGGGCAGGATGTTCCAGGTCGGCACGGCAACCTGCTCGGCGAAGGTGCCCTGGTACCTCTCGGTGAGGATGGAACGAGGCTCGTCGGGCCCGACACCGTGCCCGGTCTGCCCGATGACGGAGTGCAGGACGACCTCGTTGCCGTCCTCGTCGACCCCGGCGGCGTCGCAGCCGAGGATCATCGGCAGCCGGCCCTCGGGGAGTCCGACGCCCCGGAGCGACCAGAGATCGTGATGGTTGAGGGAGGCGGCCCTGACATGGACGGTGCTCCAGCCCGGCCGGGCGTCGGGGGCCGGGCGCTCCCCCAACTCCAGGCCGGAAAGCGGCTGGTCGCGGTCGATTCGGGCGGCGTAGACGGCGAACATGCAGCCGACGATAGGGTCCACCGGCGGCAAGCGAAACCGGACGCCACTGTGAGACATACCCTCTTGCGCTTCCGGCCCCACGGCACCGGTCGAACACCGGCCCGGCATATCAGACCGACCCGCCCCACGGCGCCGGTCGAACATGGGCCGGGTACATGCGCCCGCCCTCGGCGCCGATCGAGCACCGGCCCGGTACATCCAGGCCGCCCACGGCACCGATCGAGCACCGGTGGCCCGGTCTATCCAGCCCGTCCGGCGTTTGAGGACGAGGCCCGTTCAGGGCCGATGCGGGGGTACGGGGGCGGCAGCCCCCGGGGACGGCGCCTCGTCATCACCCGATCGGGCGGGTGGGTGGGCAAAAAAAGGGTGGCCCCGCCGAAACCGACGGGGCCACCCACCAACACGTCAGCGACGAGCGACCCCTTCGGCGCGAGCGGCCGCGGCGACCGCCGCGGTCACCGCAGGAGCAACCCGCTCGTCGAACGGCGACGGAATCACGTAGTCCGCCGCGAGATCGTCACCGACGACCCCCGCCAGCGCCTCGGCCGCCGCGATCTTCATGCCCTCGGTGATCCGGGACGCCCGCACCTGAAGCGCGCCCGCGAAGATCCCCGGGAACGCCAGCACGTTGTTGATCTGGTTGGGGAAGTCCGACCGCCCGGTCGCGACGACGGCCGCGTACTTGTGGGCGACGTCCGGGTGCACCTCGGGGGTGGGGTTGGCCATCGCGAAGACGAACGCGCCCTTCGCCATCGAGGCCACCGCCTCCTCCGGGACCGTACCGCCGGAGACGCCGATGAAGACGTCGGCGCCGGCCAGCGCCTGCTCCAGCGAGCCGCTCAGCCCGGCCTTGTTGGTGAACCCGGCCACCTCACGCTTGACGTCGGTGAGGTCCTCGCGGTCCGCCGAGACGATGCCCTTGCGGTCGGTGACCGCGACGTCCCCGATGCCGGCCTCCACCAGCATCTTGGCGATGGCGACACCGGCCGCGCCGGCGCCCGAGATGACCACGCGCAGCTCGCCGATGCCCCGGCCGCTCAGCCGCGCGGCGTTGCGCAGCGCCGCCAGCGTCACGATCGCCGTGCCGTGCTGGTCGTCGTGGAAGACCGGGATGTCGAGCGCGTCCTGGAGCCGGCGCTCGATCTCGAAGCAGCGCGGCGCCGAGATGTCCTCCAGGTTCACACCGCCGAACGAGGGCGCGAGGCGCACCACGGTCTCGATGATCTCGTCCACGTCCGTGCAGGCGAGCGCGAGCGGAACCGCGTCCACACCGCCGAACTGCTTGAACAGAATCGCCTTGCCTTCCATGACCGGGAGGGAGGCCTCCGGGCCGATGTCACCGAGCCCGAGCACGGCCGTGCCGTCGGTGACGACGGCGACGACGGACGACTTCCACGTGTAGTCGTTCACCAGCTCCGGACGCTCCGCGATCGCGGTGCACACGCGCGCGACGCCGGGAGTGTAGGCGAGGGACAGGTCGTCCTTGTCGCGAACCGGGACGGTGGCCTGCACGGCCATCTTTCCGCCGCGGTGCAGCGCGAACACCGGGTCGAACGAGTCGAGGGGCTCCGCACTGCCCTCCTGGCCCGTTCGGTCGGCGCTCTCGCTGCGAGGATTGACGATCTCCGCTGCCACTGTGTCTTACCCCTTAGGTCTGCATGGTTTGAGGGTGGCCACTCCTGATTGAGAAGTGGGCGGGCATCGCGCGGGCCCCAGAGGTGATGCGTAACGGGCGCCTGCGCGTCGGGCGCGCCGCACACGCGCCCTGAGCCCCGGATGAGGGGTGTAAAAATCCTTCTTACCGGACGGAGACCACAGCCGACGAGTCCATTCCGTGCAAGGTCACATGGCTCACTCTGTGGACCTTGGACAGCGGTCACCTTGAGTGACATGACTCATGCGCGAAGTCTCGCCAAGCTCCCGAGAACCCTTGACACGGACTCAAGTCGAAGAACAGGGCGCCCGCCGAGCGAGCGCATCATGAGATCAACCGAAGATCTTTCGGCCGGAACGGGAGATTCCCGCAGATGGTCCGGCTCCGCCCGGTCGTGATGTACCGGACTGATGCGGTTCGGGGGTCGCCCGTTATCCGATTTTGACATGACTGGCCCCCTGAATGGCGTAGTCCGAATGGCAAGATGCCGTAATCACACGAGGTCGCGACACCCGAAGGTGTGTGTTGTCGTCGACTCATCGGCATTTGTCGACCCATCGGCATCTCCATCCACCCGCCGGAGGAATCCACCATGACCGCAAGCTCCACCCGACGCACGACCGCCGCGCGAACCCGCCTGGCAGCGGTCGGCTCCCTCGCGGTCGCGGGCGCCTTGCTGCTCACCGCCTGCGGCGACCAGACCGAGGGCGGCGGCAGCTCCTCCGAGTCGTCGAGCGGCTCCGACAAGGCTCCCCTCTTCTCGAAGCTCCCGGCCGACATCCAGAAGGCGGGTGTCATCAAGGTCGGCACCAACGCCGAGTACGCCCCGATGGAGTCCGTCGAGGGCGGCAAGATCGTGGGCGTCGACCCCGACGTCGCCGCCGCGCTCGGCAAGCAGCTCGGCGTCGACTTCCAGTTCACCTCGGGTGGCTTCGACACCCTGATCACGGCGGTCAACACCGGCCGCTACGACGTCGCCATGTCGTCGATCACGGACAACAAGCAGCGCCAGGAGGGCCTGGACGACAGCGGCAAGAAGCTCGGCACGGGCGTCGACTTCGTCGACTACTTCACCGCCGGCACGGCCATCTACGTCCAGAAGGGCAACCCCAAGGGCATCAAGACCATCGACGACCTCTGTGGTCAGACGGTCGCGGTGCAGCGGGGCACCACCTACGAAGAGGCCCTCAAGGCGCAGTCCAAGACGTGTACGGAGGGCGGCAAGAAGGCCCTCAAGATCGAGTCCTTCGAGAACGACACCGAGGCCCAGACCCGCGTGAAGTCCGGCGGCGCCGTGGCCGGCGTCAACGACTACCCGGTGGCCGTGGACATGGCGCGCAAGGCGGGCAACGGCAACACCTTCGAGGTCCTCGACAAGCAGTACGAGGCCGCTCCGTTCGGCATCGTCGTCAACAAGAAGAACACCCAGCTGCGTGACGCCCTGAAGGAGGCCGTCGACGCGATCATCAAGGACGGCTCCTACCAGAAGGTGCTGGAGAAGTGGGGCGCCGAGAGCGGCGCGATCAAGGCCTCCGCGATCAACGGCGGCAAGTGATCCACCCGCACCTCTTGAAGTCTTCGAAGGGCAGTCCCCATGACTGACAAGCTCGACAAGTCCGCCTCGGGCGGCGCACCACCCGAGGACACCCCGCCGGTGGCCGAGGACTCCGGGTTCTCCGGCCCGCCGGAGGCCATCAAGGCCATCCCGGTACGCCACTACGGCCGCTGGGTCAGCGCCGTGATCGTCATCGTGCTCCTGGCGCTGGTGGTCAACGCCTTCGCGAACGGCGACATCCAGTGGGACACGGTCGGCGACCAGCTGTTCAACTCGACCGTCATCGCGGGCGCCGGGCGCACCCTGCTGATCAGCGTCCTGTCCATGGTCCTGGGCGTGGTCCTGGGTGTGCTGCTGGCCGTGATGCGGCTGTCGAAGAACCCGGTGACCAGCACGGTCGCCTGGCTGTACATCTGGTTCTTCCGCGGCACCCCGGTGTACGTGCAGTTGCTGATGTGGTTCAACCTGGCGCTGATCTTCCCCGTCCTGAACCTCGGTCCGATCTACAAGGACGAGATGACGGACGTCATGACGCCGTTCATGTGCGCCCTGCTCGGACTCGGTCTGAACGAGGCCGCGTACATGGCGGAGATCTGCCGGGCCGGCCTGCTGGCCGTGGACGAGGGACAGACCGAGGCCTCGCACGCGCTCGGCATGAGCCACGGCAAGACGCTGCGCCGGATCGTCATCCCGCAGGCGATGCGGGTGATCGTGCCGCCGACCGGCAACGAGTTCATCAACATGCTGAAGACCTCGTCGCTGGTGTACGTGGTGACGTACAACGAACTGCTGCGCTCGACCTCGGTGATCGGCTCCTCGTCGTTCGCCGTGATGGAGCTGCTGTTCGTCGCCTCCATCTGGTACCTGGTCATGACCAGCATCTTCAGCGTCTTCCAGTACTACCTGGAGCGGTACTACGCCCGCGGTTCGAGCCGCAGCCTCCCGCCCACGGTCTTCCAGAAGATCCGGGCGAACCTGCTCTCGATCGGCCGCGAAAGGAGTGCGTCATGACCGCGATGGTGAAGGCCGAGGGCGTTCACAAGTCCTTCGGCGCGGTCGAGGTCCTCAAGGGCATCGACCTGGAGGTCAAGAACGGCGAGGTGTTCTGCCTCATCGGCCCCTCCGGCTCCGGCAAGTCGACCTTCCTGCGGTGCATCAACCACCTTGAGAAGATCAACGCCGGGCGGCTGTACGTCGACGGCGAGCTGGTCGGCTACCGCCAGAAGGGCGACAAGCTGTACGAGCTCAAGGACAGCGAGGTCGCGCTGAAGCGACGGGACATCGGCATGGTGTTCCAGCGGTTCAACCTGTTCCCGCACATGACGGCGGCCGACAACGTCGTCGAGGCTCCGGTCCAGGTCAAGGGCATCAGCAAGGCCAAGGCGAAGGAGCGCGCGAAGGAGCTTCTGGACCGCGTCGGCCTCGCCGACAAGGCCGGCAGCTACCCCTCGCAGCTCTCCGGCGGCCAGCAGCAGCGCGTCGCCATCGCCCGGGCCCTGGCGATGGACCCGAAGCTGATGCTGTTCGACGAGCCGACCTCGGCGCTCGACCCGGAGCTGGTCGGTGACGTCCTCGACGTCATGCGCGACCTGGCCGAGTCAGGCATGACGATGGTCGTCGTCACCCACGAGATGGGCTTCGCCCGCGAGGTCGGCGACAGCCTGGTCTTCATGGACGGCGGGGTGGTCGTGGAGTCCGGCAACCCGCGCGACGTCCTGACCAACCCGCAGCACGAGCGGACGCAGGCGTTCCTGTCCAAGGTGCTGTAGCGGCACGGCGAACGAGGGAACGAGAAAGGGGCGGTACGGGATTCCCGTACCGCCCCTTTCCGCCGTTCGGGACGTATCAGCGCCGGCTGGCTGGTTCCGGCCGGTCCGCGGGCACGGTCACTTCAACGCCAGCAACAGGGTGTCGGAGGGTGACGCCCACACGGGCCGAGCCTCGCTGAAGCCCTGTTCGAGCAGCACGCGAGCGTGCCAGGAGGCGGAGGGCATGTCGCCGTCCGCGTGCTCGCCGTAGATCTCGAAGCGGCGGGCGGTCGGCCCGGCGAGGACGGGGTCCTCGGCGGCGAGCTGCCACCACTCGGCCCAGTCGAGCACCCCTTCGGCCCTGGCCTGATCCATGCGGGCGTGGCGCTGCGCGCGCTCCGCCGCGTTGATCCGGGGCGTCGTGTCGTCGATCATGTGGTCCGCGTTCATGAAGGCACCGCCGTCGCGGACGAGTTCCGCGACCTGACCGTAGAGGGCGGCGAGGGGCTCGCTGTGCAGCCAGTGCAGGGCCGTGGCGGTCAGGACGGCGTCGTACGCGTCGTACGGCAGGCGGGCCGGCCAGTCCGGGTCCTTGAGGACCGCCGTCACGAAGGTGACGCGGTCGTCGCCCTCGAAGGTGCCCTCGGCGATGGCGAGGAGCGCCGGGTCGAGGTCGACGCCGGTGCTGGTCGCGCCGGGGAGGCGGGCGAGCAGCCGGGCGGTGATGGTGCCGGTGCCGCAGGCGAGGTCGAGGACGCGCGGGGCGGGCCCGACGAGCCCCTCGACCTCCCCCATAGCCTGAAGGGCATGGGGGGACCCCCACCGAGCATGATCTGGAAGCGTTCCTCGCGGTCGGGCATGTACCACTCCTGCTGGCGGTCCCAGCTCCGCTGCCAGGCAGCCCAGTCGGCCCGGTCGGCGCCGGTCGTGTCGACGCCGGTCGTGTCGGCGCCGGTCGTGACACCGTTCGTGGGACCGGTCATGGCGCTGGTCGTGGCACCGTTCGTGGTCGTCTGCGCGTCCGTCATCGCAACCCTCCGCCGCGTTCGTCGCGTAATACCCTGGAAGCACGAACGGCCGTTACCCCGCCCGCATCTCGACCCTAGAGCGCCCTCGTAAGGACTACAAGTGGAACTGGCCTATTACTCGGATTACGCCGTGCGCCTCGTCAACAGCGAGGAACCGGCCCGGGGCAAGGACGCGCTGACCTCGGTCGAGGCCGTCCGCGCCCTCTTCGGCGGCAACCGGTCGGCGGGCCGCCGGGCCACCGACGCGGACGTCACCCGGTTCCGCTCGGTCCGGGCCCGCCTGCGCGCGGTCTTCGAGGCGGCCGACGGCGGCGACGAGACCCTCGCGGTGGACCTGCTGAACTCGCTCCTCCTGGAGTTCCCGGTGAGCCCGCAGATCTCCGGCCACGACTTCCGCGACGACGACGGCCGCCCGCTGTGGCACATGCACCTGGCCGACCACCCGTCGAACGCGACGGCGGGCTACGCGGCCATCGCCGCCATGGGCCTGGCGTTCCATCTCACCGAGTACGGCGTCGACCGCCTGGGCCTGTGCGAGGCAAGCCCATGCCGCAACGCCTACCTCGACACCTCGACCAACCGCTCCCGGCGCTACTGCTCCGACCGCTGCGCGACCCGCGCCAACGTGGCCGCCTACCGCGCCCGCAAGCGCCTGGAGGCGGACCGCACGGCCGGCACCGGCCTGGCGGCCGACAGCGCCCAGCGCACCACCGCCAGCGGCGAGCGCTGACCGGGCTTCAGCGGGCGGTAGCGCAACCGCACCCTGCCCAGGATCAGCTCGTCGGGGACGGTCCCGTAGTCGGTGCTGTCGCCGCCGGCGTAGGTGTTGTCCCCGCGGACCCACCACCCGCCCTGACGGCGCTCCGCGGCCCGCTTGACGACGAGCAGGTCCTGCTGGAACGGATGCCGCAGCACGATCACGTCACCGGCCCGGACCCGGGCGCCGTACTGCACCACCAGCCGGTCCCCCTGGTACAGCGTGGGCACCATGGACGGGCCGGTCACCTCGGCCAGTCCGAAGAGCGCGGCGGCCCGCGCGCGCTCGGTCTCCTGCGACAGCTCCGGCATGGCCGGCACCTCCCCGGTCCGTTCCTCCACCAGTCCCAGTCTGACCCCGGACTTTTGTCCTACGCCCATGGGGGCACTCGCGAAAAGCCGTGTCCCAGGGAGTAATGTCCCACCTGAGAAGACGATCACGAGGAAGGAACGCTCCATGCTTTCCCGCCTGTTTGCCCCCAAGGTCAAGGTCAGCGCACACTGCGACCTGCCCTGCGGTGTGTACGACCCGGCCCAGGCCCGCATCGAGGCGGAGTCGGTGAAGGCCGTCCAGGAAAAGATGGCCGCCAACGACGACCCGCACTTCCAGGCGCGCGCCACCGTCATCAAGGAGCAGCGTGCCGAGCTCGCGAAGCACCACGTCTCCGTGCTGTGGAGCGACTACTTCAAGCCCCCGCACTTCGAGAAGTACCCCCAGCTGCACCAGCTGGTCAACGACACCCTGAAGGCCCTGTCGGCCGCCAAGGCCTCGACGGACCCGAAGACCGGCGAGAAGGCCTTGGAGCTCATCGCCGAGATCGACAAGATCTTCTGGGAGACCAAGAAGGCCTGATCTTCGCCCGGGCCGTCCGACCTGCCCTTGCGCCGGTCGCCACGCCCACCTGTCCGCACCCGGTCCACGGGGCGCCGAGCACGGCGTCCCCCGCGGTCCGGGTGCGGTCTCCTTTTCCGCCCCCTCCCGGGCGTCTCCCTGCGTGCGATGCTGGTCCCGTGACCCTCGAGGACCTGAGACGGCTGCGGCAGGCACGCGACCGGATGGACCGTGAGTACGCGGAGCCGCTCGACGTCGCCGGGCTCGCGCGCACCGCGCTGATGTCCCCGGGCCACTTCCAGCGCAGCTTCCGCGAGGCCTACGGCGAGACGCCCTACAGCTACCTCATGACCCGGCGGGTCGAGCGCGCCAAGACCCTCCTGCGCCGCGGCGACCTGACCGTGACGGAGGTCTGCATGGCGGTCGGCTGCACCTCGCTCGGCTCGTTCAGCTCCCGCTTCACCGAACTGGTCGGCGAGACCCCGAGCGCGTACCGGGCGCGGTCGCACGAGGCCGGCGCGGTGATCCCCTCCTGTGTGGCCCGGACGTACACCCGCCCGCGGCGCGGCAGGCCCGCCTAGGCTGGACGCCATGGACCTCAAACTCCACCAGTGTTTCGTCGCCGTCGACGACCACGACAAGGCCCTGCACTTCTACGTCGAGGTGCTCGGTCTCGAAGTCCGCAACGACGTCTCCTTCGAGGGGATGCGGTGGGTGACCGTCGGGTCACCGCTCCAGCCGGACGTGAACCTCGTGCTGGAGCCGCCGGGCGCGAACCCGGACTTCTCCCCCGCCGACCGGGAGGCGATGGCCCGGCTGCTCGCCAAGGGGGTGCTGCGCGGGGTCATCTTCACCACCGCCGACTGCGACGCGCTGCACGCGCGGGTGCGGGAGGCGGGCGTCGAGGTGCTCCAGGAGCCGACGGACCAGCCCTACGGGGTGCGCGACTGCGCGTTCCGGGACCCGGCGGGCAACATGCTGCGGTTCATGGAGCGGACCGGATGAGCCGACCGGTCCGCTGGGCCTACGCCTTCGTCGACCGGCCCGCCGGCGGCTTCGCGCGGGCGTGCGAGTTCTGGACCACCGTCACGGACACGTCCCTGTCCGAACCCAGGGGCGAGGGAGGCGAGTTCGTCACCCTGCTACCGAAGGGCGGCGCCGACGCCTGTGTGAAGGTCCAGGCGGTCGCGGACGGCGACGGCGGCGCGCATCTCGACCTCGCCGTCCAGGACGTGCCCGCTTTCGTCGCGGCGGCGCTGGAACGGGGCGCGGAGACGGCCGCGGCGCACGACGGCTGGGCCGTACTGCGCTCCCCGGCCGGGCAGTTGTTCTGCGCGGTGCCGTGGCACGGGGAGTCCGTGCGGCCGCCCGTGGTGGCCGGCAGCCGTCTCGACCAGGTGTGCGTGGACGTCCCGCCGTCGGTGTACGAGACCGAAGTCGCCTTCTGGAGCGCCCTGTTGCCCGACTGGTCGGCCCGGCCGGGTTCCCGGCCCGAGTTCCACGTGGTCGAGCCGCCGCCGGGACTGCCGGTCCGTATCCTGCTCCAGCGGCTCGACGCGGAAGGCGCCGTCCACGCCCATCTCGACCTGGCCTGCGGCCCGGACGTCGACGCCGTACGCGCCCGCCACGAGGAGCTCGGCGCGGTCCTCGTCGCCCGCCAGCCCCACTGGACGGTGATGCGCGACCCGACCGGCGCCCTGTACTGCCTGACCGGGCGCGACGCGGAGACGGGCGGGCTGCCACGAGCCGGTTCCCGGGCCACCGGACCGACCACCGACCACCGACCACCGAACGACCACTGACCACTGACCACTGACCACTGACCGGCGACCGGCGACCGGCGACCGGCGACCGGCGATCCTCCTACGGTCCCTCTCCCAGTGGCGCGCCCACCCGCAGGTTCCACCGCCCCGCCCGGCCGCTCAGGTCCACGGCGGTCAGCGGGCGTACGTCGAGGCGCCAGAAGGCCGGTTCCGGCAGGCCCAGCGCACGGACCAGCACGGCTCGCACGACGTCGGGTTCCACCACGGCGGTCACCCGCCCCGGAACGCGGGCGATGTCCTCCAGCCATGCCCCGGCCCGGTCGCACAGCGCCCGCACCGTCTCGCCGCCGTGCGGGGCATGTGCCGGATCCGCCAGCCAGGACGCCACCGCGTCCGGCTCTTCGGCCGTCACCTCGGTGAGGGTCCGGCCGCGCCAGCGGCCCACGTCGAGAGCGGCGGGCGCGGGCATCCGGGGCGCGGGCAGGCCCAGTGCCTCGGCGGTCTGCCTGCACCGTGCGGAGGGCGAGGCCGCCGAGCGGTCCGCGCCGGGCAGCAGCGCCGCGACCGACCGGGCCCGGCGCACCCCGGCGTCGTCCAACTCGCTGCTGCCGTCGTCGAATCGCGCCTCGCGCAGAGCCGAAGTGATCGCCGGTGAGATCAAGGTCACTCGGCTGGTCATCGGTCTCCGCTCGGTGAGGTCAGGGGGTCGGGGCGGTCGGGGCCCCGGGTTCCTCTTCGGTCTCGGCAGCGTCGTGCTCGGTCTCGGCTGCCTTGCGTCCGGTCTCGGCGGCCTGGTGCCGGCCGCCCGGTTCCACGTAGGCCTCGCACCGCGGGTTGTGACACGGGCCCGGCACCCAGCGCGGAACCCACGCGCCCAGCGTCTTGTGTCGCCGGACGACGGACTGCACAGGCTGCCCACAGGCGGGGCAGACGCGTTGTTCCCGGTCCATGCCCTACAGAGTAGGGCGGCCCGGACGCGAGCGCTCCCCGCCGTACGTCAGCGTTCCCTGTCGTACGTCCGTACGACCGCGCCGTTGCCGAAGGAGCGCACCCCGCCGAAGGTGAAGCGGGCGGCGTCGAAGCCGGCGCCGAACATCGGCATGCCGGTGCCGTAGACGACCGGGTAGGTCTTGATCACGAGCTCGTCGATCTCGTCGAACAGCTCGCCCGCGACACGGGAGCCGCCGCAGAGGTAGATGTCGAGGCCGCCGTCCTCCGCCTTCAGCTCGCGGACCTTGTCGAGCAGGCCGTCCGCGATGATCTCGACGTCCGGGGAGGGCGACGCGCCGAGGGTGCGAGAGGCGACGTACTGACGCAGGTGCGCGTACGGGCTGGGGACGCCCTCCTTGAGCGCCAGGTCGTAGCTGGCCCGGCCCTGGATGATCGTGTCGAACCTCTTGTTCTCCAGGTCGTCGAGGCCGAGCGCACGGCGGCCGTGGGTCGGCATGGTCTCCGGGTAGTCCGCCTTCAGGAAGCCGAGGAACTCCTCGTCGACGTAGGGGAACATCGCCGCGGCGTCGCCGTTCACGTCTCCGATGAAGCCGTCGACGGAGCAGGCGATGAAGTACGTGAGCTTTCGCAAGTGGGTGCTCTTTCCGTAGGCTGACTTCCGAACCACTTCAGTTGTAGTACTTCACCTGTAGTGGTTGCAAGCGGGTTTCCCGTGTTCCGGGAAACGGAGCCAAGTGAGAGAGAAGGTTCCGCATGGCCGGAAATCCGGAGCGCCGGGCGGCCCTGGTGGACGCCGGGGTGGAGGTGCTCGCGCGTGAGGGCGCGCGAGGGCTCACGTTCCGCGCGGTGGACTCGGCGGCGGCGGTGCCGGTGGGCACCGCCTCCAACTACTTCACCGGGCGCGACGACCTGCTGCGGCAGATCGACGCCCGGCTGCACGTCCGGCTGGCGCCCGACCCCGAGGTGCTCGGCGCGCTGCTGGCGCGGCCACGCGACCGCTCCCTGGTCACGGCGTTCATGCACGACCTGATGGCCCGCGCGACCCGTGACCGGAGCGGCTACCTCGCCCTGCTGGAGATGCGCCTCGAGGCCACCCGGCGCCCCGAGCTCCGCGCCTCCTTCACCACATCGGTGCGCGGCGACCTCGTCCACGGCATGGACTTCCACCGTGAGGCCGGCCTGCCCGGCGGCGACGAGACCGTCGTCGTGCTGTACCTCGCGATGCTCGGGCTGATCCTGGAGCACCTGACCCTGCCGGGCGTCCTGGACGGCGTCCTGCCGGGGGTGGGGGTGCCGGAGGCGCTGGTCGAGCGGATCGTGGCGACGGTGGTCCCGGACGACGGCGAGGGACCCGCGTAGGCCGCACGGCGACGGGTCCCGCACACCATGGGGATGTGCGGGACCCGTCGGCCTTCCCTGGAAACGTCCGGCTCCGGCTCCCTGCGTCGCCTCTCGTACTCGGACCGGTCAGGTCCTCACGTGCTGCGCCGGGTCACGAACTCCGCCAGGGACAGCAGACCGCCCGCCGACTCCGGGTCCGGGATCGCCCGGGCCAGTTCGTGCATCGCCCGGGCCATCCGGTCGGCCGCCTGCTCCTGCGCCCACTCGCGGCCGCCGGCCCGTTCGACGGCCAGCGTCGTGCGGTCCAGGTCGGCCGGGTCGTAGGGCGCCGCGTACAGCTCAGCCAGTTCGCCGGCCGCCGGGGTGCCGGAGGTCAGCGCGGCGACCACCGGCAGGGACTTCTTGCGGGCGGCGAGATCCGCGCCGGCCGGCTTGCCGGTGTGCCGCGGGTCTCCCCACAGGCCGATGACGTCGTCGATGAGCTGGAAGGCGAGCCCGGCCTCCCGGCCGAACGCGTCCAGCGCGTCCACGTCCTCCTCGGCCGCCCCCGCGTACAGCGCACCCACGGCGCAGGCGCAGCCGAGCAGCGCTCCCGTCTTGGCCTCGGCCATGACGAGCACCTCGTCGAGGGTGATCTCGGCGGGGCCGCGTTTCTCCATGGCCGTGTCCGCCTGCTGGCCGGCGCAGAGCTCGACCACACAGGCCGCGACCCGGCCGACGGCCGCCGAGGCCGCGGGATGCGGATCCGCGGCCAGCAGCCCGAGGGCGAGGGCCTGCAGGGCGTCCCCGGCGAGGATCGCGTCGGCGTCGCCGAACACGGTCCAGGCGGTGGGGCGGTGCCGGCGGGTGGTGTCCCGGTCCATCACGTCGTCGTGCAACAGCGTGAAGTTGTGGATTAGTTCGACCGCCGCGGCCGCCCGCAGCGCCGCCGCGCGGGCCGCCGGGCCACCGAGTGCGGTGGCCGCGGCGAGCACGAGGGCCGGGCGGATCGCCTTGCCCGCGTTGCCCGCCGTCGGGGTGCCGTCCGCGTGCTGCCAGCCGAAGTGGTAGAGCGCGACCCGGCGCATGGAGCCGGGCAGCGAGTCGATGGCCGCGCGCAGTTCGGGGTCGACCGACGCCCGGGAGCGCTCCAGGATCACCGCCGCGTCGTGCCCGTCGGCCGGCCCCGGACCGCTGTCGCCCTGACTGCCGATGGGCCTCCGCCTTTCGCGCGCCTCACCCCGGTGCCGCCTGGTGGCGGAGGTCACCGCCAGCGGCCGATCTCGACGTTCTCCAGGACGCCCAGCGCGTCCGGCACGAGGACCGCGGCCGAGTAGTAGGCCGTGACCAGGTACTTGATGATGGCCTGTTCGTTGATGCCCATGAACCGCACGGACAGGCTCGGCTCGATCTCGTCCGGGATGCCGGACTGGCGCAGTCCGATGACGCCCTGGTCCTCCTGGCCCAGACGCAGCGCGATGATGGAGCTGGTGCGGGCCTCGGTGACCGGGATCTTGTTGCACGGGTAGATCGGCACCCCGCGCCAGGTCGGGATCCGGTTGCCGCCGACGTCGATCGTCTCGGGGACCAGCCCGCGCTTGTTGAGCTCACGGCCGATCGCGGAGATCGCGCGCGGGTGGGCGAGCAGCATCTTGGTGCCGCGCCGCCTGCTGAGCAGTTCGTCCAGGTCGTCCGGGCCGGGCACGCCGTCGTGCGGCTGGAGCCGCTGGTCGTACTCGCAGTTGTGCAGCAGCCCGAACTCGCGGTTGTTGACGAGCTCGTGCTCCTGGCGTTCCTTGAGCGCCTCGACCGTCAGCCGCAACTGCTGCTCGGTCTGGTTCATCGGCTGGTTGTAGAGGTCGGCCACGCGCGAGTGGATGCGCAGGACCGTCTGGGCGATGCTCAGTTCGTACTCGCGCGGCCGGGCGTCGTAGTCCACGAACGTGTGCGGGATGTCCGGCTCACCGGCGTGACCGGCGGCGAGGTCGACCTCCTTCTCGCCGTACTTGTTGGTGCGCTGCTCGGGGATCGCGCGCAGCTCCTGGAGGTGCTCGCTCAGCGACTCGGCACGCTCCGCGACCTGCTCGACGTCCTGCCTGGACAGGGTCAGCACCGTGCAGGCCGTGTCCGCGCGGGCCGTGTACTCCCAGATGGCGTCCGCGTCGAGCAGCGCCTGTTCACCGAAGTACGCGCCGTCCGCGAGGACGCCGAGCACCTGGTCGTCGCCGTAGGGACCGGTGCCGACCTTCTCGACGCGGCCGTGTGCCAGCAGGTGGACCTCGTCGCTCTGGCTGCCGAAGGAGGCGATGACCTCCCCCGGGCCGAACTCCCGCTGCCGACAGCGCTGGGCGAGTTCCCCGAGCACCTCCTCGTCCTCGTAGGAGCGCAGCGCGGGCAGTTCGCCCAGCTCGGCCGGGATGACCTCGACGCGGTCTCCGGTCTTCACGAACGTGATGCGGCCGTCGCCCACCGCGTACGTCAGACGCCTGTTGACCCGGTACGTACCGCCCTGCACATCCACCCAGGGCAGATTCCGCAGCAGCCAGCGGGAGCTGATCTCCTGCATCTGCGGTGCGGACTTGGTCGTGGTGGCCAGGTTCCGCGCGGCCGCGGTGCCGAGACTCTGCTGCGGCTTGCCCGAATCCGCGCGGACCTCTTCGCCTACCGACATGAGAAACGCCCTCCCGATTCATGCACGGGCGCCGAACTGCGCCGGTGCACTTCGTTCACGCGGCAAGCCTTTCATCACGGTCTGTGCCCGTGCTATTACCCGAAAGAGCGGGAATGGATCAACGCCGGGCAGGGAACAGGTACGTTTCACCGAACGGTGTTCGACAATGAGCGGGTGACCGACCTCCACCCCCGCCTGCCGTCTCCCCTCCAGGAGGTGTCCGACGACCGGTTCGGGCGGCACGGCGTCCGGCTGCTGCTGAAGCGGGACGACCTGATCCACCCCGAGCTGATCGGCAACAAGTGGCGCAAGCTCGCGCCCAACCTGGAGCGGGCGGCGGGGCGGACGCTGCTCACCTTCGGGGGCGCCTACTCCAACCACCTGCGGGCCACGGCCGCCGCCGGCCGGCTCCTCGGGCTGCCCACGGTGGGCGTGGTGCGCGGCGACGAACTGGCCGGCCGGCCGCTGAACCCGTCCCTGGCCCGGTGCGCGGCCGACGGCATGCGGCTGCGCTTCGTGGACCGCTCGACGTACCGCCGCAAGACCGAGCCGGACGTCCTCGGCAAGCTGCTGGACGCGGTCGGCGCGCGGGACGCGTACGTGGTTCCCGAAGGCGGCAGCAACGCGGCGGCGGTCCGCGGCTGCCGGGCGCTCGGCGAGGAGCTGCGCGGCCGTACCGATGTCGTCGCCCTCGCCTGTGGCACCGGAGGCACCCTCGCCGGCCTGGCCGCCGGCCTCGCCCCCGGCCAGCGGGCCCTGGGAATACCGGTCCTCAGAGGAGGCTTCCTGAGCGACGGGATACGGGCGCTCCAGGAGGAGGCCTTCGGCGGCCGACGGGGTGAGTGGCGGCTCGACGAACGCTTCCACTTCGGCGGATACGCCCGTCTCACCCCCGAGCTCGAGACCTTCGCCGCGGACTTCGAGCGACGCCACGGAGTGCCCGTGGAACGTCTCTATGTCGCCAAGTCGCTCTACGGCCTTGTCACCCTGGCCGAGGAGGGCGCCTTCCCGCGGGGCACGACCGTGACGGCCGTGATCACGGGCCGCCCGTTCCCCTGACGGCGCGGGCGGGCGGGCGACGGACCTACGCCGCCTCCCGGAACGCCGCCGCCTCCTCCAGGTCCAGTCGGCGCAGCAGCGTGCGCAGCATCTCGTCGTCGATGTAGCGGCCGTCCCGCAGCCGGACGAACATCTCGCGCTCGGCGCTGATCATCTCGCGCGAGAGGCGCCGGTAGGTGTCGTCGACGGTCTCGCCGGTGACCGGGTTGACCTGCCCGAGGCGCTCCCAGACGGCGTTGCGGCGGCGCTCCAGGACGCTGCGCAGACGGTCGGCGAGCGGCGGCGGCAGCGCGTTGCGCTCGTCGGACAGCAGCGCGTCCAGGCGCTCCTCGGCGACCCGGGAGGCCTGTGCCTGGGCGTTGGCCTCGGCGAGCGTCGCGGCCTGCGGGTCGGGCTCGGGGAACTTCAGCAGGCGGATCAGCGGCGGCAGGCTCAGCCCCTGCACCACCAGGGTGCCGATGACCGTCGTGAAGGTGAGGAAGAGGATCAGATTGCGGTACGGGAAGGGCGCGTGGCCGTGGTCCACGGTGAGCGGGATGGAGAAGGCGATGGCGAGCGAGACCACGCCCCGCATGCCCGCCCAGGCGATGACGATCGGCCCCCGCCAGGTCGGATTCTCCTCCCGCGCGCGGATACGTGCCGACAGCAGCCGGGGCAGGAAGGTCGCCGGGTACACCCACAGGAAGCGCGCCGCCACGACCACGAGGAACAGCGCGACGGCGTACCAGGCGGCATCCACGCCCTCGTAGGCGCCGAGGCCCTTCAGGACGACGGGGAGCTGGAGGCCGATCAGCGCGAAGACCGCCGACTCCAGGACGAAGGCGACCATCTTCCACACGGCCTCCTCCTGGAGGCGGGTCGCGAAGTCGACCTCCCACGCGCGGTGGCCCAGGTAGAGGGCGACGACGACCACCGCGATGACGCCGGAGGCGTGGAACTGCTCGGCCGCCGCGTAGGCGACGAAGGGGATCAGCAGGGAGAGCGTGTTCTGGAGCAGGGGCTCCTTGAGGTGGGTGCGCAGCCAGTGCAGCGGGGCCATCAGGATCAGGCCGACGGCGGTCCCGCCGACGGCCGCCACCAGGAACTCCTCGATACCGCCGGCCCAGGACGCGCCCTCGCCGACCACGACCGCGAGGGCCACCTTGTAGGCGGTGATCGCGGTGGCGTCGTTCAGCAGCGACTCGCCCTGGAGGATCGTGGTGATCCGTGACGGCAGGCCGACCCTGCGGGCCACCGCCGTGGCCGCGACCGCGTCCGGCGGCGCCACCACCGCGCCCAGCACCAGCGCCGCCGTCAGCGGCAGCCCGGGAACGATCAGATAGGCGGCCCAGCCGACGGCGAAGGTCGCGAAGAGCACGTATCCGACCGACAGCAGGGCCACCGGCCGCAGCTGGGCGCGCAGGTCGAGATAGGAGCTGTCGGTGGCCGACGTGTAGAGCAGCGGAGGCAGCAGGAGCGGCAGCACGACGTCCGGGTCCAGGGTGTAGTCGGGCACCCCCGGCACATAGGACACCACCAGGCCGACCGCCACCAGCAGCAGCGGCGCGGGCACCGGGGTGCGCCTGGCCGCCGCCGCGAACGCCGCACTGCCGGCCACCAGCAACAGCAGTGGCATCACGTCCATGTCCTGCCCGCCCTCGTTTTTCCGCGCGGTCGTCCGCGCGCCCGTCGTAATCTGGCAATCATGAAACAGTGCACGCACGCCGACGCGCTGCCCCACCCGGAACCCGTCCCGCTCGGTGAGACGTGTCCGGAGTGCCTGCGGGACGGCACCCACCCGGTGCAACTCCGGCTGTGCCTGACCTGCGGCCATGTCGGCTGCTGCGACTCCTCGCCGAGCCGGCACGCGACGGGTCACCACAAGGAGTCGGGTCATCCGGTGATGCGGACCTTCGAACCCGGCGAGAACTGGCGCTGGTGCTTCGTCGACCACGTGCTCGTATGAGGAGACCATGACGTCCCGGCCGTCCGGCGGGTACGGTTCGACCATCTGACGCCTGGGTACGTCAACCCGGCGCGCCCTGTTCCCATTTGGGCCGACCGACCACTAGACACGGAGCGTGTTCACAGCTTTACTGTGAGTGACGCCAGGGGGTTGGGGTCCCGGGGACAGAAACTTGAGAGCGCGATAGCGTCACCGCTGCACCACACACGCGTTACCCCGGGGGGCGACCCTCGGCCCCGAGAAAGCTTGTACCACCTTGGAGGTGAGGGTGTCCCAGATCGCAGGCGAGCCCGCGACCCAGGACTTCGTGGAAGTCCGGCTGCCGGCTGCGGGTGCCTACCTGTCGGTGCTGCGGACGGCCACGGCCGGCCTCGCGGCCCGTTTGGACTTCACCCTGGACGAGATCGAGGACCTGCGCATCGCGGTGGACGAGGCCTGCGCGATCCTGCTCCAGCAGGCCGTGCCGGGCTCCGTACTCAGTTGCGTGTTCCGACTCGTCGACGACTCACTGGAAGTCACCGTGTCCGCGCCGACCACGGACGGACACGCCCCCTCACGGGACACCTTCGCCTGGACCGTCCTGTCCGCCCTCGCGGGCAAGGTGTCCTCCGCCGTCGACGAGGACAAGACCGTGACGATCAGTCTCTACAAACAACGCGGCGCGGGACCCGGGCCGGCGTGAGGAACGGGGACGGGCCGGTGCGGGACGAAGAGCGCGGCACACGGGAGCTGCCGGCCGAGAACGCCGAGATTCCAGTCTCTCCGGACGGTTCCCGACGCATGGCGGACGGCATCGACGGCATTCCGGAGCAGGCCCGGCCGCATCCGGAGGACGACTCGGTCTCCGCGCAGGCGGGTCCGCCGGAAGGTGCCGTGCAGGGCTCGCCTCGGGAGAGGCGGATCGGGGGCTCGCCCCCGGGCCGAGCAGAGGCGAGGGCTCGACAGAGGGCGACGGGCGGGACAATGAGCGAGCACCAGCGAGACGGCGAACAGAGCGTGCCGGGCACGCAGCACGAACCACCGGCCACCCCCGCCCCGGGGGACCGCAGCGGAGCACGGGCGATGTTCGTCGAGCTGCGCAAGCTCGAGAGCAGCAGTGCCGAGTACGCGGAGATGCGCAACCAGCTGGTCCGCATGCATCTGCCGCTCGTCGAGCACCTCGCGCGGCGCTTCCGCAACCGCGGCGAGCCGCTGGACGACCTCACCCAGGTCGCCACCATCGGCCTGATCAAGTCGGTCGACCGCTTCGACCCGGAGCGCGGCGTGGAGTTCTCCACGTACGCGACCCCGACGGTCGTCGGCGAGATCAAGCGGCACTTCCGTGACAAGGGCTGGGCGGTGCGGGTGCCGCGCAGGCTCCAGGAGCTGCGCCTGGCGCTGACCACGGCGACGGCCGAGCTGTCGCAGCAGCACGGTCGCTCCCCCACGGTCCACGAGCTCGCCGAGAAGCTGGCGATCTCGGAGGAGGAGGTCCTGGAGGGCCTGGAGTCCGCCAACGCGTACTCCACCCTCTCCCTGGACGTGCCCGACACCGACGACGAGTCGCCGGCGGTCGCGGACACCCTGGGCGCGGAGGACGAGGCGCTGGAGGGCGTCGAGTACCGGGAGTCCCTCAAGCCGCTCCTGGAGGACCTCCCGCCGCGCGAGAAGCGGATCCTGCTGCTGCGGTTCTTCGGCAACATGACCCAGTCGCAGATCGCGCAGGAGGTCGGCATCTCGCAGATGCACGTCTCGCGCCTGCTGGCCCGCACCCTGGCCCAGCTGCGGGAGAAACTGCTCGTCGAGGAATAGCGGTACAGCGCTTCAGCAGCGCCGCTACTCCGATGCGCGGCCCGGCCCCCGGATCCCGAGGGCCCGGGTCGTCTCGCCGTTGACGAGCAGGACGAGCGACGCGACGGCGGTGGCCGCGAGCGCGATGCCCGCCGGGATCGCCATGCTGTCGGCCTGCAACAGGCTGTAGGCCACCGGCAGCGCCATGATCTGGGTGATGACGGCGGGTCCCCGGCTCCAGCTGCGCAGACCCAGCAGCCCACGGGCGGCGAGCAGCGGCAGCAGCGCGAGCACGATCAGCGTGACTCCGCCGGTGAGGGCCTGCTGACGGCCGTCCGGGTCGCCGCTGATCCCCAGGGCGAACATCCACACCCCGCCGACGACCAGCGCCAGCCCCTCCAGGGAGACGAGCGCGGCGGCGTACGTCAGCCGGCGCGGGCGGGGTTCTGCGGATTCCGGGACGGCGGGAGTCTGGTCACTGCTCACCCCAGAAGGGTAGCCCGCGCCCCTGACCGGGCCCCGGGCCGCCCGCGCGGGCAGGCGCGGCGCTCGTGTCGAGGCTCACCCCGCGATCTCTTACCCGATCCCCACCTCGGCCTGTGCCCGGTACCACCCAGTAGGTACGCTGCAACTCATGCGTGCACTTCTCGTGGTCAATCCGGCGGCAACCACTACGAGTGCACGGACGCGCGACGTCCTCATCCACGCGCTCGCGAGCGAGATGAAGCTCGAGGCGGTCACCACGGAGTACCGCGGGCACGCGCGTGACCTGGGCCGGCAGGCGGCGGACAGCGGAAACGTCGACCTGGTGGTGGCCCTCGGCGGCGACGGCACGGTCAACGAGGTGGTCAACGGCCTCCTGCACGACGGCCCCGATCCGGGGAACCTGCCCGGCATCGCGGTGGTCCCCGGCGGCTCCACCAACGTCTTCGCCCGCGCCCTGGGGCTGCCCAACGATCCGGTGGAAGCCACCGGCGCGCTGCTGGACGCCCTGCGTGAGAACAGAGAGCGTACGGTCGGGCTCGGCCTCGCCGCGGGTACGCCGGGCACGGAGGACGAGGCGGTGCCCTCGCGCTGGTTCACGTTCAACGCCGGGCTGGGCTTCGACGCCGGGGTGGTCGGAAGGGTGGAGCAGCATCGCGAGCGCGGCAGAAGATCCACCCACGCTCTTTACATCCGTCAGGCCGTGCGCCAGTTGTTGGGTGAGTCACAGCGCAGGCACGGGTCGATCACCCTGGAGCGGCCGGGCGCGGACCCGGTGACCGATTTGGTGCTGTCCATAGTCTGCAACACGGCTCCGTGGACCTATCTGGGCAATCGCCCGGTGTACGCGTCACCTAAGGCCTCGTTCGATACAGGGCTCGACGTACTGGGCCTCAGCCGTCTGTCCACGGCCTCGGTTGCCCGATATGGCACCCAGTTGCTCACTTCGTCCCCCGAGCGGGGCCCGCACGGCAGGCATGCCGTCTCACTGCACGATCTGGACCAGTTCACCTTGCATTCGAAGGTCCCTTTGCCCCTTCAGATGGACGGTGACCACCTGGGGCTGCGAACAAGCGTGACGTTCACAGGCGTACGCCGTGCACTGCGTGTGATTGTGTGAGCAGAAAGGGCTGAAGTCCTTTCACTCGAACGTTTAGACCAGGGTCCACCCCATGGAAGTACGGCTGTGACCTAGTCGACACCGAGGAATCAAAAAAAACTTTCCGGAAGGGGTTGTATCCGCCGCTGAGGTTTGCGAGTCTCTACGTGGCGATCGGGACAGCCCGCAACACCGGCATCCACTGATCACCGGAACCCCTCTTCAAACAACAGGACCGCGCCAGGGAACCTGGCTGGTGGCCCTTCACTTGTTGAGGGATTCGTGAAAGCGTTCACATTCACAAGCAACCCGCACGTAATACCAAGGAGAGGTAGCAGCCATGGACTGGCGTCACAACGCCGTTTGCCGCGAGGAAGACCCCGAGCTCTTCTTCCCCATCGGCAACACCGGTCCTGCGCTGCTGCAGATCGAGGAAGCCAAGGCCGTCTGTCGTCGCTGCCCGGTTATGGAGCAGTGTCTGCAGTGGGCGCTCGAGTCCGGTCAGGACTCCGGCGTCTGGGGTGGCCTCAGCGAGGACGAGCGTCGCGCGATGAAGCGCCGCGCCGCCCGCAACCGGGCCCGTCAGGCCACCGCCTGACAACACCCGCCCCGCGAGCCTGAGCTTGGCGGCGCGTACAGCGAGTACGCATCTCCCGCCCCCGAGCCGCAGCGCGCAGTACCCCCGATGCGCAGCACAAGCTGGCAACGAGCATTCGAGCCCCGGACCCCTGAACGGTCCGGGGCTTCTTGCTGTGCGCCCGCACCTTCTGCCCACGCCGTCACGTGCGCGGGCCGTCCCATGCCCACGCCGCCCCATGCGCGCGCGTCGCTCGTCCGCGCCGTCGCTCGTCCGCGCCGTCGCCCGTCCGCGCCGTCGCCCGTCCGCTACTTCTGCGCGCGCACCGGGATGTCCAGGATCACCTGCGTGCCGCGCTCCGGCCCCGGGACCATGTCGAAGGTTCCGCCCAACTCGCCCTCCACCAGCGTCCGTACGATCTGGAGGCCGAGGTTTCCGGAGGTGTGCGGGTCGAAGCCCTCGGGCAGCCCGACACCGTCGTCCTGGACGGTGACCAGGAGACGCATCTCCTTCGTGGTGCCGCCGCGGACCGCGGAGACCTCGACCGTGCCGGTGTCGCCCTCGCCGAAGCCGTGCTCCAGGGCGTTCTGGAGGATCTCGGTGAGGACCATGGACAGCGGGGTGGCGACCTCGGCGTCCAGAATGCCGAAGCGTCCGCTGCGCCGGCCGGCGACCTTGCCCGGCGAGATCTCGGCGACCATCGCCAGCACCCGGTCGGCGATCTCGTCGAACTCCACCCGCTCGTCCAGGTTCTGAGACAGCGTCTCATGCACGATGGCGATCGAGCCGACCCGGCGGACCGCCTCCTCCAGCGCCTCCCGGCCGCGCTCGGACTCGATGCGCCGGGCCTGGAGGCGCAACAGGGCCGCCACCGTCTGAAGGTTGTTCTTCACCCGGTGGTGGATCTCCCGGATGGTCGCGTCCTTGGTGATCAACTCACGCTCGCGACGGCGCAGTTCGGTGACGTCGCGGAGCAGCACGAGCGCGCCGATGCGGGTGCCCTTGGGCTTGAGCGGGATCGCCCGGAACTGGATGGCCCCGTCCTTGGCCTCGATCTCGAACTCGCGGGGCGCCCAGCCGCTGGCGACCTTGGCGAGCGCCTCGTCCACCGGACCCCGGGTCGGGGCGAGTTCGGCGGTGGTCAGGCCGAGGTGCTGGCCGACCAGGTCGGAGGCGAGGCCCATGCGGTGGTAGGCCGACAGCGCGTTCGGGGAGGCGTACTGGACGATTCCGTCGGCGTCGACGCGGATCAGGCCGTCGCCGGCGCGCGGGGCCGCGTCCATGTCCATCTGCTGGTTGGGGAAGGGGAAGGAGCCGGCCGCGATCATCTGTGCGAGGTCGGAGGCGCTCTGGAGGTAGGTGAGCTCCAGGCGGCTGGGAGTACGCACGGTGAGCAGATTGGTGTTGCGGGCGATGACCCCGAGGACACGCCCCTCACGCCGTACGGGGATCGACTCGACCCGGACGGGGACCTCCTCGCGCCACTCCGGGTCGCCCTCGCGCACGATCCGGCCCTCGTCCAGGGCGGCGTCGAGCAGCGGACGACGACCACGCGGGACGAGGTGGCCGACCATGTCGTCCTGGTAGGAGGTCGGCCCGGTGTTGGGCCGCATCTGGGCGACGGAGACATAGCGGGTGCCGTCGCGGGTGGGGACCCACAGGACCAGGTCGGCGAAGGAGAGGTCGGAGAGCAGCTGCCACTCCGAGACCAGCAGGTGGAGCCACTCGAGGTCGGAGTCGTCGAGTGCGGTGTGCTGGCGTACGAGTTCGTTCATGGAGGGCACGTCTGCGAGCGTACCTGTGGGTTTGTGCGGGGCCTAAACCTGCCTACGGCGCGCGGTCGGCCGTAGGCGGCCCGGTCCCGGAAACACCCGCGGGCCGCGGCGCCTGAGAGGGACCCTCAGCCCTCCCGGCACCGCAGCCCGGAGCAATATCGGCCGCGGGGTGTGCGGTCCCGTCGACCGAAGGGTGAGGAGCCGGGCAGTCAGGGCAGAGAGCACCGGATCCTCGGTCCGCCCTCCTGTGCGGGGAAGGCGGAAGTTCTATGTCCCGCTACCTTCCATTGTGGACTAGACCACTAGGGGTGTCCATGCGGGGAAGGTCGTTCGTCGTTGTGGGTATGCGGACGCTCTGACATCCACAACGCAGCCTAGCCTGTGCGGGTTCCCGCGCGGGGCCAGTTGCGCGGGGCATTTTCCGCGATCCGCTCCACAGCCGGCCGCCTCCCCCTTCGCACCCGAGGACGGACACTGCCGACTCTGTTAGATTGACCTCATAGATTGGTCTAAACCACATAGTCCACCACATAGCCCTTCCGGGCCCTCCGAGCCCCTCTCAGAACGGCAGGCCAGCGTGGAAGTTGTCATCGTTGCGGACGCCCGGTCGGGCGGCGAGCTCATCGCCGATGCCATGGCGCAGCTCCTGCGGCGCAAGCCGGACGCCTTGCTCGGTGTGGCCACCGGCTCCACCCCGCTGCCCGTCTACCAGGCGCTGGCGGCCGAGGTGCGCTCCGGATCGGTGGACACCGCGCGGGCGCGGATCGCCCAGCTCGACGAGTACGTGGGCCTGCCCGCCGAGCATCCCGAGTCCTACCGTTCGGTGCTGCGGCGCGAGGTGCTGGAGCCGCTCGGCATCAGCATGCAGGCCTTCCTCGGGCCGGACGGCACGGCCACCGACGTACAGGCAGCGTGCGAGGCGTACGACCGCGCGCTGGCCGCGGCCGGCGGAGTGGACCTCCAGCTGCTCGGGATCGGCACCGACGGACACATCGGGTTCAACGAGCCGTGCTCGTCGCTGCGCTCGCGGACCCGGATCAAGACGCTGACCGAGCAGACCCGGGTGGACAACGCGAGGTTCTTCGACGGGGACATCGAACAGGTGCCGCATCACGTCATCACCCAGGGCATCGGCACGATCCTGGAGGCGCGGCACCTGGTGCTGCTCGCCACCGGGGACGGCAAGGCGGACGCCGTCGCGGCCACCGTCGAGGGGCCGGTCGCCGCGGTGTGCCCGGCCTCCGCGCTCCAGCTGCACCCGCACGCGACGGTCGTCGTCGACGAGGCCGCCGCGTCCAAGCTGAAGCTCGCGGAGTACTTC
This sequence comes from Streptomyces sp. NPDC060002, assembly GCF_042737245.1. Lineage (NCBI taxonomy): Bacteria > Bacillati > Actinomycetota > Actinomycetes > Kitasatosporales > Streptomycetaceae > Streptomyces > Streptomyces sp. NPDC060002. Next base: position 99,099 of record NZ_JBHWUW010000030.1, read on the forward strand.
CGGCATACGTTCGCCGACAAGCCGGCGTGGCAGGGCATCTGAGGGCGCCGCCGCCACCGGCCACGACGAAGGCGCCGGGCTCCTGAAGAGGCGCCAACGCCACCGTGACGGCCCGCAGCGAACTCGGCGGCGTCCGGGTCACGGACAAGGTCCGCGGGGCCCCGGGCAAGCCCC